>CAYOEZ010000208.1:0-8670 GCA_964402955.1 uncultured Ktedonobacterales bacterium | reverse complement strand
CGGGACGAATGCGGCCTCCTACGGCTACGACGGCGACGGCAAGCGCATCACCGCCACTGTTGGCAGCGATGTCACCGTCTACATCGGCGACTACTACGAGAAGACGGGCGCGACCGCGAAGACCTACTACAGCCTGGGCGGAGCTCGGGTGGCGATGCGTAACGGCGGCACGCTCTCCTGGCTGCTGGCCGACCACCTCGGCTCGACGACGATCAACGCCGATACGAGCGCGGTGCGGCAAGGAGAACTGCGCTAGTGCGCAGCCTCCCGCGCAGCGGGACAAGGCGTGGGGCGAGAATCGCCACACCTCCGGCTCGATGCCGACGAGCTACCGCTTCACCGGGCAGCGTGAGGACACAACCGGACTGTACTTTTACAACGCACGATACTATGACCCGGTCGTTGGACGCTTCGCGCAGGCGGATCCGATCGTGCCGGGCGCGGGAAATCCGCAGGCGCTGAATCGGTACAGCTATGTCCTGAATAATCCCATCAAGTATGTGGATTCCAACGGGCACTGGGCTGTACTAGGCCTGGTTCTGGGTGGATTGGCAGGGGCTGGCTATGGCTACGGGTCGCAGGTGGTTCACAATCTGCAGTCTGGCAACATGAGTCTGCGTGATGCCCTGACAACGGACATTGACAAAGGCAAGATCGCCCGATATACTCTGCTTGGCGCAGTTGCAGGAACGGGACTGGGCATGGTCGCCGATGTGGCCGGAATGGCTGTTGGTAGCGTGGGAACTGCGCAAGCGCTTACTGCTGGAGCAGGTGTAGGTGCGACGGGCGCTGCTCAACGGGGGTTTGGAACCCTTACTCGGGCGGCCGATTTCGGCATCCGGTCCTATCGTACACTAGCGCAGGACATCCGCGGCACGGGGCTGCGAGCCCACCATATCATCGAGGCAAGGTTCGCTGATACTCTGGGTATGGTCAAAGGTCAGATGGCGAGTGTGGCAGTCACGGCTGAAGAGCATCAGGTGTTTACAAATCTCTGGAGACAAGCCATAGGATACGCAGGCAGCAATAATCCACTCCACACGTTGAATGCCACACGTGAACAGATATGGGCTGCCGCCCAGGATATCTATCGGAACTACCCGGAGCTACTCGAAGCAGCCCGAAAAGCGTTGGGATTCTGAGTCCATACGGAGGAGCCATGGAAATCTGGCACAGAGCCAGGTTCGATCTCTCTGACAAGCCGCATTTCCAGTCGATTCTGGATGAGTTCGGTGTGAAGTACAAGATATCGCCTTTCCCTGGCATGCCCACGGGCGGCCTGGTCACCTTCGACATCACGGAGACAGAACCAGCCTGGAGTGCTGTAGGTCGGTGGATCCAGACAGGACAAGCAAGGAGTGTCTACAACACCGTCTTCACACCAGATGAGATACTGCAGGCCGAGTGGATCCGGCTCATTCCTGTGCATGAGCAAGGCTACGCACAGCCGCACACAGACAACGTTTCGAAGAACTGGAGAGCGATCACTCGTGACAATACGTGTCCTCAGTGCGGAGCGGGATACAGACAGAAGGCTCCGTATCGATTGGAGAAGGAGCCCCATCTTGGCCGGTATGATTTCATGTCGCTTTTCGCAACCTATGGTGTGTTCTGCACCCCGAGGGTTGTGACGGCGCTCAAAGCGCACGAATTCCGTGGCTATGAGGTGTGCGATGCACTGATCCACCGTACAAAGCAACCTTCGACGGTGGTTTCGCAGTTGGTCTTTCCATTGATCGCGGCGCCTGGTCTGGCTGATGTTGACAAGGTGTTGTCCGATGAGAACGTCAAAGAGCTGATTGCGTCCGCTGGCCGGGAATGGCACGCTACCTGCCCGCACTGTGGCATTACCAAGTATGCTCCCCATATGCGCGGCTATATGCATGTTCACCGGGAGGCTTTTCCACCCGACACGGACGCTGTGCAGAGCTACGAATGGTTCGGCAGCGGTCATGGTGCATATCGCGAGATATTCATCTCGAGGCGATTTGCACAACTCATATTGGACGAAGGCTGGCGTGGCCTTGGGCTGAAGCCAGTTGAGCTGGTCTGATCGCCGTCAGGAGACAAGGCCGGGGTCACGTTCATTCCATGTCCCTCGGCCTTGGTCTATGCAGCCACAAGTTCAATAGGTCGCGCAAGAGGAAGCCGCATCTGTTGCGACGCAACCAACCGCGACATGACGACGCGCACCGTCGGCGGCGTGACCTACGCCCTGACCTACGACGAGGAAAGCCGGCTGACGCGGGTCACTGGCGGGACGAATGCGGCCTCCTACGGCTACGACGGCGACGGCAAGCGCATCACCGCCGCTGTTGGCAGCGATGTGACCGTCTACATCGGCGACTACTATGAGAAGACGGGCGCGACCGCGAAGACCTACTACAGCCTGGGCGGAGCTCGGGTGGCGATGCGTAACGGCGGCACGCTCTCCTGGCTGCTGGCCGACCACCTCGGCTCGACGACGATCAACGCCGATACGAGCGCGGTGCGGCAAGGAGAACTGCGCTAGTGCGCAGCCTCCCGCGCAGCGGGACAAGGCGTGGGGCGAGAATCGCCACACCTCCGGCTCGATGCCGACGAGCTACCGCTTCACCGGGCAGCGTGAGGACACAACCGGACTGTACTTTTACAACGCAAGATACTATGACCCGGTCGTTGGACGCTTCGCGCAGGCGGATACGATCCTTCCCAACGCGGGCAACCCGCAAGACCTGAATCGCTACAGCTACGCCCGCAACAGCCCGGTGTGCTATAATGATCCCAGTGGGCACGTGGCGTGGTGGGTGACAGCGGGAATAGGACTTGCCTTTGATGTTGCGGCAGATGCAGTTATCGCCAAGGTGACGGGCGAGAAGTTCGATCTTGCCAGCTCTGTCGCCACTAACGTAGTGATGAACGTCGCCACTGCAGGGCTGGGCGGCAAGCTCACCAAGATGGGCAAGCTGACCAAGGTCGTCCAGCAGGGGCTTAAACACGGCGATGACGCCGCAGAAGTAGCAGCCAAGGTTGGCGGCGAGATCGTCGAAGAAGCGACTGAGCGTATCGGCAAGGAAGCAACCGAGAAGGCCACTCAGATCCACCACTTGTTGACCAACAAGAGCAGTCAGTGGACGCGTCCGATGCAGCAGATCGCCAGCAAGTACGGCCTAGATCTCGGCGGCGACTGGAACAAGGTAGCAATGCCGCACAGCGGCCGCCATGCCAACGCCTATCACGAGTGGGCATTGACAACGTTACAGCGCATAGACGAACAAGCGGACGGTAACGTGGATGACTTCTTGAGGCTGTTCGATGAGCAGATCAAGAACACGGTTGTGAACAGCCCAGACATGGTTGGGAAGGATTGGTGGAAATGACAAGGAAGCCTAAGGCGCCAGGATACTTCTACCATATCTGGCCGGCGGCCAGAGGCCCCGTCGGCATGTACCTGGTGAGCGAAGATTTTAGGGGCATCAATGAGTATGAGCTTCACAAGGGAAAGGAGATTGTGGGGTGGCCAGAGGACGTAACATTCTATGTCGCCGGCCAATCCGCCGAGGACTATCTGCTCGGCGGGCTGCAGTGGAATGTGTTTTCCGATGCCTTCCGCTCGGTTTTCAGCGCATGCCATGCCGTTGGCCGGGTGCAGTTTATCCCCGTGCGTGTGATCTGGCATGAGACGGGCAAGGACGTCGGCGTGTACTGGGCCCTCAACATCATCGAGGAGGTGGAATGCCTGGACTACGAACGGACGCGCTGGGTGCGTCCAGAGACGCGCGAGAAGGACCTACACCCAACGATGAACATCGCCAAGCCGGTGTTTCGCTACGATGCCTTGAGGGGCATCGATGTCTTCCGGCCAGCGGTGAGCGGCAAGGGAGATGTGGCCAACTACGTATCGGCCCGTCTCAAGCGTTGCCTTGAGGACGCGGACGCGGCAAAGGGCATCAAGTTCATCGAGGTTCCGGCTTATTGAAATGGCCTGACAGTTTGAACTGGTGACAGGCAAGGCTGTTCTGGCTAGAAATGCAAGTACCGCCGAGGTTATCGCTCTCCAACCTCGGCGGTACAGCTATTGGGTTACAGGTCTGGGTGGTGCGGTGATCTCGCAACAGCGGCAGCCCTGGCTCGTGCCACGGAAGCCATGACAGTAGTGGTGAGCGCATCACCGTCACCGTCGGCAGCGATGTCACCGTCTACATCGGCGACTACTACGAGAAGACGGGCGCGACCGCGAAGACCTACTACAGCCTGGGCGGAGCTCGGGTGGCGATGCGTAACGGCGGCACGCTCTCCTGGCTGCTGGCCGACCACCTCGGCTCGACGACGATCAACGCCGATACGAGCGCGGTGCGGCAAGGAGAACTGCGCTAGTGCGCAGCCTCCCGCGCAGCGGGACAAGGCGTGGGGCGAGAATCGCCACACCTCCGGCTCGATGCCGACGAGCTACCGCTTCACCGGGCAGCGTGAGGACACAACCGGACTGTACTTTTACAACGCAAGATACTATGACCCGGTCGTTGGACGCTTCGCGCAAGCGGATACGATCGTGCCGCAGCCAGGCAATCCACAGGGATTAAACAGATACACGTACGTTAACAATAACCCGGTCAAGTATCGCGACTCTACCGGTCATGTCATCGACACCTTATTCGATATTGCCAGTGTTGGGGCGGATATCGTCCAGTTCAAGAATGACCCGACGCGAGGCAACTTGGCGATTCTCGCCTTTGATGTCGGTGCCATGCTTATACCCGGCGTACCAGCGGTAGCTGGCATGGTAGTGCGTGGCCTGAAGACGGCTGACAAGGTTGTGGATGCTACAAAGGCTGGCGAGCGAGTTCTCAAGATCACCAAAAACTATCGCCAGAACCTCATGCTCTGGACAGGGAAAACGGCAGAGCAAGTGAAGGATCTACAGGCTCATCACTTGCTGCCGCAGAAGTTCCTAGATCAATTTCGGAAGGTCGACGATCTCACCAGTATCGATGATCCTCGATTGCTGACTTGGGTCGACAGCACCCACCAGACGTGGAGCAAGGACTTCAACGATGATTGGAAAGCTTGGTTCGACACGTTCATGGGCACCAAGCCGACGCTCAAGCAGATCTATGATCGAGCCAAAGAACTGGCGGAGAAGTACGGCCTAGATTGGGCACCCCCACCTCTACCAGGAGAATAAGAAATGCGCCCTGACTACGACCAGTTGCTACAAATGGAGGATCCGCTGGCTTCTCGGCCGATGCGGTTTGGTCCGGAAGACCCACGCGAAGACAACGCAGATACCTTCGCAGCTTGGGTCTACGGGTTGTTTGCAGGAGAAGCGCAGGCAACGCCGCCTTTGCGCCTTGTGACAAGGATGGGCAAGCAGGCGACCGATCTCATGTGGAGCACATATCCACCACTGCTGGTCGGTTCCCAACGACTCATCGATACTCTGACCAGCGAGCATATCAGCGGCTGGACGACGTACGCGATCGAAGCCCACGACCGATCTGGACAGAGGCTGACCGGGTACTATGGCTTCGCGATTACCGGGCGAACAGGCAACCAGGATATGATGCGCGGAGAGGTGATCGACAAACCTCCCATCGTCCCGAAAGGAAAGCCGTACAAGGTGCTGAGGGGCTTATACTTCGAGGGCGACGCCTGGGACGGCAGTGATCTGTGTGTTGTCGGTGGCACATCAATCAAAGTCGCCAGTCCACGAGTGCGAGCGGTGCTCAAGCGTGCCAAGATCAGCAATGTGACGTTCACGCCTCTTGCGACAAAGGAGCTGGATGTCAGCATCTTCGTTAGTTTTGGTCGGTGGCCGGCCGCGAGAGCCTTGTAAAGCTGCCCGACAGGGCACAGTCCGAGGTGGACGGCGTTTCCTCGCCATTGCTGCGTGGCAACGGGTGAGCCATGCGCCGTTGTCGCGGAGCTAGCAGCAACCGATGCGACATCTGTCACCAATGATCGCCGAGACCACAAGGAGAGTCCACGCATGAACAATATGCTCGTGGGGGATCCTCGTGGTCTTTGGCGTTCCAGGCACTTGCCTGGAATGATGCTGGACGGTGATGGCAAGCATATCGTAGTAACGCAGGGCGACGAACCACCGGCTACCACTTCACCGGCCAACTCGCACCTATCGCCGCGCCATGCTTGGCCGTCCCACCGCCGTGAACGTCAGCTCCGTGCCCAGGTAAATGTCCTCACCGCCGCCACGCGCCGTGGGCGCACGCTGATCCGTGCGCTCCATGCGCACCTCGATCTGCTCGGCGCCGGCCTGGCGTGCCATCTCCTCCACCTGCGGGAAGGCGATCTCCCCGGCATAGGCAACGGCAGCGTCGAGGCTCTCGAAATCGTGCACGCCGTCGGGCATGTGCGCCCGCAGCACAGCGCCCTCGTCGATGGGGTTGATCAGGACACGCAGGCGCTGCACCACGCCGCCCGCCACCGCGCCCACCGCATTAGCTACGTCGGCAAAGGGCGGGATGACAAGCTCAGTGTGCAGGTGCGCCGCCACGTCGGGCATATAGGCGCTCACGGGCGCGCCGATGGCCACCAACGGGCGATGCAGAGTCAGCGCACAGCTCAGGTTGTCGTCAGTGACGCTGGCCAGCGCCTTGACGAGCAGGACATTCGCTGCCATGTCACCGTTGTGGCCGGACTTTGTCGCCTCGTCCTCCAGAATCTTCGTCACAAGCTCGGTGCTCACCCGCCGGCTGAAGGCGCGCACCACGTCCTGGCACATATCATCGATCGCCAGACCTGACTCTGTCGCCATCAGCGTCGCGCCCAGGCGGGCGGCAGCAGCGTTCCAACGTGTGAACTGGCCCAGCACGTGCAGGGCATCGGTCGGCGTGAAACCGGCGCGCCGCGCCAGGCCGCGCGCCTCCAAGTCCTTGATGCGCCGGCTGAGCAGCCAGCCGCGCGTCATCTCACCAGTCAGATAGGACACGGCCAGTGGGCCGGAGCGCAGCCGATTGAGCACCTCGCGGTCGTCGCTATCCAGGATCATGTCGGCCTGCCTGCCTGCCACCAAGAAATCCCCCGCGTCATCGGGACGGCGGCCCGGCGGCAGTGCGACCATGCGCTGCAGATGCTCCGTCACCGAGGGGTGGTCGCTGGCCAGCAAGCTCAGCGGGATCACGCGCCGCGGGCCAATATGCAGCGTGCCCGACGCGTCGTAGCGCACGCGGCTATCGCCGCCCAGGCCAGTCGTGCGCACATCCACCGCCTCGATCATGGTGCGCCAACCACCCACGCTTGCGCCATCCTCATTGAGCAGGGGCAGCGCATCACGCAAGGCGGCAATATCGGTCGTTGTGCCGCCCACATCAACCACCCACATATCGCGCCGTCCGGCCAAATGCCACGCGCCCACGACGCTGGCCGCCGGGCCGGAGAGGATCGTCTCGATGGGCCGGCGGATGGCCCAGTCGGAGCGCACCAGCGAGCCGTCGCCCTTGACGACCATCAGCGGGGCCGTAATGCCGCGCGCCCGCAGGGTGTGCTCGACCGAGAGAATCAGCTCGCGCAGCGGCAGAATGAGATGGGCATTGAGCGCGACCGTCGTGGCGCGCCGCACGGCATCTAGCCTGGTCGTCAGATCGTGGCCGCAGGTGACGGGCAGACAGGTCAGTTCCTCAACCAATGCCTGCACGCGCAGTTCATGGGCAGGGTTGCGCACGCCGAAATAGCCGGAGACGGCAAACGCCTCGACGGTCTTGCGCCGCTTGAGGATGGCCTGGCGCAGCGCGTCTTCATCGAGTTTAGCGACCTCGTTGCCCATAGCATCGTGCCCGCCGCGCACATACACCACATCGTCCGTCGCCAGCTCTTTGCCAAAGCCGAAGCTCGCCATCAGCTCCACATCGTAGCCAATCAGGAGCAGACAGACCGCGCCGCGCTGGCCTTCGGCCAGCGCGTTGGTCGCCAGCGTCGTCGAGAGCGCCACCAGATTCACATCATCCGCAGCGACCGGTGTCTGCATGCGCTCCGCCGCCGCAAAGACATCGTTGATGGCGCCTTCGATGCCGAGCGACAGATCGTGGCGGGTTGTCAGCGCCTTGGCCCCGGCCAGCACCTGGCCGCTATCGTGATCGACAAGCACAGCATCGGTGAACGTTCCACCCGTATCGATGCCCAGTGCAATATTCATGCGTCTCCAGTCCCAAACAAAAGCATAGGCCAGCAACGGCAAGGCGATCGCTTCAAGCAGCGAGCAGGCCCCGCAGCGGTGTGCACAGCATGGATGTGGCGATCGTTATCCATACCCTATCTGCTACATCAGGGCTGGCGATCGCTTGCCTGGCGTATTATACACCAAAACGACGCGCAGACACAACGACGGCGCCGCCGGCAATCTGCTCCTCATCGAGCGCAGGCCGAAAACAGCGCTGGCGATCGTCCCTGCGCCTGCAACAGGGTGTGAGGCGCTCTGCCCACGCCAATATACAGCCGGTTGTAGCACATGCCCCTGGCAACGCCACACTTTGTACCTGTTTGCACAAGAAATTGCCCACAGCGTGAGCGGTAGAATGCCTGCGTCTGCCCCAAACCGGTTCGATACACACTCCGGAGGGTCTGTAATGTTCATTACAGCCCTGAAATCAATGTTGCAAACTCCTTATAAGCAGAAGTATCCGGGTAGTGTATCATATTGTGTGTAAGCTGTCTTGACGGGAGAAGACAATAGGC
>CAYOEZ010000207.1:0-8713 GCA_964402955.1 uncultured Ktedonobacterales bacterium | reverse complement strand
TATTCGCCGGCAGCGGTTGTCTCGCCGCGCAAGCTTGATAGCAAGGTTTTTGCAGGCGGCCAGGTGGAGGGCGACGTCCCATTCCTCGTGCACAAAGACGACAGCAACTTGATTCTGGTCTACATGCCGCTGGAGGCGACCACGCGCGAAAAGCGCTACGTGGCTGCTGAGGCTGGCGCATCGCTCGGCGTCCCAGCGCAGTTGGCGTCCATCAAGCCCGACGCACTGGGAATGTCCCGCTCGGCGCCTGCTGCACTGGGGCAGACGGTGACCGCCTACGGCTGGCAGGCAACCATCCTTGAGGTTCAGCGCGGCGACCGCGCTTGGCAGGCACTCAAGACGGCATACACAATGAACAAGCCGCCCGATGCCGGTCGAGAGTATGTGCTCATTCGTTTGCATCTGCGCAATGTCCAGGCAGCGGCAGGCGACAACCCGGCTATGACCAGGGATATGGTCCAGATCACAGGGTCCAAGAACGTCGTATACGACCAGCCATCTGTTGTGCCGCCGTCGCCATCGCTCGACGACTACCTCTACGCCGGCGGAGAAACGGAAGGATGGATAGTGGGCCAGGCTGCGCCGTCCGAGACCGGTCTGCTGTTCATCTTCCAGCCCATCTTCATGTCGGATATGGGCCGATTCATGGCCGCCGAGTAATAACGGTGATCTGCCTGAGCATGCCATTCAGCAACAGTTGAGGTTGACAGAGAGCAACAGACAGAGAGCAACAGACAGAGTAGAACCCCACAAGAGGAGGCTTCGTCATGTTGGCAGAGTTCAAGAAGTTCGCGATGCGAGGTAACGTGCTCGACCTGGCCATCGGCATCATCATCGGCGCTGCGTTTGGCAAGATCGTCTCGTCGCTGGTGAACGACATCATCATGCCGCCGATCGGCATGATCCTCGGCAACGTTGACTTCGCCAACCTGTACGTCAACCTATCCGGCGGCTCCTACGACTCGCTCAAGGCCGCGCAAGACGCTGGCGCAGCTACCATCAACTATGGCGTGTTTCTGAACACCGTGATCACGTTCATCATCGTCGCTTTTGTTGTGTTCCTGCTTGTCCGCTCGATCAACAAGCTGATCGCTCCGCCGCCCGCGACGCCAGCTCCCGCGACCAAGGAGTGCCCATTCTGCCTGACAGCGGTCCCCGCCAAGGCATCACGCTGCCCGGCCTGCACATCGGAACTCATGTAAGCGGAGCGTCCGGCTTCTTGCCGGCGCTGGCGACCATGTACCAACAGAGCGGCCCGAGGACGAATTGTCCCGGGGCCGCTTTGGTTACCTTTCGCCGTAGACTGCATCCACAGGCAAGGCTTGTGCAAGGTCGCCCGTCGGTGCGTAGGGGCAGGTCTGAGACCTGCCTTCCCACGGCCATACGGGGCAGGCGGGCAGGTCTCAGACCTGCCCCATACGCATCAAGCTAAGGACCCGAACACATCGCCTTTCGCCCCCCACCCCCAATTCTGGGGGAGACGCCGCGTACAAACGGAAGGACGCAGTGCAACGGCGGCGAACGGAGCGGCCACAGCGCCTTGCGGATGCTGTTTCCCCCAAAGTTGGGGGGCAGGGGGGGCAATCCATGCGCCGCCACTCACTCAACTCAGCCCAATGGGCAAACACTGGGCCTGTAGAGGTTCACGACAAGCGCGACATGCCCCGCCACACGTTCGCCACGCTGATCAATTGGTCTTAGCTTGATACGCATGGGCAGGTCTGAGACCTGCCCCTACGCATTGTTACACCTGTCACGGAGGGTGTTGAACAATGGCGTTGTGGTGCGTAGCATAGCCCCTCGTGGGCGCCGAAAGCCCCGATACGGCCAATTCGACGGCCACCCTCTGAGGGCCGGGGGCAGGCAAACAGCCTATGCTACACGTTTCGGTGCCTTGTTCAACACCCTCCTGTCACGGGACTTTGCACAGGCCCCGATCCACAGGCGCTCACGGCAGGTTGGTCGATCCCATCAGATAGCGATCGCACTCGCGGGCGGCGCCACGGCCCTCTCTGATGGCCCACACGACCAGGCTCTGCCCGCGGCGCATATCGCCGGCGGCGAAAACGCCGCGTACATTGGTGGCGAACGCCCCATACTCCGCTTTCACATTCGACCGTGCATCCTGCTCCACACCCATCTGCTGCGGCAGCGCTCCCTCCGGCCCCAGGAAACCCATCGCCAGCAGCACCAGGCGGGCAGGCCAGCGCGCCTCCGTGCCCGGAATCTCCTTGAATGACATCCGCCCGTTCACTGTTTCCCACTGCACACGCACGGTCTGCACTTCCTTCACCTGGCCATGTGCATCCCCCACTAAACGCTTCGTCAGTATCGAATACTCGCGCGGGTCGCGCCCCAGAATATCCCTGGCCTCCTCCTGGCCATAGTCAAGCTTGTAGGTCTTGGGCCATTCGGGCCAGGGGTTATCGGCGCTGCGGCTGTCTGGTAGCTTGGGTAAGATTTCCAGTTGCACCAGGTTGGTGCAGCCGTGGCGCAGCGCCGTGCCGACGCAATCGGTGCCGGTGTCACCGCCGCCGATCACCACAACCTCCTTGTAGCGGGCGGAAATCCATTCATACTCGTCCGGGTTGGCGTCCAGCAGGCTGCGCGTGTCGGCGCGCAAGAAGTCCACGGCAAAGTGGATGCCTTTAAGATCACGGCCCTCCACAGCCAGCTCGCGCGGTTTGGTCGCGCCGCCGCAGAGCACCGTGGCGTCAAATTCCTTGCGCAGTTGCTGGGCGGAGATATCCTTGCCCACCTCGGTCCTGGTTACGAAGTGAATGCCCTCCTGGGCCATGAGGTCGACGCGTCGCTGCACGATCTCTTTGCCCAGCTTCATGTTGGGGATGCCATACACGAGCACGCCGCCAATACGGTCGGCGCGCTCAAAGACGGTCACCAGATGGCCGGCTTTGTTGAGCTGGTTGGCGCAAGCGAGCCCCGCCGGGCCGGAACCAACCACGGCCACTCGCTTTCCTGTACGAACGGCCGGCGGCTCGGGGCGAATCCAGCCCTGGGCAAACCCGCGTTCGATGATCGCACACTCGATTTGCTTGATGGTGACCGCTTCCTCGTGCAACGACAGAGTGCACGAGCCTTCGCACGGCGCCGGACAAACCCGGCCGGTGAATTCAGGGAAGCTATTCGTGCGCAGCAAGCGCTTCAGCGCCTCGCTCCACATCCCGCGGTAGACCAGGCTGTTCCAATCTGGAATCAGGTTGTTGAGGGGGCAGCCCACTGCCATCCCGTTCACCAGATTCCCCGTATGGCAGAAGGGCGTACCGCAGCTCATGCAACGAGCGGCTTGTTTGCGCAGCTTGTCTTCAGGAAGATCCTGGTGCAGCTCAAGGTAATCGAGTGTCCGCTCCAAGGGCTGTCGATCTCTTGCCATCTCACGCTCGTATTCCATGAACCCCGTTGGCTTGCTCATGTGGCTCCTTCCCGCCTGTTAGCATAACTCGGTGACCATGTGCTGCTAATTGCCTGAGATACGAGCAGCATCTGCCTTGTTCAGCTCAAACGCCGCCATGATCGCGGCTTCTCCGCTGAGCCCGCTGCGCTTCACATCCTGCAGAGCCAGCAGCATTCTCTTGTAGTCTCTCGGCATCACCTTGACAAACCGCCGCGATACCTCGCTCCAGCGAGCCAACAGCGAACGGGCGCGCTCACTGCCCGTGTATTCATCATGGCGCACGATCATCCTTTTGACCTCAGCAGCATTGTCCAGATCCATTTTTTCCAACTCGACCATGTCCCGGTTGCAGTGGTGACGAAAATCGCCGCTCTCGTCCAGGACGTAGGCGATGCCTCCCGACATCCCGGCGCCAAAGTTGCGGCCGGTTGGCCCCAGCACCACCACCAGTCCGCCGGTCATGTATTCGCAGCCATGATCGCCGATCGCCTCGACCACTGCATGTACCCCACTGTTACGGACACAAAAACGCTCTCCGGCCATGCCGCGGATGTACGCCTGGCCGCTTGTGGCGCCATAGAACGCCACATTACCGATGATGATGTTCTCCTCTGGCACAAAGGTGGCGCCGGCAGGTGGGCGGATGATGATCTTGCCGCCTGAGAGCCCCTTGCCAACATAGTCGTTGCCATCGCCTTCCAACTCCAGCGTGATGCCGGATGGCAGGAAGGCGCCGAAGCTCTGGCCAGCCGAGCCCTGGAACGTGAGCCGTATGGTATCTTCAGGGAGACCAGCAGCCCCGTAGCGGCGGGTGACCTCGCTGCCGAGCATGGTGCCGGTTACCCTGTTGGCGTTGCGAATGGGCAGGGTCGCACACACAGGTTCTGCGCGCTCCAATGCCGGCTGGCAAAGCGGAATCAGCACCTGCTTGTCGAGGGTCTGCTCGAGCTCGTGATTCTGCGCGATCTGGTGGTAGCGTCCGACCGTGGGCGGGACATCGACCTGTTTCAGGAGACGCGAGAAGTCAACCCCCCTGGCCTTCCAGTGATCGATCGGGCGGCGCGGCGCCAGCCTTTCCGAATGGCCCACCATCTCATTGAAGGTTGTGTAGCCGAGCTTCGCCATCATCTCGCGCACTTCCTGGGCGACAAAACGCATAAAGTTGACGACGTAGGCGGGATCGCCCATGAAGTTCTTGCGCAACTCGGGGTTCTGGGTAGCAACCCCCATCGGGCAAGTATCCAGGTGACAGACGCGCATCATGGTGCAGCCCAGGGCCACCAGCGGCGCCGTGGCGAAGCCAAACTCTTCGGCGCCCAGGAGCGCCGCAACCACCACGTCACGCCCCGTCTTGAGCTGGCCATCAGTCTCCAGGACGACGCGGCTGCGCAGGTTGTTGGCCAGCAAGGTCTGGTGCGTTTCGGCCACAGCCAACTCCCACGGCAGGCCGGCGTGTCTGATACCTGTGTGCGGTGAGGCGCCGGTGCCGCCATCATAGCCGCTGACCAGGATGACATCGGCATGGCCCTTGGCAACCCCGGCGGCGATGGTTCCCACCCCTACCTCTGAGACCAGCTTAACGCTGATGCGGGCTTGTGGATTGGCGTTCTTGAGGTCAAAAATCAGCTCGGCCAGGTCTTCAATGGAGTAGATATCATGGTGCGGGGGTGGCGAGATCAGGCCCACACCCGCCGTTGTCAGGCGCACATGCGCGATCCAGGGATAGACCTTGCGCCCTGGAAGTTGCCCGCCTTCGCCTGGCTTGGCGCCCTGGGCGATCTTGATTTGCAGCTCCTGGGCGCTCATGAGATACTCGCTGGTGACGCCGAAGCGCGCCGAGGCGACCTGCTTGATGGCGCTGCAGCGTGAGTCGCCGTTGGCATCGAGAACATAGCGCGCCGGATCCTCGCCGCCTTCTCCCGTGTTCCTCTTACCGCCAATGCGGTTCATGGCAATGGCCAGGGTCTCATGCGCTTCTTTGCTGATCGACCCGTAGGACATGGCGCCCGTCTTGAAGCGGTGACAGATGCTCTCCACCGACTCTACGCTATCGATGGGCACAGGCGGCGCTGAGTAGTCGATCTCCAAGAGGCCGCGCAGCGTGACTGGCGTCTTCGTCTGGTCGTTGATCAGCGCCGAGTACTCCTGGAAGATGCCATAGTTGGCGGTGCGACAGGCCGTTTGCAGCTTCGTAATCGTGACAGGGTTAAAGGTATGGTGCTCGCCATCGGAACGCCACTGGTATTGCCCCCCCGTTTCCAGCGTTTCGGCCTCTACGCCGCGCCGCGCAAACGCCTGCCTGTGCCGTAGCAGCGTCTCTTCGGCGATCGTGTCGATTCCGATCCCTCCCACGCGCGACGACGTACCGGTGAAGTAGCGGTCAATGACCGATTGCTCGATGCCGAGCGCCTCGAAGATCTGCGCGCCGCGGTAGCCATCGATGGTGCAGATACCCATCTTGGTCATCACCTTGACCACGCCTTTGATGGTTCCCTTGATGTAGTTCTGCACCGCATGATCGCGATCGATGTCCGTCAGCAGCCCCTGCTCGATCATGTCGCCAATGGTCTCGAAAGCCAGGTAAGGATTGACTGCGCCGGCGCCATAGCCAATCAGCAAAGAGAAGTGATGCACTTCCCGTGGCTCTCCCGATTCCACAACCAGGCCCACACGCGTGCGCGTCCCTTGGCGGACTAAATGGTGGTGGACGCCGGCCAGCGCCAGAAATGCGGGAATAGCGGGGTTCTCCGCATCCATGCCGCGGTCGGATAGGATGAGGATATTGGCCCCATCAGCCAGAGCACGATCCGCCTTCGTACACAAGCTGTCCATCGCCCGCACGAGCCCTGGCCCACCCTCGGCGGCGCGGAAAAGAGTGTACAGGGTGACCGCTTTCAGCCCGGGGTAGCTGACCTGGCGTAGCTTGGCCAACTCACGATCGGTCAGAATCGGCCTCTGAATAGTGAGCAGACGGCAGCTCTCAGGTTCGGGATGCAACAGGTTACGCTCGGAACCCAGGGCGACGCCGCTGCCGATAACGATCTCTTCGCGTCCTGAGTCAACGGGTGGGTTTGTGACCTGAGCAAAGAGCTGCTTGAAGTAGTTGTACAGAGGCTGCGGCTTATTGGAGAGCACAGCCAGCGGCGTGTCGTTGCCCATTGACCCAACTGGCTCAACGCCGTCTCGGGCCATGGGCATGAGGATCGTGTTCAGGTCCTCGAAGGTATAGCCGAAGGCCTGCTGGCGCTGCAGCAAAGGTAGATCGGCGCGCTTCGGCGCCGGCGGCGGCTCGGGCAGCCCTTCTAGCGACACCATGTTGCGATCGAGCCACAGCCGGTAGGGCTGGGCGGTAGCAACCTCTTGCTTGATCTGATCATCGCTGACGAGCCGCTTCTGCACCGTGTCGACGAGAAGCATTTTGCCTGGCTGCAGACGCCCCTTGAGCGCCACGTCTGCGGCAGGTATGTCTAGCACCCCGACCTCCGAGGCCAGCACCAGCAGGTTGTCCTTTGTTAAGTAGTAACGTGCTGGTCGCAGGCCATTCCGGTCCAGCACGGCGCCGACCGTTGTCCCGTCGGTGTAGGCGATCATGGCTGGCCCGTCCCACGGCTCCATCAGGCAGCTATGATATTCATAGAAAGCCCGCCTGGCGTCGCTGATCTCCGGGTTGTGCTCCCACGCCTCGGGGATAATCATCATGATCGCATGAGCCAGCGATCGACCGCCCAGGACAAGCAACTCCAGGACATTATCAAACATAGCCGAGTCGCTGCCGTCAGTATCGATGATGGGAAGCAGTTTCGGTAGATCGTCTCCAAATAGCTCCGACTTGAACATGGCCTGGCGGGCGTTCATCCAGTTGATATTTCCGCGGATGGTGTTGATCTCACCATTGTGCAGCATGTAGCGGAACGGCTGAGCACGCTCCCAGCTTGGGAAGGTGTTGGTGCTGAATCGGGAATGGATCAGGGCGAGGGCAGTTTCCATCAGGGGGCTGGACAGGTCCGGGTAAAACTCCTCCAACTGCAAAGCCGTCAGCATGCCCTTATAAAGCAGGGTCCTGTAGGAAAGGCTGGCGACATAGAAGTAATCTGCGCCGGGCAGACCCGACGTGCGAATGGCCTTTTCGGCGCGCCGGCGGATGACGTAGAGCTTGCGCTCAAAGGCCAGGTCATCGACGATTTTGTCATTGCGCTCGATGAACACCTGGCGCACAATTGGTTCGCGCGAGCGCGCCGTCGCCCCAAGCGATACATCGTTTGTCGGAACAGTGCGCCAACCCAGCACCCTCTGTCCCTCATCCCGGATCACGTCTTCGAACGCATTTTCGTAGACACGGCGTTGCTCAGGATCGCGGGGCAGGAAGACCATACCGACGCCGTAGGCCCTCGCCTCTGGAAGCCGAATACCGGCATCAGCACAGACCGAACGCAAGAAGGCATGGGGGGTCTGGAACAGGATACCGGCGCCGTCGCCAGTGTTGGGCTCGGCGCCGCAGGCGCCGCGGTGACGCAGGTTCACCAGAGCAGTCAGTGCATGGCGTAGAATCCTGTTCGATTGCTGTCCATCGATGTCGACCACAAACCCGACGCCACAGGCCGCGTGCTCCCGGCTCGGGTCGTACAGTGTGTCGCCCAGCAAACGTGGGTCGGGCACGTACATGAAGACCTCCCGTCGTATGGCAGATGGCGTGTCGTTGCCGCTGAAACGCAAAGGCCACCCGTCGCGCAACAATGCGCGGGTGGCCTCTTCGTCGAGCGAAAAAGGTTAAAATAGTAGGTCGCCGCTATTCAGGATCCCACCTGACTAGCGCGACCTGGCGTAGAGCGAAACAGACGACTCAAAAGAACCTAGTGGTTTGCCACACGGTAAATGATGGCTGTCATTCTGAGCGGAGCGAAGAATCTCCTATGCGGCATATTGAGATGCTTCACTCCGTTCCCTGGCCTGCCGAAACGCCAGCCTGCCCTGCCTGCCCTGGGCAGTCCAGGGGGCAGTCCAGGGAGCAGGCAGCATGACATATCAGCATCAATATGGCCGCCCACTAGCAGACGGGCCGGCATTGCCTTGAGAAATGGTAGACTATATATACCACAGTGAGAGAAAGTTGTCAAGGCGAAAACCGGTCTCTTTCGGCAGCCAGCAGAACCCGCCAGGCCGCGCACGGGGATGCGCGGCCGTTTCTACTTTGACAAAGTCACATTCGGCAAGCTGAGTCTCTTGATCGCCGTTAGGGTGCCATCTGTGTAGGTCGGCGGTCTTGTATATTGACACTGGGGTGTGATCCTTAACAATTGGATA
>CAYOEZ010000206.1:0-8785 GCA_964402955.1 uncultured Ktedonobacterales bacterium | reverse complement strand
ATCACCACTTTCTACCAATCCATGCACCTGCATTTCTTAAGTTAGCGCATATGGGGTAGAGGGGAGAGGGTAGGGGGTAGAGGGGAAAGGGCACAGCACAGCGCGCCCCACCACCCACTACCCGCAACCCACTCCCCGCCACCCTCTGCCCTCCACCCTGGAGCACCCATGCACATAGACTACCGCGGCCAGAGCGTTGACCCGCATGCTCTGCTGGCCGAGATTCTCGATAAGAATCGCGCCGACATCTACCATCCCTGGTTCTACACCTATTGCGGCAAGCTGACTACGCCCGCACAGGTGGACCGCTACGTGCGCTTGCGGCGCACGATCTGGCGCGCTGCCGGCGTCGTCATCGCAGGCAAACGCATCCTGGACGCCGGCGGCGGCTTCGGCATTAACGCGCTTCTGATGGCGTTGCTGGGAGCAGCCGAGGTGCACAACCTCGACATTCACCGTGGCATGATCGGCACCTGCAAGGCCTATCTCTCGCGGCTGCCTTTCAGCGTGCCCGTCTTCCCGGCGCTGGGTGACGTCGCCTACCTGCCCTATGCCGACGCATCGTTCGACGTGGTCATCTCGATCGAGGCTATTTCTCATTACCATGAGGTTGACCGCTTTCTGGCCGAAGCAGCGCGCGTCCTGCGCCCCGGCGGCACGCTGATCGTCGTCGACACCAACAACGGCAACAATGTCTTCGTCCGCCGCAAGGTGCGCGCCATTTGGACACTGTTTGAGAGCGGCCCACCAGGCCGTATACCCGGCCATACCGTTGAGCGGCCATTCATTACCAAGCGACGCGACATCGCCCAGAAGAACTTCCCTACCCTGTCCGGCGCCGAGCTAGACACGCTAGCCAAAGGCACATCCGGACTGTGGGGCGAGGAGTTGCTGGCTGCATTCCGCGCTTATGTCGAGCACGGGGTGACGCCACAGCGCTTCTATGATGGGGGCTCGCCCATCGACCCGCTCAACGGCGTCTTCATCGAGTATCTCTTCGACCCGCTGCGGCTGGGCCGGGACATGACGCGCCACGGCATACCGGCGCACGTCCACCCCTACTTTGGCGGCGCACGCGGCGGCATTCTGTCCGTCGCCAACGAGATACTCAGCGTCGAATCATTGTCGCCCCTGATGCTCAAGCTGTCGCAGGGCTTCATCATCGCCGGCAAGAAGGCGTAGGGCGCGTAGGATGGGACGCGGATGAACGCAGAAGAAGCCGCGGTTGGACGCTGTTTGTATCTGCGCAAATCTGCGTCATTTTCTGCGTTCATCCGCGTTCCCGTTGGTTTGGCCGTCCTCGAGTGTTCGCGAATGCCCGGTGGAGCACTCGATAGAGCGGGGTGAGCTTCGGGGCAGGCTCTGTGCGCTGCTTGACAAACGTTAGTGTCTGAGTTATCATGTTTCTGACATCAGAATTCAGAAAGGATAACCGAGATGGCACCAGTAGAGACCACCGACCTCGTTTTGCGCGACCGGCGACAGATCACACTGCCAGCTGACGTTTGCGCCAAGCTGGGCTTGCGCACGGGCGACAGCCTGGAGCTGCAAATGCTCGATGACGGCGTCGTTCTCAAGCCCAAAAAGGCGCTTGCGTCGCATGCTCTACGCGAGATCCAGGCTGCTTTCGCCGCCTCAGGGATTACTGAGGAGGAACTACAGGAGGGCGGTCGGAAGATACGAGAGGAGATATACAAGCAGCGCTATGACGCCAAAACGACGCATCTTCCTTGACGCCAATGTGATCTTCTCTGGCCTCTACTCCGCCAGCGGCGCGCCGGCCGTAATCCTGCAGTCCCATATCGATGGCGCAATCACTGCTGTCGTCTCGCGCCAGGTGATCGACGAGATCGTGGCGACTATCCGGGTCAAACGCCCCGACCTGGCGCCCCTTCTCTTCTTTTTGCTGCAGAACGCGCCCTTCGAGGTTCAGCCCGACGCCGACGCCGGCAAAGTGGCAGCGTGCGCTGCCGCCCATGCGGCAGACGCGCCAATCCTCGCCGCCGCCATAGACGCGCAAGCGGATGCTCTCGTCACGGGCAACACACGTCATTTCACGCCCCACGTCGCTCGCGCCTCGGGGCCGCGCATCCTGACGCCCGCGCAGTTTGTCGAGTAGATGCTGCCCTGAACCCTATACCCTGTACCCTGAGGTTGCACTTTGTTCTTGAAACGTCTTGAACTGCAAGGCTTCAAAACCTTCGCCAACAAAACCGAATTTGCCTTCGACACCAGCATCACGGCCGTCATCGGCCCCAACGGCTCCGGCAAGAGCAACATAGCCGACGCCATGCGCTGGGTCCTGGGCGAGCAATCGGCGCGCCCCTTGCGCATCAAGCGCGCCGATGACCTGATCTTTGCCGGATCGAGTGTGCGCGCCCGCGTCGGCATGGCTGAAGTCTCCATCACCCTGGACAACAGCACCAAGTGGCTGCCGGTGGATTTCAGCGAAGTCACCATCACCCGCCGCGCCTATCGTTCAGGCGAGAGCGAGTACCTGATCAACAAGAGCCGCGTGCGCTTGCGCGATGTGGTCGACATGCTCCTCGCCGGGAATATCGGCCAGAACAACTACACCGTCATCGGCCAGGGATCAATCGACGCGGCCCTCTCCTTACGCCCCGAAGAACGACGCTCGCTCTTCGAAGAAGCCGCCGATATCAAGCGCTACCAGATGAAGCGCAACGACGCCCTTACCAAGCTTGAAACGACCGAAGGCAACCTGGTGCGCATTCGCGATTTGATGAGCGAGATCACGCCGCGCTTGCAAACGCTGCAGGAGCAGGCGCAGCGCGCCCAGCAGCAAGAACGGCTGTTGCTTGATCTGCGCGGATATCTTGCGGCCTGGTACATCCATCGCTGGAACGAGAGTAGCGAAGGACTACGCCGCATCCTGGTCGTCGAGAGCGAAGCTCAGCGTGCGCTTGATCTGGCAGAGACGGCGCTAACCGAAACTGCCGGCAACGTAGCCGCACTGCGCCAGCACGAAGGTGAGCTGCGCGCCATGCTCAGCGACTGGCACCGCCAGTCAAGCGCCCTGCACATCCAGGCTGAGGCATTGGAACGCCGCATGGCTGTCGGGCGCGCCAACCTGGACGCATCGGTCCGTCAGCGCCAGGAAATTCTGGACGAAATCATCCCCCTTCAGGAACAACTAACCGTTCAGCAGCAGACCGTCGCCAACGCTCAGACGCAACAAGCGACCCTCGCCGGGCAACAAAAGGCGCGCCAGCCTGCCCTGAGCGAGCTTGAGCGCCAGGCCACCGCACTGGAAGCCCGCCGTCAGGACGCACAGCGGCGGCTCGACGCGACGCAGAGCGACATCATCAAGGCGACCGGCGCCATCGCCAGCGCTGAGAGCAGCCTCACGACCATGTCGAGCCGCCGCCAGTCGCTTCTCGACGACATCGCCCGGCGCGAGGCGCAGATCGCGGAAACCCAGGCATCGGCCAGGAACAGCGAGCAGATGATTGCCGGCTTGCGCGCCGCCCTGAGCACACAGGATAGCGAGATTTCCGCCCAGGTCAGCCAGCGGCCGGCTGCTCAGGCAGCGATCGCGGCTACGCGCAAAGACGTCGACGCCGCGACGGCCGCCGCCAACACGGCGCACGAAGAGCGGCGCAGCCTCGAGATGCGCATGGAGTCGATCTCGCGACTGCACGAAAGCCTGGCCGGCTACGACGCTGGCGTGCGCTCCGTGCTCAACGCTTCCCGCATTTCTTCCATATCCGGCGTCGTCGGCACGGTTGCTTCTCTCATTCGTGTCCCTTCACAATACGAAGCGGCCATCGGCGCCGCCCTTGGCAGCCACGAACAAGACATTGTCATGGAGACGTGGAAAGCCGCCGAAGCAGCCGTTGAGCATCTGCGCCACAACCGCAGCGGGCGCGCCACCTTCCTGCCCCTCGACGTCATCCGACGCCGCTCGGTGAGCGAGAAAGTCGATGAGTCCATCGGCTGGGCCGCGGACCTGATTGAGGTCGGCGACCAGCACCGGACAGTCGCCTCATATCTGCTGGGCCGCGTTCTGGTCGTGCGTGACCTGAGCATAGCTCGCAGAATCCTCGACCGTCCCACCATGCGCTCTGTCGCCTCGATTGTCACACTCGCCGGCGATATCGTGCGCCCCGGCGGCGCCATTACCGGCGGGTCACCCACCGTGCGCTCCTCCGGCCTCCTCGAGCGTGAGCGCGAGCTGGCCGATCTGCCCAGGCGCATCGCTGCTGCCAGGGCAAGCGAGCAGGCGCTCAATCAGAAGCTGGCGGCCGCCCAGACGGTGCTGCGCCAGGCCGAAGAGCAACTCGTGGCGCTCGATGGCAGGGTTGCTGCCCTGCGCCGCAACCGCGACGAGCAGGCCAGTCTCCTGACCCAGCGCCAGCGCGAGCAGGAGCGCTGGCAGCAAGAAGTCGCCTGGCAACGCAGCCAGGAAGAGACACTGCAGCAGACTCTGGCAGGCCTGGATAGCCAGGAGAAGAAGCTCAACGCCGATCTTGTGACGCAGCGCCAGCGCCAGACCAATGCTACCGAGCTGGTCGGCTCCTCGCGCCAGGAGCTGACCGCGATGGTCGGCAGCGAACTGGCCACGCGCCTTGCCGAGGCGCGCACTGCCGCTGCCCTGGGCGAGCAAGAGCTCAGGGCCGGCCAGACGCTGCTCGATAGCCGCCGCCAGGAGGCAAGTCGCCTGTCCATCCAAATCACGGCCAAACAGAAGCGCGCCGCCGAGTTGGAGACCGGGGCAATAACCGTCACGAATGAGATCGAGACAGCGCGGCTCGCTGCTCGCGATCTTTCGGCGCAGATCGCTGCCCTACAGCAGAAAATCGTCCCGGCCGAGACTGAGGTTGACGACCTGGAGAAGCAACGCACAGCGCTGCTCGACGAGGAAGTGAAAGCCCGCAGCCGTCACGCCGCGCTTGAGCGCAGCCACACCCACACAGCCATCGACGTGCAGCGCACCCGCAACGACCTCGGCAAGCTGCAAGCCCAAATCGAAGCTGAGGAGGGACTGGGCGTTCAGGGCTTCGGGCTGGAGGAAGACGATGTCAAGCGGCTGCTCGAAGAGCTGGCCGTACCCGTGCAGCTCAGCCTGAGCGTGTCCGAGACGCGCGAGGCAGCGGAGCCGCAGACACCGGCCGCCAGCCCGGAGGTTCTCAAGAAACGCGTTGACGGTCTGCGCGGCCAACTCCGCCACCTGGGCCTCGTCAATCCCAACGCCGTGACGGAGTATGACGAAACACTCAAGCGCTACACCTTCCTGACCACCCAATCTGATGATCTCGACAAAGCTGTTAAGTCACTGCGCACGGTCATAGCGGAGTTGGACGAGTTGATGCGCACACGGTTCGAGACCACGTTCGAGGCTGTTGCGAAGGAGTTCCGCCGCTATTTCGTCACGCTCTTCGGCGGCGGCACGGCCAGGCTGACACTGACCGATCCGGACGACCTGGCTGAGACGGGCGTTGACATTGTGGCTCAGCCCCCGGGCAAGCGACTGCAAAACCTGGCGCTGCTCTCCGGTGGAGAGCGTGCGCTCACGGCAACGGCCTTGCTCTTCGCCATCCTCACGGTCAACCCGACCCCGTTCTGCGTTCTGGACGAGGTGGATGCCGCTCTGGACGACGCCAACGTGGGGCGATTCCGTGACGCCTTGCGTCTGATGGGACAGCGCACGCAGTTCCTGGTGATCACCCACAACAAGGGTACGATGGAAACGGCCACTGCCATGTACGGGGTTACTATGGCGACGGACGGTTCGTCGCAGGTGCTCTCGCTCAAGCTCGAAGACCTTGCCGAAAACTAGCGGCATGGCCGGTAAGACCTGGCCATGTGGCTTGCGCAGAAGACCATCGCCTACGTGGGCAAGTACTACGACGAATACGGCGTGCTCTTTGAGTTCTTCGACGCGACCGATCGGAGGCCGCCCGTCGCCTGCGAGCGCAAGGGAGCGCGCCGCGAGCCATATAACATCCGTGTCAAGATGGATTTGATCCGCGACTACCACTGGCCTGCCGCGCTGACGGCGCTCATGTTGATACAGCAGGAATGGTAGGCGCCGTCTCCCCCTGTCGCATTGAAGATAGAGACGATCGTAGGCCGGGCATCGTGCCCGGCGCCAGGCGTGCTGGGAGGCCTGCCGGGCACCTCAACGTCAACTATCGGGTTCCGTAACCGCCGCAGGCCCACGGCGCTGAAGCCGCCGTGCTACAGAGACAAAGCCCATTGTGGGGCTATCCTCGCGCCGCGATTCAGCCCGAAGGGCTTCGTTGTTGCAGGCCCACGGCGCTGAAGCCTCCGTGCTACAGAGACAAAGCCCCCCTGTGGGGCTATCCTGGCGCCGCGATTCAGACCGAAGGGCTTCGTTGTTGTAGCGCATGGCTTTAGCCTGGCGTCAGGCAGGTCCGGAACCGCTTGTGCTGGGCTGCCGGACACGATGCCCGGCCTACTCCGCCACAGGCGTCGCCGCAGCGCGGGCCTTTCCCCGCAGTTGCCCGCATGCGGCCTGAATTTCACGGCCCTTCTCGGTGCGCACGGTGGTCGTAATCCCCGCTGAGTTGAGGATTGACTGAAACGCCACCACTGTCTCCCGCTTCGGCGCAGCAAGGTCGCTTCCGGCCACCGGGTTCATGGGAATTAGATTCACCATACACGTCATGCCCTGAATCAGTGCGGCCAGTTGCCGCGCCTGTCCGGGCAGGCTATTGACGCCCTCAATGAGGATGTACTCGAAGGCAAGGCGCCGCCCCGTGCCCTGCAAGTAGGCACGGCAGGCCGCCAGCAACTCAGTCAGAGGATAGCGCCGGTTGATGGGCATGATGCGCTCACGCAGTTCATCGCTCGGCGCGTGCAATGAAACAGCCAGACTAATCTGCAGGTTTTCGCCGGCGAGCCGGAGAATGGCGGGCGCCAGACCGGCGGTCGAGATAATCATGTGCCGTGCGCCCAGGCCGAATCCATTGGCGTCGTTCAAGCGGCGCACAGCAGCCAGCGTGGCGTCATAGTTCGCCAACGGCTCACCCATGCCGGCAAAGATGACATTGGTGACCGGCGGGTGGACAGGGCCGGGCAACGGCGCCGCCATGCCAAACACCGCTTCCGTCGATGTCGCAGACGCCATCTGCCGCCCGAAATGCAACACCTGGCCAACAATCTCGCCGGCGGTCAGGTTGCGCGTCAATCCGCCCTGGCCGGTGGCGCAGAAAGCACAGCCCAGAGCACACCCCACCTGGGTCGACACACAGACCGTGCGGCGCGCCTTGCTCGAATCCGTCGCATCATAGAGCATGAGCACAGTCTCGATCGTATTGCCATCGGCCAGGCGAAAGAGCGACTTACGTGTCAAGCCATCTGTGGATATCTGCTGCGCCACGGGTTGCAGGCCATCAAAGGTGAAGGCTGTAACGAGGCGCTCGCGCAGGGCACGGGGAAGATCAGTCATGTCAGCAAAGCTATGCGCCAGGCGATGGTAGAGCCAATGCCACACCTGCCGCGCCCGCATTGCCGGTTCGCCGATGGCAACAAAGCTGGCCTCGAGTCGGGGTAAGTCAAGGTCCAGGATGAATCGAGGTCCACCGATTGTCACAGGATGCCGTCTTTGCGCAATGCGCGCTGAAGAGTAATCGAAATGTTTGTGCCGTCATTATATCACACCCGCGGCGGGTGGTAAAGGGCAGGGTAGACGCACACAGGGCTTGTGCAAAGTCGCCCGTCTGTGCGTAGGGGCAGGTCTGAGACCTGCCTTCCCACGACCACACAGGGCAGACGGGCAGGTCTGAGAGCTGCCCCTACGCATCGTTGCGCCTGTCAAGTGACTTTGCACAGACCCAGGCTACGCGCAGCAAGCGACTGCCAGCTCGCGGCAATCGCTTGCTTACACGACACTTTGGGCGCGTCTAATCGTTGCGCCGCCCGACGCCCAGCAGCATAAACCCGTAATAGAGGACCTGGCTGAGAGCCTGAGCAGCCGCCGCGACGTAGGTTAGGGCAGCCGCGTCGAGCACGCTCTTGGCCAGAGGGTACTCAGTCGTAGCAACCAGGTGGCTACTACTCAAGAGCGCCATCGCCCGCCGGCTGGCGTCGAGTTCCACCGGCAACGTCACAATGGTGAACAGGAACGCGACGACAAAGGCAAAGAACCCAACCCACGCCAGCGGGGTAACGCGCAGCGCAAAACCGATAAAGAACAGCCAGATGCCGAGCGTCGAGCCGAGTCGAGCAGCCGGAACAAGCGTCGCGCGCACGCGCATCATACTGTAACCGGTCGCGTCCTGCACGGCGTGTCCCACCTCATGTGCGACGATGCCCAGCGCAGCCACCGAGTTGCCGGCAGCCACGCCTTGCGAAAGACGCAGCACCTTGGCTGACGGGTCATAGTGGTCGCTCAGCTCACCGGGCGTACCTTCCAGGTTGATAGTGCGCAACCCATTGCTGTCAAGCAAGCGACGAGCCACTTCCGCGCCAGTCAGATGCACCATGTTCGGAACACGCGACATTTTCTGATACGTTGAGTTCACCTTCCACTGCGCATAGAGCGCCAGCAGCAGCGCTGGCAGGGCAATCACGAAATACATCGGGTCAAAGAAGAACATGTAAACGCAGACCTCCTTCGGTCTCACCTACCCTGGACAAAGCGGATGGCACAACACCCCGCATGCGCGGCGTGCCACCCATCCGGCGCCATCATTATACCACACTATTAATACGCACGACAAGGCCCGAAAGTTGCGACCGAATCAAGGTAGTGTCAACATTTGTGTGTAAGTTCTGCGATCGGCTTATCCTGCCACTT
>CAYOEZ010000205.1:0-8795 GCA_964402955.1 uncultured Ktedonobacterales bacterium | reverse complement strand
ACTCGCCGCGTACCGCCTTGCCTGATTGGTCAACCACAACCCGATAGACCCATTCGATGTCGGTCAGCCGTCCCCAGCGGCCCATCAGTGCATCGGCTGCTGTGCCGCCATCTTCATTGCTGAATATGATCGTGTACTGGATGGTGGTGGTTTCCGTTCCTCCCGTCACTTCATAGTACATCAACAGGGGGGTGTCGGTGTAGCGCGCATCCTCGCGGCCATAGAGGATGGGGGCATGGGCCATGATGAGGTACTGCGGGCTCTTGGCGTTGTAGGCGTGCACAACGGCCTCGTCAACGTGCACGTCTTTTGCCTGGGCCGCCGATTTATTGCCCACCAGGCGAACATCAAGCTGCTGGCCGCCCTTGCTCATCTGGCCCATGAGCACATCGTAGGTGTGGGGCGCCTCCCCGCGAAAGAGGACAAGATCGGCGCGGTACGCGCCATCAACATGCACCGATACCGTCGCTGCCTCGGCGCCGTGTCGCTGCCACGACGTGCCGGGCGCGCTGGCACGCAGTGACAGAACAACTTGGCCGTCCTCAGGCACGGTGATGGTCTGGCTGAAAACTGCCTTTCCGGTCACGGGCGTGCGTTCCGCCGGGGTTGGCGTGGTGGGCGTGCCGGTGCAGGAAGAGGCAAGGAGGACTATGCCCATGAGCAATGCCGAAGCAAGTCGTTTCTTCGTCATAGGTTCGCGCCCCAAAACGTGTTCATACCTCCGGGCCGCCGAGGGCCGGGCACGCGAAAGGTCTACTGCTGCGCCAACTGATCGGGCGTGTTGGTGCAGATGGCATCCACGTCCAGCAGGCGCAGGGCTTTCAGCTCATCCGGGCGTTCCTCGTGCCAGACCACGATACCCAGCCCGGCGGCGCGCAACGCGCCCAGGAGCTCCGGGGTCAAGAGCTTGTGTGGTTGCGGGCCCCGGCTTTCCCAGCAGAGGTGCACGTAGTCGCCTTTGGCCAGGCGCGTGGCCTCGATCAGTTGCTGCGCCGGCAGCACGGGGCTAACCAGGAGCGACGTGGCGATCTCCGGCGCAAGCTCTTTGGTCTCGCGCACCAACTGCGGCTGGAATGAGCCTACGATCACCTGCTGCAGGCTCGTGAACTGGTTGGCGCGCAGGATGTCGACAACGGTGCGCGGCGTGCCCTCGGCTTTGAGCTCGATGTACAGGCCGCCCTTGCCGCGTACCACATCAATCACCTCTTGCAGCGTTGGGATGCGCTCGCCCTTGCCGGCGTCGAGCTTTTTCAGTTCGGCCAGGGTCATGTCCTTGATGGCGCCTTTGCCGTTTGTTGTCTTCTCCACCGTGGGATTGTGCATGATAATCACGTGCCCGTCTTTGCTCATGTGGGCGTCGAGCTCGCTCATGTCAGCGCCGAGTTCGATGGCGCGGCGGAAGGCGCGCAGCGTGTTCTCTGGCTCATAGGCTGAGGCGCCGCGATGGGCAACAATCAGAATGCGTCGCAATGGCATGGTCGTTCTCTCCTCATGCTGTGAGGCGGGAGGCTCCGGCATGGCGGCAGAGCAGCACGTCAGTCCGCAGGCCGGCACTGCGAGGACAAGCACAAGAGCAAACAGCATTCTCACGGCGATGAATACGCCGGCGGCGAACCGGGTGCGCGCAACTGCGCCAGGCACCAATCGATGCGCGCCGGTATCCAGGCAAAGAGAGCCGGCCAGGGCGCCAGCATGTCCCGCGTGATCAGAACTTCTTTATCCCAGAGCGATGCGGGCTTGAAAGCGTGCGCCTTCAGGTAGGCGTTGGCCAGTGCATCAGCTTCCGCTGTCTTGCGCGCATCGAGAATGCCCTTGAACAGATCTGTCACTAAGAGACCGTCTGATCCTGCCTTCTGCCCGCAGCTCTGCGCTGTGCGCTGGTGAATCTCGATCAGCGGCTGGGGGGCGGGCACAAAGGCGTGCTTGCCCGGCTGCGAGAAGACCACAGGGTGGCCGTCGCGCAGGGGGACGCTCCCATCATCAAGCACGGCCGGCGCGAAGTCGCCGTGCCAGCTTACCTCCGCGTAGACCACAGCCCCGTCAGCGCCGACATAGGTCCAGGTGTGCTCAAGCTCGTACAAGTGTTGGATGTCCCAGTCCCACCAGATGGCGTATTCGATGGCCATGGTCGCCGGAGCATGGCGTCCACTCAGCTCGATGCGCCGCCTAAACGAGGGGGAATCGCCATCGGCATAAAGGAAGGTGTAGCCTACGGCCAGGGGTAAGAACGGCTCGTTGTGGTCAAAGTAGATTAATGGAGCATAGCGCGCAGCCAAGTCACGCTGCGGGCGGCTCTGGCGCGCACGTGGCGGCCGGCCGGCGTTCGTGATTGCCATCATTGAACTCCAGAACGTGCATGTCTTATTGAGTGGGTCTGGACTGTGTAGCGCAGTCCGATCCAGCGTCTCAGTCCAGGACAGCCTCCTCGCTCTTGGCATCGAAGAGGTGCATCTTATGCCGGTCAAACGTCACAGTCGTCGTCGAGCCGATGGCCGGGTGGAAGGTCCGCGGCGCCAGGGCGCGCAGCGGCGTCTTGCCCACGCGCAGATCGGCCAGAATGTCGCGGCCGAGCGGCTCAACGATATAGACTTCAGCCGTGGCATCGCCCGGGGCGCTATCCACGATGACATCTTCAGGGCGAATGCCCAGAATCAACTGCCGCCCCACACCCAGAGCCTGCACCTTGCGCGCCAGATCCCCATCCATGACCACACTGATGTTCTCGCCCACGAGCGCCACGCGGCCGTTCTGCTCGTCCGAGCGCACACGCAGGAAATTCATGGGCGGGCTGCCGATGAATTCGGCGGTGAACACGTCGCGCGGGTGATCATACAGCTCATGGGGCTGGCTGTAGGCAACCAGTTTGCCGTCCTTGAGCAGGGCTATGCGGTCGGCCATCGTCATTGCTTCCAGTTGGTCATGGGTAACGAAGATCGTGGTGATTGCCAGGTCTTTTTGCAGGCGCTTGATCTCACCGCGCATGGTGATGCGCAGCTTGGCGTCGAGGTTAGACAGCGGTTCGTCGAGGAGCAGAAGGTGCGGCTCCTTGACCAGCGCGCGTGAGAGGGCCACGCGCTGTTGCTGGCCGCCTGATAACTGCCCGGGGCGGCGATCCATCAGGCCCTGGATCTGCACCAGCTCCGCCATACGCAGCGCACGCTCGCGCATCTGCTTCTCAGGCGTCCGCTGCAAGCGCAGCGGGAAAACGATATTCTCAAAGACCGTCATGTGCGGGTACAAGGCATAGCTCTGGAAGACCATACCGATGTTGCGGTCTTTGGGCAACAGATTGTTGACAACTTTGTCGCCAAAAAGGATACTGCCGGTCGTCGGCTTGTAGAGGCCAGCCAGCATGAGCAGAGTGGTGGTCTTGCCGCATCCTGAGGGCCCAAGCAGCGCCACAAACTCACCGTCTTTCACCTTGAGGCTGACGTCATCCACTGCCTTGACCTTGCCAAAGAGCTTGCTGATGTTCTCAAGTGTGACGTCCATACGCTATGACCCTCCCTTCATCCCGCCGCTGTACAGGTTGAGCAGGTATTTCTGTGTGAAGAAGTAGAAGATAACGACCGGCAAGAGCTGGAAGAGCCCCACCGCGGTGACAACGCCGTAGTTGACAAACGTGTAGTCGCCGGTGAGACTCTGCAAGTAGACTGAGATTGGCTGGATGCTGGCCGTGACGAGGAAGGTATACGGGATAATATAGGCCCCCCAGCCGCCAAGGAAGGAGAACACCAGCAGCGCGGCCAGCCCAGGCCGGACAATGGGTAGGATGACGGACCACCAGGCGCGGATGCGAGAGCAGCCATCAATCAGGGCGGCCATCTCAATGTCCCACGACACATTGTCGAAGAACCCCTTCATCAGCCAGATGCCCAGGGGCAGACTTAGAGAGACGCTGACCAGCACGACGCCAACGATCGTGTCGTATAGCTTGAGGAAGCGCAGGACAAAAAAGATGGCAATCAGCAGCGTGGCGCTGGGGAATGCATGCAGGATGATCGTGAACGACAGGAACATGCGGCGGCCAGGGAACTTGAGGCGCGAGAGAGCATAGCCAGCAAGCGAGGAGATGGTCGCGTCCAAGAGGCCGAGCGGGACAGCCAACATCAACGTGCTCAACAGCACACGCCAGATGCTCGGACGGCTGCGAATGGGCTCAACCAGGAAGCTCCAGTTCTGAGTGGTAAGGCCCTCCATCCTCAAGCCATAAGTGCGCTGCGACACAGACGACTCAACTAGCCAGAAATAGGCGATCAGAATCGGCAAAGTTAGCAAGATCAGCAGAGCATATGGTAGCAAAGAGCGCAAACGGCTCATACCTGTCTCCCTTTGAGGGTCTGTCTCCCGGTGACAAGGGCTGTCACATCAGAGGACCTCGATCTTTGGTTCAGCGACCATTTCGTTGAAGCGGAACACACGGAGGTAGATCACCGAGGCGACGATGCCAATGACCACAAGCACCGCAGCCAACGCCGAGCCATAGCCGAACTCCGTATTGCCGAAGTAGTTGGAGAGGGCAGTATGGTAGGCGTGGAGAGCCCACACTTCGGTGGTATAGAAGCCGGGACCGCCGCCCGTCAGGAGCAAGATCTGCTCAAAAGACGTCAGCAGCGACAGTGTCTGGTAGGCCGTGACAAAGAGCAGCGGCCAGCGTATCATTGGAATCGTGATGCGCTTGATGATCTGCCAGGTGCTGGCGCCATCCACGCGGGCTGCCATCATGTATTCAGGCGGGATGGACTCGATGGCCGAAGTAAAAATGATCATACCGAACGATGTGCCAATCAAACCATTGGCGGCGATGACGGCAAGCATCGGGTAGTTGTAGAGAAAGTTCATTGGCGTCCCGCCAAGAGAGCTGACAAACTGGCTCAGGATGCCGGTCGGAGCATTGGACAGGTAGTATTGCCACATGATGACGTAGATGACCGATGGCGTGATGCGCGGCAACAGCCAGATAGCCCGGAAGATGGAGCCGACAGTCTTGTTGACGCTGGTGGTAAGGAGCGAGATGACCATGGCCAGGCCGACGTTGAAAACGGTCAGCGTAAAGAAGACGTAGATGGCTGTGTTCTTGAAGATCTTTGCTGTGTATGGCGATTTCAGCATCCGGGCGTAGTTATCGAGCCCAACGAACGTGGCGCGTCCGGCGAAGGTGGCTGTGGCCAGGTCTGTCAGGCTGATGAGCGCTGTGATGATAACCGGCAAGAAAAAAAACAGGAGGACAAGAACGGCCGCAGGCCCCAGAAACAGCAGCGGCGTCAGGGCGGGACGTGAGCGCAACAAACGCTGCACAGAAGCTAACGGGCGAGGCGTCGCCGCTTTGGGCACAGGGGCAGCAACGTTTGCCTCACGTGGATCATTCTGCAATGGCTTCATGGAGTCTTCCTACCTCCCCGGGCTGCGCTTTGTGTGGAGGACAAGCTAATCACGCGGAGACATCGGGGCGAGCTGGGGGTATCGGCCCGCCCCGACAGGCAGTAGCGCTACTTGAAGATCACATCGTTGGGTATCTGAGCCTTGAGCTCGTCCTCGACCAGCTTGACCGCTGCCTCGGGTTTGAACTCGCCGGACGCGACCGCAGTCAGCGCCTTCCATGCCACGTTGTCATAGGTGGCGAACTTGATATGGTTCGGGATGAACCATGTGTAGTCCAGCATGTACGTCGTATCCTGGAGGAACGTCGCTGCCTTGTAGGCCGGGTAGTTGGCCTGAGTCTTGAGGATGCCCAGGTGCGTCGAGCCGACGGCGTGCAGAGTGTTTAGCTCATCGGTGGTGGCCAGGGTGATCAGGCGGAAGGCGAGCTCTGGATACTTGGACTGGGCGCTGACCATGTAGACCAGCGGGTGAGTGACGGTGGTGGGCTTGCCGCCCTTTGTGCTGGCTGGAATCAGGCCATAGCCGAGAGTGTCAAAGAGATACTTCTCCCCGCCCTTGTCAGCCACGTAGTTTTTGGCCCAGTCGGACCACTGCCACACGCCGCCGAAGTAGAAGCCGACGGTGCCGCTGCTGACGCCGGGGTACACTTGCTTTGACGTGGAGGCGCCGATAGCATCCTTGCGGCAGACAGCATAGGTGTTGAAGACGTCATAGAAGAACTGGTAGTACTTCAGCCAGGCTTCCTTGACGAAGATGAGTTTGCCGGTTGAGGCGTCCTGGATCTCCCCGCCGAAAGAGAAGTAGAACTCGTACCAGTCGTTGCCCTGGCCCCAGCGGGTCCAGAAGCCATCGCCCTTGGCCACGACGCCCTTGTCCTGCATTTGCTTGGCCGTCTCCAACAGATCCTGGAGGGTGAAGTCGCCCTTCTTGATTCTGTCGGGCAGGCCCTTGATCTGGTCATCTGTCCAACCAAGCTTCTTCAAAGCCGGCTTGGACCAGAACATGGGGCGGGCCTCTGTGTCCTGCGGAATGGCCCAGCGCTTGCCCTTGTACTCGCAGGATTTCCAGAGAGAGGGGATGATGTTGTCGTACGTGGCGGAGTACTTCTTGATCATGTCATCGAGCTGGAGGATATAGCCGTTGTCGCTCCAGGGCGCCACATCCTCATGGCCCGAAAGCACGATGTCGGGGGCAGTCTTGCCTTCGAAGGCCAGCAAGACCTTTTTCTTGTAGTCGGCCCAACCAGCCGAATCGGGAGTGGCTTCCACCTTCACCACGGTCTTGCCGCCCAGTTCCTTGTTCAGCACCTCGCCGGCGGTCGCGATGTTCTTGGACCGATATTCCTCGACCTGGTTGGCCTGCACCCAGGCGGTCATCGACACACTGGCGGGCAGGACTGCTGCTTTGGGTGTTGGCGTTGCTTGCGCACCGCAGGCGCTGAGGGCGATGGTTGAGACAGTGCTGCTTGCCATCAGGGCCAGAAACTTCCTACGAGACAACATCTCCGTTAGCCTCCTTTTTGCGAAACCGTTATCGGTACGAGGACCGCTTTGGTATCCGGCGTGGTGCAAAGAAGCCGCCGATGTCTTTGTGCCTCTTGTCTCTCTTGGGCCGAATCACCTCCCCAGAGCCAAACACCTACACTTGCATGCAAACGTTTACAGTCTAATTCTATCACAGTGAACTTCGTTTGTCAACGCGCGCGCCAGTTCTGGCAGTGCTTGGCTGCTAGACAAACAGAGAAGCCAGAAGAGAGAGCATGTCCCGCTTGCGCGTGTTCTCAGTATCCGGTGTTGGGGCGTCACTCGTGCGCTTTGCCGCATATGATGCACGCAGCTCGCGAACCTTCTCGTTGGATGCCTGGCCTGGGAATGCCAGGTCTTCGTAGTTGAAATCCATTTTTCTTTTCCTCTTGTGACAGTCAGGGTTAGTCTTGTGTGCGACTGGGCCTGTACACCTGACTGAGTACGTCATCCCGCCGCATGATTTGTACTAACTGCATTATATACGGTGTATGTTAACCAATTGTGAACAAGTCGTAACACTCTCGTTAAGGATAGGCGGCAAGGAGCGGCGGCCTGCCACCTTGCCCGCAGACAATTCGAGATAGTGCGTTGTATTCACCACAGAGATGTTCTCTGTGGTTTTCAAGGGCGCACTGATCTTGAAATGTCTGCATTGCCCGCAGCAAATTAGGACAGGTGTCCTCATGGTTGCCCGTAAAGGTGAGTTGTGGTAGGATTGAGACCGCAGTGTCATCTCACCATGAGGAGGACACATGACCGATACTGTCTGGGACCGTCTGTCAGCGAAAACCGCTGATGCTCTGTTTGTCCATGAGTTGATCACGGGGTTTGAGATTGCACCCCGAGCCGCCCGCGGTATCCTGGACGTTGCCACCACCAGTACGTCAGTGTCATAGCTGTGTCTCATAGCCTTTCCGTTATGCGCACCTCATATTGTTTCATGTCGGTCCGACCAATACAAGGCAGTTAGCCGTTCTCGCCTGCCAGGCGGGCTATCTGCAGGGTACAAAAGCGAATCATGTCTTGCTTCGCCGGGGCAAGAGCGCTTTCCTCGATTTGTGCAATACGTTCGATGTCGTTCATGGCCCGGATGATACTGACCGGCATTTCGATGTTCCCCTCGGCGAACGAGCTCAGGTATTCCACGGCGCCGATTAGAAAATCTCGCATTTCGTCGTCGGGGCGAGCGGTGCGGAAGAACCCGGCCAGCGCCGGCGACGGTTTTGTACCGCGCACCATTGTGGGCGGCGTCCCATACGAATGGGTGGAGGAGAAGGAGTACAATGCGGTCGCCAGTTCGGCAAAACTGTGCACTCGTTGATAGATCGATTCGCCCATTACATCCCAGATGATCGACCGCCAGTATTGGATTTGTTGGGGCAACCGCAGCAGTTCAGTCACCTCTGCCCGCCACTTGTCATCGATTCTGCCCGTGACATGCGCCAGCAGAGTATCGATATCAGTGTTGGCTAGATCTTTCTGTAGGAGCAGCGCAAGATCGGGACGAAGGGTGGGAAGGAGATCCGGAATAAAGACTCCATTGCTGAAGAAATCTTTGACATCGATGCCGTGACGCCGCAGAAGTTCCTGTTGCAATAACGGCAAACAGCGCTGCAAGGCGTCGCTATCTTCGCGCAGAGCCACAAAAGCCGAGTTGCCTGCCGGGAATGCGGTTTCAATGCGGTTGAGCGAGGCGCCCTTCCAGTCCTGATAGATGCGCAGGGTACTGAGGATTTCATAAACGGGTAAGTGCGGCAAGATGCGTTCGGCGATCATGAGTTCGCGTTCGGCCTCGACGAAGGCTTCTTGTGCGAAGCGCTCCAGGGCGCGGAACAATCCTGTCGTGAGTTGATTGATGCCCAGCACGACCGTTTGCGCCTGATTGTG
>CAYOEZ010000204.1:0-8812 GCA_964402955.1 uncultured Ktedonobacterales bacterium | reverse complement strand
ACATCGCGCCGCTGATCAACGTCTACGACTTCGCCATCTACGAAGACGCCAAGCTGCGCCAGATGGCGGGGGCAGTGCTCGACTATGTGTTCTTCATCCTCGCCGCCGATACCTATCAGGGCATCTTCGGCACGACGCATGGTCGCTCCTACGGCGTCAACCTCAAGTATCCCGACTACGAAGGCACGTCGTCCACCTGCTGGCTGCTCTACGGCACAGGGTCGCTGATCAAAAGCCAGGCGGGCATGTCGCCCGTCTCGATCGCCACGAGCAAATACACGCTGCCGCCGCTGCTGGCCGGCATCGCAACCGATGACAAGGCTGTCGTTGAGGCGAAGATACGTCAGGGCGTCTCGTCGGGCAGCGCTCCCCACGCCAACTTCTGCGTCTACCGCACGCCCGACTACATGATCTCCGGCGTGCAAGATCATCGCAAGGGCGAGTACGAGTCATCGAGCCACGTGGCGCAGGTGACGATGGGCAACAAGACGGCCATCTTCTGGTCGTGCCCGCAGACGTGCGGCGAAGGCTCCGGCCTGCGCCCCGACTACTGGTCGGGCAGCACGGCGCTGCCGCGCGTCATCCAGCAACGCAACGTGATGTCACTGACGTGGCGGCTGCCGCCGCAAGCATGGATGAGCCACTGCTTCTTCGAGCCGGAGCATTTCGACGAGGTGCGCTTTGACGGCAACTGGGTCTTTGGCCGCGTCGGTTCTGCCTATGTGGGCATCTACTCGCAGAACGGGCTGGTTGTGGGCGACTCCGGCCAGTATGCCGGGCGTGAGCTGATCTGTTCAGCGCAGGAGAATACCTGGCTGGTCGAGTGCGGGCGTGAGGCCGACTGGTCGTCGTTCGACGCCTTTGTGCATGCGCTGTGCACAGCCAGCATCGAGGTGACGGATGGCGTGATCACGTACGTATCGCCGTCGATCGGTCGCTTCGTCACCGGCTGGGACGTTGCGCCCACCGTCAACAGCGAGCCGATCAAGCTCAAAGGCTACCCTCTGGTGGATAGCCCCTGGGCCTACTCCGCTTTCGGATCGGGTGAGATGGTGATGCGGTACGACGGGATGGAACACGAGGTGTGGTATAATCAGTAGTTGGGTATCGGGTACAGGGTATCGGGTATGGGGCGCGGCGAATCCACATGCCGGTACCCGATACCCGTCATCACAGGAGGATGCAATGCAATACGTACATTTGGGACGAACAGGCCTGCTGGTGAGCCGGATGTGCCTAGGCACAATGGCGTTTGGCCCGCAGGCCGACGAGGCGGAGAGTTTCCGCATCATGGATCGCGCCCTCGAGCTGGGCGTCAACTTCTTCGACACAGCCAACGTCTATGGCCGCCCGCCGGTTGGCCGCACGGAGGAGATCATCGGTCGCTGGCTGGCGCACGACAGCGGGCGACGGGCCAAGATTGTCCTGGCCAGCAAGGTCTATGGCCCCATGGGCGATGGCCCGAACGAGCGCGGCCTCTCCGCCTACCATATTCGCCAGGCCTGTGAAGACTCGCTGCGCCGCTTGCAGACCGACCACCTCGACCTCTATCAGATGCACCACATCGAGCGCGAGACGCCCTGGGAAGAGATCTGGCAGGCGATGGAGCAACTGGTGCGCGAAGGAAAGATCATCTACGTGGGCAGCAGCAACTTCGCCGGCTGGCACATTGTGCAGGCGCAGTGCGCCGCCAAAGCGCGCAACTTTATGGGACTCGTCTCCGAGCAGAGCCGCTATAACCTGGCGGTACGCAATATCGAGCAGGAGGTGATCCCTGCCTGCCGGGCCTATGGCATCAGCATCCTTGCCTACAGCCCGTTGCGCAGCGGCATCCTGGCCGGCGGCGCGGGCAGCGCCACCGAAGGCCGGCGCGCCAGCGAGGGTGGGCAGAAGATCTACGCCGCACACAAGGCGCAGGTGGAGCGGTACGAAGCCCTGTGTAAAGAGATCGGTCTCGATCCTGCCGACGTTGCTCACGCCTGGCTCTTGACCCGCCCCGGCGTCATCCCTATCATGGGTATGCGCACAGTCGCCCAACTCGAGAGCAGCGTGCGCTCGCTCGACGTGACGCTCTCCGACGAAACCCTCAAGCGCCTTGACGAAATCTGGCCTGGCCCCGGCGCAGCGCCGGAGGGGTACGCGTGGTAATTTGGCGTAGATGTTTTCATTGACAGTGAAAACTTCCGCTGTGATGTTTTCATTGCCAGCGAAAACTCTGTGTGGTGCAGACACCCGATGTCTACCAGACATCGGGTGCCTTGGGCGGGTTGTGCCCCCCGACCCCCAAGTTTGGGGGAGCCGGGAACGCGTCAGCTGCTAGTCCCCCCAAGGTTGGGGGGTAGGGGGGCATGTGTGGGGTAGGTCACTTGGCGAGGTTGTGGTTTGATACATCAGGAGGAGTCATATGGATCGTAGACAGCGGATTTTGGCAGCACTCCAGCCTTTTCCTATGCTTTCAACATGCTTCTCTGGGTACCTCTCGTGTGTCATGGATAGATGCCCCGATCCCAGCAGCCACAATATGGTGTGGGCAATTGAAGAAGCTGTGCCGGACTGGATGAAGCGGCTCGAAACGCGTTTGCAGGCATCACAAGCACTTCTGGGCATTGAATCCTCACAGGAATACGCTACAACCTTCAGATTCGAGCGGGAGCTCTGTCCCCGCTCACCTGCTTTACCCGATCAGCGAAAAATAGAGGATATCTTGTCCGAGGCATTGCTACCGCTGGACTTCAATGCCCTTGGCTTCGTTCATATCAAAAGGATCACCCCCAGTCAACAGGTCGGCAAGAACCGGATCCCTGAAGCTGATTTTGTGGCAGAGTTAGGCGGAAACCGGACTGCGATCGAGGTCAAGACAATTCGTATTGAAAGCTGGGCATCGAGTGGCGACTGGCTTGGGCCAAGCGTCATTCCCTACTGGTGGGGTCATCTCTTTCTAAACGACATGACCAGGAAACTCAGCCAGGACGACAGACGGGCGTTGTCCCAACTAGAGAACACCTGCCAGCGTCTTCACTGCACTCGCAAGCTGCTGGCCGTCTGCATTCAGCGTATCAGCGTCACATCATTGATGACGGAGGACAACTACAGGAGCGAGTTGGCAAAGATCAATGCCGATTTCCCTGAACTGGACTACATATGTGTCAAGGAAAACGCACACGGTAGGCTCATCTGTTTCCCTGACCTGCCTGCTCAAAACGGCTAAGCTGCATGCCTGTAGCCAGCAGTACGTCGTGCCACAGATACCGGTTAGGCTCGATTCGGCGGGAGGAAAGCGATGCGTCGGTTTTGGTACATCTTATTCGCCATGGCGCTCGTGTGTATCCTGGAACTGGATAGCGGCAAGGGAATGCCGTCGACACTTTCAGCAGACTCTGGCCCGACACAACCGAGTATGGCGGAACTTGGTCCCCGGCCTCTCCCGCCAGAATCCGGCACAGACTACGCCGCGGGGGAGATATTGGCGCGATTTGCCCCGAGCAGCGCAGATGCCATTCGTCAGGCCATATTTGCGGATTACGGGCTTTCCGTCCTGGGCGAGTTGATTCTACCGGATGCTGTGCGCTTGAGCGTACCCGTCGGGCATGAGATGGAATGGACCCTCCGGCTGACGAAGGACTCGCGTTTCCAATGGGCAGAACCTAATTACACGGTCAGACTTGTCGATCCACCGAAGCCAACCGGTGCGCAGGTCGCCACCCTGTGGATGGACAGCGCCCCAGAGGTCAGTCCCAACGACTATTTCTACTACAAGCAGTGGAACATGCGCAAGGCAAAGGTAGACTACGCCTGGAACATGACCGTAGGCAGCAGTAGCATCATCCTTGCCGTCGTGGACACGGGGTTGGACCTCGGTCACCCCGACTTCCAGTGCGCCAACAAGCTGGTCGCCGGCTACGATTTTGTCAATAATGATTCAATCCCGCAGGACGACGTCGGACATGGCACGCATGTCGCGGGCATAGCCGGAGCATGCACAGACAACGAAATCGGTGTCGCGGGCACGAACTGGCTCCTACGTATCATGCCTGTCAAGGTGCTTGGCGCTGATGGCCGTGGGAACATTTCAGATATTGTCAATGGTATCAACTGGTCAGTGCAACACGGCGCACGGGTGATCAACTTGAGCCTTGGTGGGACTCAAGATGCGAGCGCTCTGCGCGATGCTATCTCGACGGCCTATGAGAACGACGTGGTCGTCGTTGTCGCAGCGGGCAACGATTATCTTAAGGGTGATCCAATCATCTATCCAGCCGCCTATCCTGGAGTTCTGCCGGTGGCAGCCACCGGGCACAATGATGAACATGCTGCGTACTCAAGCTCGTTGCGGCAGGTACATGGCGTGGCCGCTCCTGGTGGAAACATGCTCTACAATGGAGACCCCGACCCGAATCACTCGATCTGGAGCACATATTGGCGGGGAGGTGGCGCTCCATACGCGCCCCGGCAAGGAACGTCAATGGCCGCGCCGCACGTTGCTGGTTTGGCAGCAATGATCCTGGGCATCAATCCGTCGTATGATCCCTTGCTCGTCAAGACTGTCATACAGATAACGGCGTCCGATCTTGGCGCGCCCGGATGGGATCCATTGTTTGGCTATGGTCGAATCAATGCTCAGGCAGCGATCCAGCGCACGATAGATCTACTACCGCCAACGGCAACACCGACCCCGAGCGCTACACGCACAGTAACGTTCACACCCATTGTCCCACCGACGCCGACGGCAACCTGGACGCCCATTCCCACGCCTACTTTCACACCAACGCAAACGCCGACGCCAGTACCGTCACCAGCGCTTGCCGTCTCCCCTCTGCATCTCACTTTTCTTGCCAGCCCCGATCTGCCCATCAGGAACAAGGTACTCCGAATAAGCAACGTGGGCGGACAGACGCTCTCGTGGACTGCGTGGGCATCGCACCCTTGGCTCACGGTTTTTCCGACCAGCGGCGTGGCTTTACCAGATTCGCCAGATTTTCTGTCTGTCATCGTCGATACTGGAGCGCTTCCGTATGGTATGTACACTGCATTTGTGACCATAGAAAGCGACACATATGGAGTCACAGGCAGCCCCCAATGGGTACAGGTAGACTTGTCCTGGCAACCTCAACTGCTGATGGTGCGGCTACCGGTCGTTCTTTCCGATTTTGTCCCACCAATAGAGGCGCCGACTATCACTCCTACGTTCACTCCGACTAGAACTGCCACGCCAACATACACAGCAACGCCAACCAGGACACCGACGCGGACGCCGACCGCCACCCATTCAGCTACCCCAACACAGCCAACATCGCCGCCGACCCCGACGCAACCGACGTCGCCCGTGACACCTACACCCACACAACCAACGTCGCCATTGCACACACCGACAGCAACTGCGACAGCGACAAGTGAAACTTCGGAGTGGATAACCATCGTCGGCGAAGGGTTTGAGGGAGTCTTTCCTGGCGCGTGGCGAGTCGTGGGCAACAACAACTATTACTGGGGCAAGTCCCGCTGTATGGCCTTCGACGGCACTTATGTGGGTTGGGCCATTGGCGGCGGATCGGGCAGCTACCTTAGCTGCGGGAGCTACTACCCGAACAACACCTATAGCCGGATGATTTATGGCCCGTTCAGCCTTGCTGACGCCCGCGCCGCAGAGATTTGGTTTGCCTACTGGTTGAATAGTGAAACAGGCTATGATAAGCTGTGCGTTGCAGCGTCGGTAGACGGGAACCAGTTCTATGGTGACTGCGATTCAGGCCAGACCGATGGGTGGGCTGTCGGAGCGCTCAGCCTACGAGACGTGTACATGCTCGGCGACCTTACAGGTCAGCCCAGCGTATGGGTGGCCTTCGTTTTCACAACAGACCAGAGTATCAACGCTACACAGGGCGCCTACGTTGATGATATTGTACTGCGCCAATGCCCTGAGACAAGTTGTAGAGACACAAATCGCATGATTACGAAACGTGAGACCGTGGATTTTGCTAAACTACCCGGTGTGCACCTGGCGCCCTGAGTATTCATGGTCCAAGTCGCGTGCTTCGGCATGAGCCCGGTGTAGCACCGACACTGTTATGAATGCACTTCGCCAACGACGAAACACCAAAGGCCCCCAAGTTTCGGGGAGACAGGGACGCGTCTGCTGCCAGCGTCCCCCCAAGGTTGGGGGGCAGGGGGGCTCCGGACGGAAGGAGAACGCAAACCATGCCCAAATTGCCGCTCAGTTCCTTTCTGAAACAGACGCTGCTGACTCCAGCAGAATATCAGCGTCATGTAGTGAGCGTCGCGCAGACGCTTTTCCCGGCTGAGCACCTGGAGATTACGGAAGACCCGGCTGTCATCCTCTGGGGTAACCATACATTGGGACTGTCAAGCCTGTACAGCGTCTACACGAGCAACCAACTACCACCGGATGAACGAGACAATGCTATTGCCGCCCACCTATCTCTCATTATGGGAGCTGTTCGCAGCTCGCCGGATGTCACCGCCCTGGCCTGGGCGGACGTAGAGGCGAGGGTGCGCCTCCAATTATATCCAACAACGTTTCACAGCCAGGCTCCGCGGCCGCTGGTCAGCTACCCCTTTGCCTCCGGGATCGAAATCGGGGTTGTGGCGGATTTGCCCACTTCCTACGTCTATGCACGCACCGAGGATCTGGCCCGCTGGCAAATCACAGCCGAGGCGCTGTATGATCGGGCCTTGCACAATCTGGAGGAGGCGTCACAGGGTATAGAAATGCATGGGACTGATGCACCGGAGCGTTCTCTCATTGTAGCAACCGGCGACGGCTATGATGCAGCTCGCCTGCTTCTGCCCGGCCTGCGCGCCTTTGCTGCGACGAGACTTGCTGAGCCGTGCCTTGCTGCTATCCCCAACCGCGATTTTCTCATCTTCTGGTCAACGTCCAATTCGGACGCGTTCCATCAGCGCATCCGGCGACAGGTGAAAAGAGATGTGGAGGAGCAGCCGCATGCGTTAACGTCACAGATTTTCGTTGTTTCGCCTGACAATGCAGTACCCGAAGAATAGTCCGTCAGGCAATCTGTGTTCATTGGTGAATCCAATCACAGAAGGGAGCACAAATGACAACATCATACTTGAGTTACCCGCTCCACCCGGACGGCTATGTTGATCACTGGCTGCTGGCGAACACATACGCCCACTGGGTGAAAAACCTGGAAGACTTTCCTGGCAGCGATTTCAAGCTGCTGATTGCGCAGCATTTCCACCAGCAAGAGTCCGGGCTGAGCGCCGAACCGCGGGAAGGTGCGAGCTTCACGGTCAGCGGGCAGACGCTGGCATGGAAGGCCATGCGCTGTCCCGACGACCATATGCTCGACATCTCGGTCTTCCACCACAACTGCCACTACCTCGCAGCCTGGGCCTACGCCGTGATCGAGAGCGACTATGCCGGCCCGGCCACGTTCGTCCTGGGCACGAATGGCCCAGCCGACCTGTGGCTGAACGGCAAGCACATGCACCGCCAGGAGCACTTCCACCATCAGGATCCCTTGCGTGTGTCGTTCCCGGTGCGGCTCGAGCGCGGGCACAACCGCATCCTGGCGCGCTTTGAGGAAGTGGCTGCCCGCGAGTGCCCCTATACGCTGGCGTTGCGCGTGACCGGCGCGCCCGCTGAGAAGCTGCGCATCCTGCTGCCCACCGGCCTGGCCAACCCTGAGTGGCGGCAGGCGTTCGAGAAACTGGTGTGGGCCGTCTTCTGCGACCGCGAGCTATACGCGGGCGACGCGCCAATCGCCGTGCGCTGGGAAGATGCGCCGGCGCTGGCCGCTGGCCGCCTCAAGCTGACGCTGCTCGACAAGGCGGGCGCGATCACTGCGCAGCAGGTCGTCGCCGCCAGCGCGACGGGCGAGGCGACGCTGATCGACAGCGCGGCGCTGGCCGATGGCGACTACCGGCTGGTCGTCCAGCCCGATGAAGACCTGCCCGTGCGCGAGGAGATCGCCCTGCAGGTGATGAAGAATGTCTACTCCGAGAAGCCCTACGCCACCTATGAGGAGCGACGGCTGGAGGCGCTACGCGAAGCCGCCCGCCAGAGCGACAGCGTGTTCGCTGAGATCGCTAAAATGGCGCTGGGGCGATGGGCAGACGTTGACCGGCAGGTCATTCTGACCACGCTGGAGGGAATCAATAATCGCCGCGACTGCAGCGACTTCTTCATGGTCGGCCTGCTGGGCATGGTCAAGCGCTTCTGGAACAATCCCTCCTTCCCCGCCGATTTGCACCAGCCGATCGAGCAGTGTGTGCTCAACTTCAAGTACTGGAACGACGAGCCGGGCGACGATGTGATGTGCTATCACACCGAGAACCACTCTATCCTCTTCCACACCTGCGAGGTTCTGGCTGGGCAGCTCTACGCCGAGCGCGTCTTCGGCAATACGGGGCAGACGGGCGCCTGGCACGTTCAGAAAGGCCAGCGGCTGGCGCGGGCGTGGTTCGACCTGCGCGGCAAGTACGGCTTCCACGAGTGGGACTCGAACACCTACTTCGAAGAGGACATGCTGGCGCTTTCGCACCTGGTCGACTTTGCCGCCGACAGGGAGACGGCGCGCCTGGCCGAGATGACGCTGCACAAGATGCTCTTCACCGCCGCCGTCAACTCCTTCCGCGGCGTCTTCGGCTCGACGCACGGGCGCACCTACACGCCGTACATCAAGGGGGCGCGGCTGGAGGGCACGTCGGGCGCTGCCCGCCTGCTCTGGGGGCAAGGCGTCTTCAACAACCGCATCCTGGGTACAGTGGCGATGGCCTGCTGCCAGAAGTACCATCTGCCGTCGGTTATCGAACGCATTGCCACGACGCTGCC
>CAYOEZ010000203.1:0-8885 GCA_964402955.1 uncultured Ktedonobacterales bacterium | reverse complement strand
GATCTGGAAGTAGGGCGAGCTTTCCGCCGGGTTCTTGATCCACATGCTCATGTTGCAGAAGAGCAGGTGGCCGATGCGCCCGTCATTCTGCCAGCGTTTGGCCAGGCGCGCCGCCGGCGTGAAACGGTGGTTCAGGTTGATGCCGTAACAGAGCTTCTTTTCCCTTGCTTTGGCGACCATGGCCTCCGCCTTGGCGATCTCATTACAGATTGGCTTCTCACCCAGCACGTGGCAGCCCGCGTCAAGCGCCTGCATCGTCGGCTCATAATGGTCGCTGCCATACTCGTACCCGCCGGTGGTAACGCTGACTAGGTCAGGCTTGAGCGCGTCGAGCATCGTCTGCGCCTCGTAGAAGGAAGGCACGCCAAGGCGCGCCGCCGCGGCGTCAGCGCGCTCGCGGCGGATGTCGCACACGCCAACCAGCCGGGCCAGCGCGTCGCCTTTGTACATATCACAGTGGAGGTTGCCAATCGGCCCCATGCCAATCACACAAACTCTCAGCATTGCAGTGTCTCCAGTTTTATCATCCCATCGGGCAAGGATGCCCAACCTACATCCTACGATGGTATCTCATAGCCATACTCGCGCATGGCCGGCTCGAGAAAGTCGTAGTAGCTCACACCTTCGTCCAGCTTATAGCGCCCCACGGCCTGGGGGTTGACCTCGATGCGGGCGAGCTCGATGCCCAGGAACTCCTCCAGACAGGTGAGTGTCTCTTCCTGTTTCAAGACGAAGTCTTCGAGGCGCACCTCGATCCAATACTTTGGCCGGGGCGCGGCCTTCACCAGCTTGTACTGGTACATCCAGGATACGGCGCGGCGCAGACGCTCGTCCTCGGTCGGCGCATACTGGATGCCGAAATCGGTCATGTTGTCCGTCAGGTGTCTGCCCAGGATGCAATCACGTGGATTGCGAATCCAGAAGATGTACTTGATGTCGGGAAACATGCGCTGAATCCAGGGAAAGCACAGGGTTGTCTCTGGAATCTTCCAGCCCTTGTGCTGCGCTGTGCTCTGGCGCACCGTGATCAGATACTCCTGGATGAGATCAGCGAACTCGACCGGAATCTCCATGCCGTTGGCGGCGCTCCAATCCCATTCCAGCCCACCCTTCCACGTCACGTACCGAGCGAAGACGCGGCAGGCATCGTACATGGCCTGCGGCGGCAGAAGATCGTTCGACTTGTTGAGCGGCTCGCCCATGAACACGCCGCTGCACGACAGCGTGTGCGACATGGCCCGCGTGCCCGAATGGCCGCGGCCGATGATCGTTATCAAACTCATAGTGGTCCGTTCACCTCTTTGTGTGGTTGCGCCGCATGCTTATTCCAGCATGGCGCTGGGGTCGCCGTGGAGCGGCGGCAGCGCGTGCGGTCGCGCCAGAATGCCGCCCTGCTCGTAGGACTGGATGACGGCGTGCACGTATTCAGCGGCGGCCAGCGCGTCGCGCCCCGATCCGCGCACCTTCTCGCGCGGAACCTTATTGGTGACGTCTTCCAGGAACGCATGCAGGCGTATCGGGAAGGTCTGCGAGAAGTCGGTGATGCCCGACTCGGTCACGGTTGGCTGCGAAGTGACGCCCGGCCCACTGCCGACGGCCACCGACCCCGCCGAGCCACGCGCCGGCCAGTAGGTCACTTTCTCGATGCAGTTCTCGATGCAGAAGGTGCCCTTTGTACCGGCCACTTCAAGACTCCACCACCCGCCCAGACCATAGGTGGCGTCGCCGCGCTGGCTGAGCAGGTACCCGACGGCGCCATTGGCGAAGCGCACATGGATGCTGGCGATGGAGAGCATCAGGTCGCCGGCGCTGCGGCGGAAGCCGGGGCGATCGACGAAGGCCTGCACGTGAGTGATGTCGCCGCAGAAGTAGCGCATGTCGGCGAAGGGATGCGACAGGAACGCCCGCAGGTGGAAGTAGGGCAGGTCTTTGACTCTGGTGGATGTGGCGGGCGCGTAGCCGGCCTCTCCACCATTGAAGCCCATCTTGTGCAGGCAGTAGACAAGCTCGCCCATCTGGCCGTCGGCCAGGTATTTCTTGGCCCGGTCGGCCACCGGCGTGAAGTAGTGGTTCAGGTTGCAGCCGAGGTAGAGGTTCTTTGCTGCGGCCGTGGCCACCAGTTGCCGCGCTTCGCTGATCTCATTGGAGAGCGGCTTCTCGACCATGACGTGCTTGCCCGCCTCGAGTCCCTGCATGGCCGGCTCGAAGTGCCAGCTTCCGTTGTCGTAGCCGCCAGTCGTGACGTCCAGAATATCTATCTCTTCGTTCCGGAGCAACTCAGCTACGTTGTAATAGGCCCGTGCGCCGTACTTCTGCGCGGCCGTATCGGCGCGTTCTTTGACCACGTCGCAGACGGCAACCAGTTTCGCCAAGGGATCTTTGCTATGCGACTGGCAATGCGTGTTGCCGATGCCGCGCAAGCCAACAACAGCTATCTTGAGAGCCATGATTGTGATCTCCTTCAGTCAATGAGCGCCTGATAGGTCAGCGCTTTGAACTGCTTGTGCAGCGGGAAGGGATTACCCTGATGCTGCACCATGAGCAGCCCGTAGAGTTCTACCTTGCGGTCAATCCAGAAGTAGGTGGCGTAAGCGCCATCCCAGCCAAACTCGCCGACCGAGCCGTCGCGTCCCGACGCCGACACATCCATCAGTACACGCATGCCCAGGCCATAGCCGTAGCCGGCGTGATTGAGGCTGCCCGGCGTGAAGGCGTAAGGGAGCGTCTCTGCCGGGGCGTGGTTGATCTCCATCAACGCCACGGTGCGCGGGCTGAGCAGCCGCACGCTGTTCAGCTCACCGCCGTTGACAAGCATCTGGGCGAAGTGGGCATAGTCCTCCAGCGTCGAGGCCAGCCCGCCGCCGCCCGAGAGGAAAACCCGTTGCCGTTCCAGGAACGGGAACGGTTGGGCAAGCCGCTGCAGGCCGCCTGCGGCGGGAGTGCGGTAGACGGTAGCAACGCGTGCTGCCTTATGCTGCGGCACAGTGAATCCGCTGTCGATCATGCCCAGCGGCTCGAAGATGCGCTCGTGCAAGAACACGTCGAGCGACTTGCCGGAGATGATTTCCACTAGGCGGCCAATGACATCGATAGCAAAGCTGTAGCGCCAGCGCGTACCGGGCTGGAAGGCCAGCGGCAGTTGCGCCAGGTCGTCCACAAGCTCCTTCGTGCTTGGCGGCGCGCCGAAAGGCCCATACTTGCGCGATACTTCGCGGTAGAGCGCATCGACCGGGTCGCCGTCCGTATTGCCATAGCTCAGCCCGGCGGTGTGCGTGAACAGATGACGGAAGGTGATCGGTTGCTCCTGCGCCGCCAACTCCGGGCCGGCGGGGGTCTGCTTGACGAAGACGGGCGTGTCCTTGAAGGCAGGGATGAACTCAGAGATCGGGGTGTTGAGGTCGAACCAGCCTTCCTCATACAGCATCATGGCGGCAATGCTCGTCACCGGCTTCGTCATCGACATGATGCGGAAGATGGTATCGAACTGGATCGGCGTCCCAGACTCAACGTCGGCCATGCCAACCTTATCCAGATAAACGGTCTGCCCGCGCCGCGCCACCGTCGTCAGGATGCCGGCGAGCTTCTTTTCGGCGACGTAGCGATTCATCACGCCGCCGATGCGCTGCAGGCGGGTCGTTGAGAAGCCCACACTCTCTGGTTGCGCCACCGTTAGCATTACGCGCCCTCCTTTCTGGACTCTGACTGCAAGCGGGCTGCCTGCGCCGGGTCGCCGATGTGCATTGTGTCGTATGCCTGTTGCGACGTCTTGAATGCGCCCACGCCGGCGTGTCCATGCCAGTCGCCCTGGTTCATGATCGGATTGGGCAGGCCCGTTTCCTGCTCTCGTTTGGCGATCCACTGCTCCATGCGCCCCTTGAGTGCAGCGACCACATCGGGCAGGCTCTCGGCCAGGTCGTTATTCTCGCCCGGGTCCTCGACCAGATTGTACAGCTCGACCGCCGGCTTGAAGTGGAAGTCCGGCTCAAGGGCAAACATCACCTTCCACTGCGGCGTGCGCCAACCGTGCTTGCGCATCCAGGTGCACTCGGTGATGTAGAACTCGCTGTCGAACGAAGCCGCCTCGCCGCTGACCAGACGCAGCAGGCTCTTGCCGTCGAAAGCGATGTCGGTGTTGATCTTCGCCAACTCCAACAGCGTCGGCGCCAGGTCTTGCTGGCGATTGAAGCCGCCGACGCGCTTGCCCGTAGGCACGTGGCCGGGGTAGCGGATGATCAGCGGCACATGCAGGACGCTGTCGTAGATACCGTGATGATCAAACCAGCACTCGTGATCGTAGAGCGTTTCGCCGTGATCGGAGTTGATGACGATGATCGTCTCATCCAGAATGCCCTTCGCTTCAAGCGTGGTGAAGATGGTCTGGATACAGGCGTCCATGTAGGCCACAGCGCCATCATACTGGGCGATGACGTAGTCCTTGTCGGCGATGCCAGGCGGCATCCAACTGGCAAAGAAGTCGCAGAAGGGTTTGAACGACATCACCGGCTTCATTGATTCGTTGCGCGGGTCGCACTCGTTACCGTGGTAGAACATGCGCTCATACGGCGCCGGCGGCAGGTAGGGCGCGTGCGGGTCCATGTGGCGCAGAAACAGGAAGAACGGCTGCTTCTGCCTGGCAAGACGATCGATTTCGGGGATTGTGACATCGTTCAGATTCTGCGCCTTGGGGCTGCGCCCCTCGTTCCAACTCCCCCAGCCTGGGAAGGTGAGATACGTGTCAAAGCCGCGTGAGGCGGCGTTGCCGTTGAAGCCGACGCAGGTGGTGGTGTAGCCGGCCTGCTCGCGCAGCACCTCGGCCAGCGTCTTGACCTCAGGCCGCAGCGGCCCCTTGTGCCGCAGCGCCACAACCTGGGTCGAGAAGACATCCATGCCCGTCAGCATTGACGAATAACCGCTGGTGGTGGGGATGTAGGCGCTGTAGGTGCGCTCGAAGAGCGTGCCCTGCCCGGCGATGCGATCCATGTGTGGCGTTGTCAGCCGAGGATAGCCGTAGCAACTCATGTGGTCGGCTCGCAGAGAGTCGATGCCGACAAGGACGATGTTTGGTGGACGATTCTTGCTGCGTGGTGACATGTGACCTCCTTCAGTCATGTGCTGGATGTGCAATCAGGTCTCTGTGCGGTCGCCACTCGGACAGGGGCCGCTCGATGAACGGACAATCATCTCGGTGGCCATAGCAATCTGTTGCACGGGCGCATCGGGCTGCTTCAGCCGTCGCACAAGCAACTCGGCGGCGCTGCGGCCGGCGCCTTCGCCGCCGACACGCACTGTCGTCAGCGCTGGAACAACGTGAGCGGCAATAGCAATGTCGTCGAATCCGGCCACCGAGAGATCCTGGGGCACGCGTAGACCACGCTCGCTGGCTGCCTGCAAGACGCTGATCGCCATCAGATCATTGACGCCGATGATGGCGCTCGGCCGCGGGGTGAGCGCAAGCAAGCAACGCGCCGCCTGCAGCCCATCGTCGAGGCCAGGGCCGCAGTGGATGATCAGATCACGGTCGAAGGGCCCGCCGGCGTCGCGCAGGGCGCGACGATAGGCGAAGAGGCGATCGGCGCCGAGCGCTGGTCGGGCAACGCCATGGATGAAGCCGATGCGGCGGTGGCCAAGCCCAATCAGATAGCGGGTCAATTGGGTCGCTCCCGGCGCATAGTCCATGATCACCGCATCCTTGCCCGGTAGGACGCGACCAAAGGTAACGATGGCGGCGCCTTGCAGCCTGAGCGTTTCGATTTCGCTGGCGACGCGGCTGGGATAGGTGAGAAAGAGGAGAAGACCATCGAGACGTTGCTGGGCCAGTGCCTGGAGCGAGCGCCGCTCGCCTTCGACTTCGGCTTCAGGGTTGGCAAAGGTCAAGGCGAACTGATAGCCGTGCTCACGCGCCACTGCTTCGGCGCCACGCAGGATGCTCCAGAAGAGGGGGTTCGCAGCGTCGGGAATGAGCACGCCAACGGCGCCGCTGCGGCCTGAGCGCAGGCTGCGCGCGGCGGCATGCGGCTGGTAGCCAAGCTCATCGGCGACGGCAAGCACGCGCCGGCTCGTCTCAGCGGAGATGGGCACCTTGCCCCCCGTGCGATTGGTCAGCACGTTGGAGACGGTAGCGCGCGAGACACCAGCGCGGCGAGCAACGTCCATTTGTGTGGCGCGTTTTGGCATGCGATGGCTCTTTTGTGCCGGACATGGGGTTGTCACGTGCTACCCTGCACGTGTCAATTAGAAGTATAGCACGGAGGCGTAGTGGTGTCAATAGGCTGAAAGACCGATGCTGGATGAGTTCGGTGAGGGGTGATATCGCTGTCGCCGAATGGGGCGGCCAACATCCCTACGCAGGAGATACTCCCACAGGATATGACTGGACAAGAACATCAGCTTGAATGCCAAGCCCAGTATGGAGTCGCCTGATCATGCCCAGTGTCAGAGGACGCTTGCGGTTGAGCACTTCCGAAACGCGCGCCCGGCTGCCGATATACGGCGCCAGATCGGAGCGCGATAGCCCGCGGCTTTCCATATAGTACATGATCGCTTCGACAGGATCAGGCATTGGGATCACGTAACGCTGAGCCTCATAGGCCTCCACAAGCGTCGTCAATACCTCAATGCGGTCACCTTCCGATGTTCCTGGCCTGGCGTCGAACAGCCGTTCGATCTCCGCCAGCGCTTGTTGATAGTCAGCTTCCATCCTGATTGGTTTGATATCCATGGTTTCTGTCCTATATCGTTTCTGCGTCAATTCTATCATATTCACGATGAGTGCCTACAAATCGTATATAGACGATGCCGAATTCGTACTGAACAGCCACAACCAGCCGGTAGGTGTTTCCCCTGACGTTGAACACAACCCGATTTGCTCCAATGATACTTGCGGTGACATACACGCGCTTGATGTCCGCAGGCGCTCTCCAGTTGGCCTGTTTTGCATCGTGATACCACGCCTGCAACGCTTCACGGGCGTCTGAGTGCTGTTCCCAGTATTCGCGCAAAGCTCTTACTGCAATGACCCGCAAGTATTATATCACGCTCCCATGTTGGGATCAAGACCACGATGAGGATTGTATGTGAGTGACTATCCTACCCTGCTGCGCTGCACGCGCCAAGATGTCATCGTCGGGAGCACCGGGTGTGTCGCGAATGACCGCACTCACATCATACCCTGCTTCGGCCAATCGTCTCACACTGGGCAGAGGGAAGTTCTCGTCCGCGATAAAACGCATCACACCACCACGGCAGGCATGGGGTAAAATGTCTGGTCGCGCATACACTCAGCGGAAAAGGCAAAGACTGCCCGCAAGGCCTCCTGCGTCAGCGTCGGGTAGCTGTCCAGGATCTGCTGCTCAGACCAGCCTGCTGCATAGAGTCCCAGGATGAAATCCACGGAAAGGCGCGTCCCTGTGATAACTGGCTTGCCAACCAGTATCTTAGGGTCAGAATGTATGTACTTTTTCCAATCGGTTATCACGGCTTCCCTTTCAGCCATCACATGCCGGTTACTTCTACGCCACCATCCGACTCCGGCAAAGAGCAGTATAGAGGATTCATGCCGCGAAATCAACAGCCTTCCCCTGCGTTCTCTGCGTCCTGCGGTGAACAGCAACATCTCGCGGTCTCGTCCAACTGCGGTGCATCCCTCGAGTCTCGACTGGCTCAGCGCCTGCCGAATATCTCTTGCAGGCTATAGACGCGCAACGCTTCGTCAACCTGGGCGCGAATACCCGCGGCGGCGGCAGCGGCGGCAGAGAGCGTGGTGGTGTAGGGGATGCCGCGCGCCAGGGCGGCGCGGCGCATCTCCGCCCCATCAGACAGGGCATTCTTGCCGAAGGGGGTGTTGATCACCAGAGCAACCTGCCCGCCGTCGATGAGGCTGGCAACGTTGGGCGTCCCCTCACTCACCTTGAGCACTGATTGCACGCTCAGGCCCGCTTCCTGGAGGGCCAGCGCGGTGCCGTGCGTTGCCAGCAGACGAAATCCCATGGCCGCGAAGTCGCGCGCAATCTTGACAATAGCCCCCTTGTCATGGTCATTAACACTGATGAGGACAGCGCCACTTGTGGGCAGGTGCGCACCGGCTGCTTCCTGCGCTTTGGCAAACGCCGCGCCGAACGAATGGCCGATACCCATCACCTCGCCTGTGCTTTTCATCTCTGGTCCCAGGATCGTATCTGCGCCGGCGAACTTCACAAACGGCAGCACGACTTCTTTCACGAAGAACCCGTGCGGCCAGGTCTCCTCGACGACGCCCAGTTCTTTCAGCGTCTTACCCACCATCACCTGCGAGGCGATCTTAGCCAGAGGCATACCGATGGCCTTGCTCACGTAGGGCACACTGCGCGAGGCACGCGGATTCACTTCCAGCACGTACACCACGCCATCCTTGATGGCAAGCTGGATGTTGATCAGCCCCACCACTTTCAGCGCCCTTGCCAGCATGCGCGTATACTCACGCACAATCTCAAGATGATGCTGGCTGATCATGTAGGGCGGAATCACGCAGGCGCTGTCGCCGGAGTGGATGCCTGCTTCTTCGATATGCTGCATGATCGCCCCAATCACGACCTCTTTGCCGTCTGCGACCGCATCGACGTCAAGCTCATAGGCGTTTTCGAGGTAGTGATCGATCAGCCACGGACGCTCCGGCCAGGCCAAAACCGCTTTCTCCATGTAGTCGTCAATCGAGTCGTGATCGTAGATAATCGCCATGGCCCGTCCGCCCAGGACAAACGACGGACGGAGCAGCACGGGAAAACCCACGTTGTCGGCGACAGCGTGCGCTTCAGCCGGCGAGCGCGCCATGCCATGGCTGGCCTGAGCAATGCCCAGCGATGTCAGCAGGTCACCGAATTTCTCACGGTCTTCGGCCAGGTCGATGCTCT
>CAYOEZ010000202.1:0-8967 GCA_964402955.1 uncultured Ktedonobacterales bacterium | reverse complement strand
GGGGCCCTGGCTGGCAGCGGCCGAGCGATGGCTGGAGTGGCTGTGGAACAATCAGGTGGCGGCCCGGGGCTGCGATGGGCCTGCGCTGGAGGCCATGCCCTATACGCCAACCGTTGAGGGCTTCCTGCACTTCCGCATTATTCCACTGCTGGGTATGGCTGTTGGCGAAATGTTCGCGCTTGACAAGCTGGCTGCCGATTGTGCCGCAGACGGAATCTGGGAGGGGATGTTCACTTCGGCTCCCCTCAACAAGAAGGGCGGCTCCGGTTCGCCGGCGAATGCCCTTGCTCTCAAGTAACCATTGTCGCCAAACCTGCCGCGTTATCGTTCATGCTATACCGACTGTGTTCCCTACAAACCACTTCTAAACAGGAGGAATCCCATGCGTCGATGGTCCCGGATTGCTGTATTTCTCGTTTTTGCCCTGCTCCTGACGGCATGCGCCGTGCCTGCGGCACCGGCCGCACCGGCGGCGCCCGCCGCCTCTGATGCGGCAGCGGACGCGCCCGCCGATGCGGCCGGCGCAGGTGAATTCCTGCTCGGCCTTGTCTCCATCACCCCATCCGACTCGTCCAATGCACGCTTCATCAATGGCGCAACCCAGGCAGCGGAAGCGCTCGGCTGGACCGTGAGCGTCATCGATGCACGCGGCAGCGCCGACGAAGCCAACGCCGCCTTCCAAAACCTCGCCCAGCGCGGCGCAGGCGCCATCATCGACCTGGTCTTCCCCGTCACATCGCTGGGCGCTGGGCTGGCGGCGGCGCAGGCCGCCAACATCCCCGTGGCAACCTGGGGCGGTGGACTGGGTGAAGGCGTTGTGGCAACCAACGGCACCGGTGGCCCGCAGGCGACCGAGGTGATCAAGCAGATGGTGGCCGACATGGGCGAAAAGGGCGAGATCCTTGCCCTCACCTATCACACCGGACAAGTTTGCCGCGAGCGCGAAGAGATGCTCGACCAGATCATTGCCGACTATCCCGAAATTTCCGTTACCAAAAACGAAGTGCCCATCCCCGGCTACCTGCAGGCCGGAGCGCAGTTCGCCACTGCGTGGCTTGCAGGTCGCCCCGCAGGTGATGGGAACTACGCGATTTGGGGCTGCTGGGATGACCCGGCCCTGGGCGCAATCTCGACGCTCAAGCAGCAGGATCGCAAGGATGTCAAGGTCTACGGCACCAACGGCAATGTTGACGCAATTGTCGCCGTGCAAGATGGCTGGATGACGGCGACGGCATGGGCGGCGGTTGAAGAGGAGGGCGAGGTACTCGTCAATACGATCAACGAGGCCATACAGGCCGGCGCTGCGTGGGAGCCGAAGGCAGTGGAAGTGCCTGTCAAGGTTGTCAACGCAGAGACAATCGAAGCATTCCTTGCCGAGCACCCTGAGGCGATCAATCCCAGCGCCTCAAACTAGTTACCGTTTCGCAACTGGGTCGGGCGCATGCGTGCGCCCGACCCTACTCACGTACCCCTTCCTCGCATGAACAACGCACTTCCTCTTCTCCAGGTCAATGGCCTGACCAAGCACTTTGGCGGCGTCCAGGCGCTCAAGGGCGTCGATGTCACCGTCTTCGCCGGCGAAGTGCATGGTCTGGTGGGTGCCAATGGCGCGGGCAAGTCAACCCTCATTCGCAGTCTGGCCGGCATCATCCAGCCTGACAACGGGCAGATTCTGCTGAATGGTGAGGCTGTACGCGTGGCCGACCCGCAGGCTGCGCGTGCGCTTGGCCTCAGTTTCATTCACCAGGAACTGAACATGGTGCCGCGCTTTACGGGCCTGCAAAACATGCTGCTGGGCCTCCCCAAGCCGCTGCGCCTTGGCATGGTTGACTGGAAGGCGGCGCGGCGTGAAGTTGATCCCGTGGTTCAGCGCCTGGGCGTTACCTTTCCCATGGATGTGCCCGTGGATCGGTTGACGGTGGCCGAACGCTGGCTGCTCTCAATTGGCCGCGCGCTCCTCTTCAAATCAAAACTGATTGCCATGGACGAGCCGACTGCGTCCCTCTCCATGGAGGAGGCCGAGCGCCTCTTTCGCATCATCCGCGAGTTGGCGGCGGATGGAATCGCCATTCTTTACGTCTCCCACCGTCTTGAAGAGATTATCGACTTGTGCGGTCGTGTCACGGTATTCAAGGACGGGGCCAGCGTCCTCGACATCGAGCGCGCCGGGCTGAACAGGAAGGCGCTCGTGCGCGCGATTGTGGGCGCCGATGTTGCGGTCGCGCCCGCCATTGCGGGCACCCAACCTGACCGGCCCATCCTTCTCGAGGCGCGCAACCTGAGCCGTGCGCCCTATGTGCGCAATGCGTCGCTCACCTTGCACAAGGGCGAAGTGCTTGGCCTGGCCGGCCTCGTCGGCGCAGGGCGCAGCGAGCTCGTGCGCATGCTGTATGGCGCCGACCGGCCGGATTTGGGCGAAATATGGCTCGAAGGTCGCAAGCTCGCGCTGCGTGAACCGCAGGACGCGGTGCGCAGCGGCATTGCGCTTGTGCCCGAGGAGCGACGTTCGCAGGGGCTGCTGCTCGACAAGAGTGTTGCGTTCAACATCAATCTGCCCAGTGTCAAATCGTTGCGTTACGCACCGCTGCTTCCCTTCATCAACCTGGGGCAGGCGCGCAGCCGCGCGCTCGATATTGTGCAGCAGCTCCAGGTCAAGACGCCCGGTGTGACAACGCCTGTACGCACGCTCTCGGGCGGCAACCAGCAGAAGATCGTGATTGGCAAATGGCTGACGGCCCCCATGAAGGTCATCATTCTTGATGAACCGTCGCGCGGCGTTGATGTGGGGGCACGCGGCGATATTCACGCAATAGTGCGTTCGCTCGCCAGGGAGGGCGCCGGTGTCATCGTCATCTCGTCCGAAGTGGAAGAGTTGCCGGGCCTGTGCGACAGAGTCATTGTCATGGTGGAAGGCCGCATTGTGGGAGAGCTTGCAGGCGAGGCGATTACCAAGGAAGCGCTGATCCACCTCAGCTACGCCCATGCCAATGAGATTGTGCCAAACGAAAGCAAACACGAGGAAGTGAGTCCCCTGCAATGAGCACCGCAGAGACCAACAGCACACCAGCCGCTGCAGCGGCTCTCAACGCGCCGGTCGAAGGAGCGCGGCGGCGCGAGATCCTTACGTTTGTTGCCAATTATGGCAGCATCATCGGCATGTTGATCATGATTGCCATCTTTTCGATAGCCGCACCGCGCGCCTTTCCCACGCTCTCCAATTTTCTCAATATTCTGAACCAGGCTTCGCTGACGGCCATCATCGCGGGCGGGCTGACGGTGGTGCTGATCGTGGGCGAGATGGACCTCAGCATCGGCTATCACGGTTCTTTGGCGGGCGTGCTCGTGACGGGGCTTATGGTCAAGCAGGGGTTGCCCGTTTGGCTGGCGATTGTGCTCGTGCTGGGCGTGGGCGCGATTGTCGGCATTGTCAATGGCACGATTGTGACGAAGGTGAAGGTCAACTCGGTCATCGCCACCCTCGGCATCGGCAGCATTCTGGTGGGTCTGACCTTTGCCTACTCCACCGGTGTGCCGATTGCGTCGGGTGTGCCCAAGTCATTCACAGCAATCGCATTGCAGCGTTCCATGGGCATCCCCAACAACATCATCATCATGTTCGTGGTCTTGCTCATGCTCTGGCTGCTTGTCAACCGCACGGATTTGGGGCAGCAGATTCAGGCGGTGGGCGGCAATATGGAGGCGGCGCGCCTCTCAGGTATTCGCGTCGACCGCGTCAAGATCATTGCCTACGTCACGGCCGGCTTGTGCGCGTCAGCGACAGGCATCCTGCTGGCGTCACTGATCGGCAGCGGTACGGCCAGCGCGGCCGACTCGTACCTGCTCAATGCGTTCGCGGCCACGTTCCTGGGATCGGCCACGCTCAAGGACGGCGAGTTCCACATTCCGGGCACCTTCATCGGCGTGCTCATCATCGGCATTGGTTTCAACGGGTTGGCTATCTTTGGCGCCCCCACCTTCTACCAGTACATCTTCCAGGGCGCAATCCTGGTGATTGCCGTCGGCCTGAGCAGTGTTGCACGGCAGCTTGCTACGCGCTAGACGATTGCCGCCGGGCGTCCTGCATGGACGCACTACCCTGACCGCTGGTTTGGGTTGGGTCGTAAGCTGATACTGCGAACAAATACAGGGCCCCCAGCCGCCACGGCTGGGGGCCCTGTACTGTAATCGCCCTGGTGCGCGTCCCAAATTGAGTATTGACAGAGCGCTAAAGCGGGTGTATCCTGAGTTTACTCGAGTAACCAAAACGAGCTCCCCATGATACGCAAAGTCACACGCAGCGATGTAGCACGGCAGGCCGGCGTCTCCGACGCCACTGTTTCCTATGTGCTCAACGGCAGCCCCAAAAGCGTCTCCGTTGAGACGCAAAAGCGCGTGCTCGAAGCTGCCAAACAGCTGCAGTATCGGCCCGACCAAATCGCGCGCAGCCTCAAGACAGGCAAGACGAATGTCATCGGCCTGGTGATACCGATCATCGCCAGCCCATTGATGGCCGTGCTGGCCAACAACGTGCATGAGTCGCTACTGCGCGCCGGCTATTCGCTTACCTTTGCCAATACGCACGAAGACCCGGTGCTGGAAAATCGGACGCTCGAACTGCTGCTCTCGCAATCCATCGACGGCGTCATCATCAGCCCCGTGTCCAAGCAGCCCCCCGCGGCACTGCGCACCTTTGCAGCGCTGGACATTCCCTTTGTCTTCCTGGATCGCTATGTCTCCGGCATCAGCGCGGATATCGTGACCACCGACAATGTGGCTTATGCCAGACAAGCTGCTGATTACCTCCTGCGACGCGGCTGTAGACGGCCACTCTGTGTATCCTTCAGTCCATGGGCATCGTCGGCGCTGGACCGCGTGGAAGGCTACTTCAGGTCGCTTGAGGAGCACGACTTTCCGCACGTCACCGAGCGGGACTTATTGGTGGTCGAAGATCCCACAGGGCGCCTCGTTGAATCAGCCTTCCTTGCGCACATTGATACGCATGGCACGCCTGATGGCATTGTCTGCCTGACTCCAGAAGCGGGCGTTGGCGTGCTGCGCGCCTTTCGTCGCAGGAACATTCCTTTCGACTCGCGCAGCATGGTCGTCTTCGATGCTGATTGGGCGCACCTATTGACGCCCCCCATACCCGTCATAGAACAAGACTCGCGCTCCATGGCCGAAACAGCTGTCCAGTTGTTGGTAGACCGTTTGGGCGGCAAGAAATCTCCTTACCGAACCGTATTTTTTGATGCGCGCGTGACCTACGCTTAGCCAAAGAATTGTGCGCATCCAACCTGGCGGACAGGCCACTTTATCCACCGACTTCTCGGTGACACGAGTAACCCGCAAGCAACTCAAGGAATCTCGCAAGGACAATTTCGCGACTGAGTAACACGTCATATCTCCCGGCCAATGACTACGCGGCCTGTGGCGCACGTAACTGAAAACGTCCTCAATGCTCTCGCAATCGGGCATGCAGGAAATATCGGCAGTCAAGTATGGCACCTCTCAATGTTCTACGCTGTTCCACTTATCCACCGTTGCACAAGGAGAAACAACGTATGTCCAGGTCAATTTGGCGCATTATGCTCGTCGTGCTCGTGCTGGCATCGCTGGCGGCCTGTGCGGCCCCGGCGGCCCCTGCCGCACCGGCTGCGGATGCTGCTCCGGCCGCAAGCGATGCCGCGGCCCCGGCTGGCGCACTCAAGATCGGTGTCTCCATGGACTCGCTCGAATCCGCCTTCTGGGTGGCAAACGAAGCAGCCATGAAGGCCAAGGCTGCCGAATTGGGCGTTGACTATCAGCTCGTCATTGCTGAAGGCGACCCCAACAAGCAGAATCAGCAGGTCGAGAATCTGATCGCCCAGGGCGTCAACGCCATCGTTATTGCCCCGAAGGATGGCGCAGCAATCGCGGCCGCCGTCAAGAAGGCGCAGGATGCCGGCATCCCCGTCGTCATGAACAACCGACCCGTCCAGGGCGACGTCGTCCCCGAAATGTCCATCCTCTCCGACAACTACACGATGGCCAAGCTGGCCACACAGTGGTTTGTTGACAAGGCCAAGGCCGACGGCAAGACCTACACCGCCCTGTTGCTGATCGGCAACCTGGGTGACGAGAACGCCGTTGAGCGCTACAAGGGCCACAAGGAAATTCTTGACGCCAATACCGACGTCATCACCGTTGTCAGCGAAGTCCCCTCCGAATGGAAGCATGAAGTTGCGCTGGCCGGCATGCAGAACGCCTTCCAGGCGTACCCCGAAATTGACCTGATCATCACCCCGTCCGACTTCCTCTTCCCCCCGCTCAAGAGCGTCCTCGAGCAGTTGGGCCGCTGGGTCAAGATTGGTGAGGAAGGCCACGTGGCAATCGTCTCCTTCGACGGCGACGAGATCGGCATGCAGTATCTCAAGGACGGCTACAACTGGGTGGATGCTGCACAGGGCGCCATCTCCGCCGGCGAAGGCTCCATCGAATGGGCCGTCAAGCTGGCCAATGGCGAGCCCGCCATGGAAGGCAACGTCTTCCGCGACCCGGGTCTCATTGCCAACATCGACAATTGTGAAGAGGTTTGCCCGCAGGTTTGGGGCTGGGCGTTGGTCAAGTAACCACCCGATCTATCTCCGCAAGCCGGAGGGCAGTGGGCAACTTGCCCACTGCCCTTCCCTCTCCCGTTGGAGCGGCGCACAGCGTATGACCAGCACCGAACACCCCACTTCTCCCGGCGCGGTGGCCCAGCAGCCCCGGCGCGCCAGTCCGTGGGACTACATCTCACCGATCTTTCTGCTTCTGATCGTGATGTTTGTCGTCTCCTACTTTCTTGTCCCCAATTTCTCGACGCGCTTCAACCTCACCAACCTGGTGCTCCAGGCCAACGACATCATGATCGTTGCGGTGGGCCTGACTTTCGTTGTGCTCAATGGCGGCATCGACTTTTCGGTTACCTCGATCATGGCGCTCAGCAGCGTATTCGGCGCCTACGTCATGGCGATCTCGCCGCTGGCGGGCACGCCGTGGGCCATCCCCGTGGGTCTGGTCGTGATGATGGGCGCAGGCGCAGTTGTGGGCGTCGTCAACGGCTTTTCCGTCACGCGCTTCAAGATGCCCTCTTTTATTGCCACCCTTGCCACGATGATGGTGGGGGGCGGCGTTGCGGTCTGGTTCACCAGCACGGTCTCCGCCCGCTCCTCCATAAACGGGCTGCCCGACGCGTTCTTTGTGCTGGGGGGTGACGGCGGCCGCCTGTGGGTGCCGGTGACGATCACGGTGGTGGTGCTGCTCTTTGCGCACTGGCTGCTCACTTACACAGCCTTTGGGCGGCGCGTCTATGCAGTGGGCACAAATCCGCGCACGGCGCACGTTTCCGGGCTGCCCGTGAAGAGCACAATCTTCTGGCTCATGATTCTCAGCGCGCTCTTTGCGGCCCTGCAAGGGATCATTGCCACGGCGCGCAACCAGGCAGGCATCCCCTCACTTGGCGATCGCGTCTTCATCGACATCATCGCGGCAGTGATCATCGGTGGCACGAGCGTTTTTGGCGGCGCCGGTGGCATTCGCCAGACGGTATATGGCGTGCTCTTCATCCCCCTCCTCAACAATGTGGTCAACCTCATGGGCGTGGAGGGGTATGTCCTCAGCCGTATCAAGGGCATCCTTGTGCTGATTGCCGCCTTTCTTGACATTTGGACGCGGCGCCGCGAGTTGGTTGGCCGCTAGTACAGAGCGCCAACTGGGCCCGTTCTCAGCCTGGAGCCTGGGTGAGCACACACCATGAGCAATGAACCGATCCTCGTCCTCGAGGGCATTACCAAGAGCTTCTTCGCGGCCAAAGTGCTGCATGGCATTGATCTTGCAGTCCACAAGGGTGAGGTGTTGGGCCTCGTGGGCGAGAACGGCGCGGGCAAGTCCACGCTCATGAACATCCTGGGCGGCGTGCTTGCCATGGACAGCGGCTCAATGCGCTTGCGCGGCGTGCCCTATGCGCCGACCTCCCCGCGAGATGCCGACAGTGCAGGTATCGCCTTCATTCATCAAGAACTGAATCTCTTCTCAAACCTTACCGTTGCCGAGAATATCTACATCGACAACATGCCCACGGGCGCGCTCTGGTCGGTGCAATACGCCGCCATGGAGAAGGAAGCGCGCAAATATCTCGAGCAGTTCGGCGCGCAGGCCTCCCCGAAAGCGGTGGTCGGAACGCTCTCCATGGGCGTCCGCCAGACAATCGAAATCACGAAAGCGCTCATCAAGAACGCCGAGATCATCATCTTTGATGAACCGACGACCTCACTCTCCATCAAGGAGAAGGACAACCTCTTTCGCGTGATCGCCCAACTTAAGGAGCGAGGCGTCACGATCATCTACATCTCACACATTCTTGAAGACGTGTTTGCCATTTGTGACCGCATTGCAGTGCTACGCGACGGACACATGATTGGCGTCGCGCCCAGGGCGGAGATCACACAGCCGCAAGTGGTCAAGATGATGGTAGGTCGCGAACTGACGCAGGCCTTCCCGGTGATTGAGAAGGAAATTGGCGCCGTGGTCTATGAGGCCAAAGGCGTCACACGCGCCGGGCAGGTGGCCGATGTGGACCTGACACTGCGCGCCGGGGAGATCGTAGGTGTATATGGGCTCATGGGCGCGGGACGCACCGAACTGGCGCGCCTGCTCTTTGGGTTGGAGCCGATGGACGCGGGCGCAGTCACCTTCAACGGCAGGCGTCTTGGCAAGCTCAGTCCGGAGAAATGTATCGACGTGGGGATGGCCTACGTCACGGAAGACCGTCGGCAGGAGGGTTTACTCATGCCCAAGCCGGTCAGCGAAAATCTTGTGCTCGCCAAGTTCAAGCAGTTGCTGGGACCGATGGGAACTGTCCGATCCAGGCGAGAGCGGGAAGTGGCGGACGCCACCATCGGCAGCCTCGACGGCAGCGAGAAGTACTGGTCGCTGGAGATCCCGGGCCTG
>CAYOEZ010000201.1:0-9023 GCA_964402955.1 uncultured Ktedonobacterales bacterium | reverse complement strand
GCCAGCATCAAATAGCGCGGATTGAACTTCGGCCGCCACGCTGACAAACCATAGAGCAGCACAAATGGCACAACCAGATAGAGCACCAGAAAGAGCCATGCCCCCGTTTTGCCTTGCCAGCGCCCCGCGCCTGCCCCTTCTCCCTTGCAGGGAGAAGGCTGGGATATGGCTGAATCGCCCTGCCGTGGAGCGGGCGCAGAGCGTAGCACCAAGGCTGCCGCCCCCACAGCCAGCAGGGCGAGATAGCCAATGGTAATGATCTGCGCCTGCGCCTCGTACACAGTCTGCCCGCTGGCAAAGGATAACAGCGTCTTGCGCACAAAATCGAGCGACAACGCGCCTTCCCAATAACTCTCATCCACCGCCAGCCGATTCAGGGCAAAACCAGCCCACGGCAAGAAGGCCACGACCGTCGCAGCCTGCGCCGCCAACCCGGCCAGCAGAGCGCGCCGCCGCCGGCCGTTGCGCAACCACCAGACCGCCAGATACAGCGACTGAGCCGCCACGAGGAAGAACGCATAGTAGTGTGTGTAAATCGCCGCCACATTTGTCAGAGCGTACAGCACCCACAGCCCGTTTGTCCGCCCTGTAGGCCGGGCATCGTGGCCGCCGCCCCCACCCTCCACCCCTGTAGGCCGGGCAGAGCCTGCCCCGCTCCACCGGGCATCGTGCCCGGCGCTCCTATCCAAAACCACGACCAACAACCAACTCGAAAGCACGCCCAGCATCGTCACCAACGTGTACATACGCGCTTCTTGCGCGTACCAGACGTGGAACGGCGACACCGCCAGCAATAGCGCAGCAAGCAAGCCCAGCGCAGGATCAAGCAAACGGCGAGACAGGAGGTAAACAAGTGGAATAGTGAGCACGCCGAAAATGACGGAGAGGAGGCGCACCGCCGCCTCGCTGTGGCCGAACAACAACATCCAGACGTGCAGGAGATAGTAGTACACAGGCGGCTGAATATCGGCCGCTGTGCGCGCCGTAATGGCGGCGACGCTCATCTGAGCCAGGTAGACGCTGAAACCCTCGTCATACCACAGGCTCTGACCGCCGAGATGGTACACACGCAACGCAAAGGCAAGGAGCGTGATCGCACTTATGACGGCCCACGCCAGCAGCGGACGCGCAGCGAACGTTCTCTTCATGGCATAGTTATATCACATCGCCATCTATTTGACAACGAACACCCGGCGTAGTATCATGGGCGCGCCCGCACTGATGCGAGGAGGATAGCGATGTCCAACCTAGCGCCGCGCCGTGCGCAAGATTCTGAAGTAACGCTGGCCATTCTGATGCTGCCGGCGGATGCCAACCCGATGGGCAACATCCACGGCGGCGTGATCATGAAACACGTGGACGAGGCGGGCGGCCTGGCTGCCGTACGCCACTGCCGCATGCGCACCGTCACCGCACACATCGACGGCATGAGCTTTCTGGCGCCTGTCTTTGTGGGCGACCTGGTGACCTTTCGCGCGTCGGTCAACGATGTTGGCAACACATCGATCGAGGTGGGCGTACGCGTCAATGCTGAGAGCCTGTACACAGGCGCCGTGCGACACATTTCGACGGCATACATCGTCTACGTCGCGCTCGATGAGACGGGACGTCCGACCTCCGTGCCGCAACTGGTTGTCGAAACAGAGGACGAGAAGAGGCGTCAGGCAGCCGCACGGGTGCGCCGTGAGTTTCGCCTGCGCAGGGATGAAGCCGTGCGCTCATCCGCCGAAACGTTTCTTGATACATAGGCAATAGTCGTTGTGAAGGATATGCACCATGGCACGCTCCACCCGACTTGAACGTGTAAAGGGGACGAACGACGTCCTGCCGCCTGCCGCGGCGCAGCAACGAGCGGTCGAAAGCAGCCTGTTACACTTTTTCGCGACATATGGCTATCGCCAGATTGCCGTTCCCCTCATCGAGCACACCGACCTCTATCTGCGCAAGTCGGGTGAAGACACACTGGTGCGCCTCTATTCTTTTGTCTACCAGAACCGCAAATTGAGCCTGCGCCCAGAACTCACCGCCTCGGTCGTGCGCGCCTACATCGAGCACCTGCAAGCCAACCCGCTCCCCGTTCGTCTCTCCTATAGCGGGCCAGTTTTTCGCTACGAAGCGACGCAGCGCAGCCGCTACCGCCAGTTCACCCAGGTTGGCCTCGAATTGGCCGGCGCAGCGGGCGCGGCCGCGGAGGCAGAAACGATCGCGCTGGCCATGAACGGGCTTGACATGCTTGGCGTCCACAACTACCGCCTGGTCATCGGCCACGTCGGCGTCCTGTTGGCGCTGCTGCGCAGTCTCGACCTGGATGAGCGACTGGCGGCGACGCTGGCCGCAACCATGGAAACCCTCGCTGAGCAGGGCCGCGGCCCCATCCTGGCGCGCCTTGCCGAGCTTTTCCCGGCCTGGGCAGCCGAGAGTAATCCGGATGAAGGCGATACGGAAAGCATGGCGCTGGCCGCCATCGTGCAGAGCCTTGGCGAAGAAAGAGCGCGTGGCGCGGTGCTGGAGTTGCTGAGCGCCATGAACGTTGGGTTGGACGGCAGCCGCAACAGCGAGGAAATCGTGGACCGCGTCCTGGCGAAATTCGCCCGCACCCGCCAGCGGCCTCAGGTTGAACAAGCGCTCACGCTCATGGAAGAGTTGGGACAAATCAAAGGCACGCCCGACACGGCGCTGGCGGCGGCGCACGCGCTACTGAGCCAGCATGGCGTTGCCGAAACTCCGCTCGTCCAGTTGCGAGAATCGCTGGCCGCGCTCGACGCTTACCACGTGCCGTGGGAACGCATCAGCCTGGACTTTGCGCTGAGCCGAGGCTTGCGGTATTACACCGGCCTCCTCTTCGAGATCTACCACGAGGGCGCCATTGGCGAGCGACAATTGTGCGGCGGCGGCCGCTACGACGACCTGGTTACGACGCTGGGCGGCAATCTCGATACGCCGGCGATCGGGTTTGCCTACGGGCTGGAGCGCGTGCTGATGGCGCTCGAAGCCGAAGCGCACGCGCCGGTAGCCAACGACATGGCCCAGATATTGCTCGTCCCCGTTGAGCCTGACGACTATGCCTATGCCGTCGACGTTGCCACCGTCTTGCGCGCCGGCGGGTTGCGCGTCGAAATGGATGTGCGCAGGCGCGGCGTCAAAGGCAATTTGCAGTACGCCAACCGCAGTGGAGTCCCAACGGTGATCATCGTTGGTTCGCAAGAGCGCGCCACGCATAGCGCCGTCGTGCGTACTATGTCCACGCGCACTGAGCAGCACGTCCCGTTCGCTGATCTGCCCGCCATCGCTCGCTCTCTGCTGCCCGCTCCCTGAATCCTGCATCTTGTATCCTGACCCTGTTGCCTGAACACAATAAAACCTATGACAGATGAATTGCGTTTGGCCCTTCCCAGTAAGGGTGAGCTCGAAGAAGACACCATGCGCTTCATGGCAGCCAGTGGGCTACGTGTGGACCGCACCAACCCGCGCCAGTATACCGCGCGCATCTCTGCTGCACCCAACATCAAGGTGCTGTTTCAGCGTGCCAATGACATTCTGGCCAAGGTCGAAGAAGGCAGCGCCGATGTCGGCGTTACTGGCCTGGACATCGTGCGGGAGAGCACGCCGGAGGATGGCGATGCTGTCGTCGTCATGGATCTTGGCTTTGGCCGGTGCGAGTTGGTGCTGGCTGTCCCCGAAAGCTGGGTCGACGTCACCTCGCTCAGCGATCTGGCTGACGTTGCCGCCGGTTTCAAGAGCAAGGGCCGCGAGTTGCGCGTGGTGACCAAGTTTCCCAATCTCACGCGCCAGTTCCTCTACCGCGCCGGCATCACCTACTTCGCCGTGGTCGAAGCGCACGGAGCGCTCGAAGTTGCGCCCAGCATGGGCTACGCCGATATCATCGCCGACATCACGTCGAGCGGCACAACCCTGCGCGATAACCGGCTGAAGCGCATTACGGGCGGCAGCATTCTGCATGCCCAGGCCTGTTTGATCGCTAACCGCAAGCTACTGGCTGCCAGCGACGCCAAACTGCAAACGGTCAAGTCCATCATCGAGCTCTTCGAGGCGCACATGCGCGCCGCTGATTTCCTCTCGGTCACGGCCAACATCCAGGGCGAGAGCGCCGACGATGTCGCCCGCTTGGTCATGCGCATCCCGGAGCTGGCCGGCCTGCAAGGCCCCAGCATCGGCCGCGTCTTTGCCAAGGACCGCAGTGACGCAGGATGGTATGCCACAACGGTCGTCGTGCGCAAAGACCTTCTGCTGCGCACCGTCGAGCACCTGCGCAAAGCCGGCGGCAGTGATGTCACCGTTGCCGCGCTGACGTACGTTTTTGAGGCCAAATCGTGGAACTACCACGCGCTGCTCGAGAAGATTCGCCACAAATAGAGGTGGTCAGCCAGCTTGAGTAGGTCAGGCATCCTTGCCTGACGTTGCGACCAATCCGTCAGGCAAGGATGCCTGACCTACGTCTGACCGCCCACTGCGAGGAAACGGGTATGCAAATTGCATCTCTCAACAGCGTGTCCCAGGCCGATCTCAATCGTATTATGCGCCGTTCGGCGGCAGCGTTTGACGATGTCATGCCCGTTGTGCAGCGCATCATGCGCAGTGTGCAACACAGCGGCGACCGCGCCGTGCGCCGCTATAACAAGCACTTCGGCGGCGCCACCGTGCGTGATCTGCGCGTCAGCCGCGCCGAGATCGAGGCCGCCTACCAGACGGTTGACGCAGGCGTCGTGGCTGCACTGCGCGCCGCCATGCGCAATATCGCAACCTTCCATGCCAGCGAGTTGACGGAAGAGCCGCCCGTGCAGGTCGCGCCGGGCATCGAGATCCGTCGCCTCAACCGGCCCATCGAGCGCGTCGGTCTCTACGTCCCTGGCGGACGCGCCGCCTACCCCTCGTCCGTCTTGATGATGGCCGTTCCTGCCCGGCTGGCGGGGTGCGCCACGCGCGTCATCTGCTGCCCGCCCGACAAAGAGGGCAACCTGCCGCCCGTTGTGCTCGTCGCCGCCGATATTGCCGGCGTCAGTGACATCTTCAAGGCAGGCGGCGCGCAGGCGATCGCGGCCATGGCCTACGGCACGGAGACCATTCCCCGCGTCTACAAGATATTCGGCCCCGGCAACCGCTACGTCACAGGCGCCAAGATGCTCGCGGCCGCCAGCGGACTGTGCGCCATCGATATGCCCGCCGGGCCATCGGAAGTGCTGATCATCGCCGATGAGAGCGCTGACCCGCGCTTCGTTGCCGCCGATTTGATCGCACAGGCCGAGCACGCTGACGATTCAGCGTGCGTCCTGGTCACAACGTCGCAGGCTCTGGCCGAGCAAGTGGCGAAGGAAATCGAGCGTCAGTGCGCGACTCTCGCCACCAGATCACGTGTCGCCGCATCGCTCGAGCGCTACGGCATTCTGCTCGTGGCGTCCTCGCTCGATGAGGCGATCGCTCTAAGCAATACCTATGCGCCGGAGCACTTGCAACTGATGATCGCGGGCGAGCGCAGCATTCTGCCCAGAATCGTCAACGTTGGCGCCGTGTTCATCGGCAACTACGCGCCGGCGGCGGCAGGCGACTACGCGACCGGCTCGAATCACGTCTTGCCCACCGGCGAGTACGCAAAGATGTACTCGCCGCTGTCGGTGGATAGCTTCATGCGCAAGATCGAGACGCAAGAAGTGACGAAGGCAGGCCTGGCCGGCATTCGTCAGACAGTGGGCGCGCTGGCTACCGCTGAAGGCCTGCCAGCGCACAAGCAGGCAATCGAGATCAGGTTTGAGTAACCATACATCCATCGTGGAGCACCGCACGTGAAGCTTGAGATCCGAAACATCCGCAAGACGTTTCTGGGCCGCAACGGTGAAGTCGATGCGCTGAAGCTGGGTTGGTCTTTTGCCTGGCGCTCACTGATGGCCGGCGAGCTGCTCTACGTCAGCCTGGGGCTGGGCCATCTGCTGAATATGGGCCGGGAATTGAACGATATGAGCCAGGTCATCGCTATCATGCTTGTGATCATTGCCATCGGCCTGATTGTCGACCGCCTCGTCTTTGCACCGATCGAGCAACGCGAGCGCTGGGGGTTGGCGCGAGCATGATCATCGTCGTGCTGCTCTCCGTCATCGTTTGGGCGCCGCTGCTCTACCCGGGTTTCGTCCAGACACACAGTGGGCTGGGCGCCGTCTATGACGCGCTGGCAGCCGGCGGGCCCCTCTCGGGCTGGATGCCTGCCTACGGCACGCCCGGTGATGGACCGCTCGCGACCTGGCTGCTGGCGCTTGTGCAAGCGGCAATCGGCGCCCTCGCTGCGCTCAAGCTTCTCTACGCGCTGAGCTTCATTCTGGCCGGGCTGGGCATGTTTCTGCTAGCGCGGCGCTTGTGGTGCAGCCTGCCGGCGTTTGTGGCGGCGGCTGTCTATATGCTGCTGCCCTACCGGCTGGTCACTGTCTATGTGCGCGGCGCGTTGGCCGAGTCATTGCTGCTCGCCGTTGCCCCATTCCTGCTCCTTGCACTTTGGAATTCTGCACATTCGCCTCGCAAGCGCAACTTGCTTCTCGTTGGCCTGGCCAGTTTGATTCTTGCGCTGCTCGATGCCGGTCTTGGTGTGCTTGTCACTTTTGTTGCCGTCATCTGGTATGCCATGATGCCCTGGACGTCCGACGTCTCTAAGACCCCGGACGTCTCGAGAGGTGTCTGGAAAGGCGCTCTGGCAGCCGCCGCCGGGCTGGCGCTGGCGCTGCTCATCCTTCTCCCTGCCGGCGGGCGCATGTTCGCCAACATGCCGGAGTGGAACGAGCACTTCGTTTACACGTTTCAGCTTTTTTCTCCCACATGGGGCTTTGGCGAGAGCGTGCCCGGCTGGCAGGACAGCATGTCGTTCCAACTCGGGCTGATAGCGGTGGGGCTGGCATTTCTGGCGCTGTGGGGCGCATATGAAAGCGAGGACGCACGCCAGCGCCGCACGGTGATCATTCTGGCAGGGCTGGCGGGTCTGCTGGCCTTCTTGTCGCTCACCATTGCTGCTCCTCTGTGGCGGGTTATCCCACTGGCAGCCTTCGTCGCCTATCCCTGGCAGTTGCTGGGGCTGGCAGGCATACCGCTTGCCCTGCTGGCAGGAGCGGCGGCTCACACCCTGATGCCCTCCGCCAAACCCGAGTCGCTGACCATCGTCGCCGTGCTCCTGGCAGCGACCGTGCTCTCCAGTTATTCCTACCTTGCGCCGCGCTTCATGAATGAAGCAGATATACCCGACCTGACGCACCCGCCGCTGGCGCAGCTTGGCGACGACATCTTGCTGCTCGATGCACAGGCGGACAAAGAAGCAGCGCCAGGCGGGAATGTGACCGTGACCGTCATCTGGCAGGCACTGCACCAACCGGGGGCCGATTTTACCACCTACGTCCATCTTGTGGATGCCACAGACGCCATGTACGGTCAGCAGGACACCCGCCCGCAGAAGGGCGAGCGGCCAACCAACACCTGGCTGCGCGGCGAAGTTGTGCGCGATGTGATCACGCTTCCTGTGAAGGCGGATGCCCCGCCGGGCGAGTACCGCCTGGCTGTGGGCATGTACCTTCTGGCCACGATGGAGCGTTTGCCCGTCGTGGGCAGCGATCAGAGCGACATCGTGCTGGGGCCAATCACTGTCAAATGATTACAGACCCCGGCGCTCAGGTGTGCGCTTTGGGGCCGGACGAAAGGGACGTAGCGACGCCATGGATTCCTGGGAACCCGGGTATGTGCAGTTGCACAAGAGCGGCGAATTGAAACGGCAAGCCGAGCGCGCTCATGCTCTGCTGGCCGATTGCGCTTTCTGTTACCGCGCCTGCCGCCTCAACCGGCTGGAGGCTGCCCCCCCCTCCCCCCCAACATTGGGGGGGCAAGAAGCGAAGGCGGGGCCAGGCGGGCCGGGCGTTTGCTGCGCCGGCGTGGAGGCCGTCGTCGCCTCGTGGACGGCGCACAAGTGGGAAGAGCCACCTATTAGCGGCACGGGTGGCGCAGGGACTATCTTCTTCAGCCAGTGCACCGGACGCTGCATCTACTGCCAGAACTACCCCATCAGCCAGCTGGGGGTGGGCCGCCTCGTCAGCAACGAGCGCCTGGCATGGATGATGCTCGACCTGCAGAAGCGCGGCTGCCACAACGTTGAGTTTGTCACGCCCACCCACTACATCGCGCCCATTCTGGCTGCTCTGGACATCGCTGCGGCGCGAGGGTTGCGCATCCCACTGGTGTACAACACCAACGGCTATGATTCACTGCTGGCGCTGCAATTGCTCGACGGGGTGATCGACGTCTACCTGCCCGACGCCAAATATGCCGACGACAGCGTGGCTGTGCGACTCTCCGGCTTCCCGCACTACAGCACAGCCAACCACGCCTGCCTGTTGGAGATGTACCGGCAGATGGGCGATGAGCTTGTGCTCGACGACAACGGCATTGCCCGCCGCGGCATGATCATCCGCCACCTGATTCTGCCCGAAAACCTGTCCCAGACCAACGAAGTGCTGCGCTGGATTGCCGCCAACCTGTCGACCGACGTCCATGTCAGCTTGATGAACCAGTATTTCCCAACCTACAAGACCATCGGCGACGCTGTGCTGGGGCGAAAGGTCACGATCGAGGAGTATGACGCCGCGCTCGAGGCGTTCGACGCGGCCGGGCTGAACAACGGCTGGGGGCAGGAGTATGAGGAATGAGGGCAGGGTATAGGGTTCAGGGTTCAGGATACAGGCGACAGACAACATATGACGTCATGTTGAGGAGTGCGCCACAGATGGTAGAAACAGGAAACACCGAGAGCGTACTGGACAGGGTACGCACACAGTCCAGCCCATCCGATCTGAAGATCACCGATATGCGTCTCGCCGACATTGTGGGAGCGCCCATGCACTGCACCTTGCTCAAGCTCTACACCAATCAGGGGCTGGTCGGCTTTGGCGAGGTACGCGACGGCGCCGACAAGCCCTATGCGCTGCAACTCAAGAGTCGCATCCTGGGCGAGAACCCCTGCCATGTCGACAAGCCCTTCCGCCGCC
>CAYOEZ010000200.1:0-9082 GCA_964402955.1 uncultured Ktedonobacterales bacterium | reverse complement strand
GTGAGCGATAAAGGCAAACCCATCGTAAGGTGGGGACGCAAAGCCACGGGTCCTAACGCATAATGGCGAGGATAGCCGGGTTGCCGACTCAGCAGCTTCTTTTCCACGCGGCGGCAACCCGACTCTACCAAGAGTCGGGTTTTGTTTTGCTATGCCTGTCAACGGCAGCCGCCGCGGTCTGTTGACCTTCGTTGAGCGCGCCGGCAACCGGGCCATGCGTCCCACCTGCCAGTTCCATCGGCTGTGTTATGTGGGGACTGCCATCGGGGCTCGGACCAGCGGCGTGCGCACAAGAAAACCAGTTATCGTGCTGATTGTGCTGACGACGTCCATGGATCCGCCTCGCGTGGCGGTATCAGTGGGACGTCGTTTTTTGTTACTTGTAGCGGGCTGACACGAACGAGAAGCCGGCTGCACCGTGTGACGAAGCGACGTAGAGACAAGAGGAGCCCAGTAGTGGTAACTCGATCTATGCGCTTTGTTCGTCACGCTGGCGTGACATCAGACCCACCACGGCGTCGTGGCACAATGACCGACACACAGGAATACACGTGGCGGCGCTTGCTCTTCAAGATGGTACTCACGCTGACAGGCATCGTTCTTGTGATCACAGCCGGCGGCGCGGGACTCACCCGCACGGCCGCCGCACAGGCAGGATCAATGGCCCTCGCCCTCGCCAATGGCGACACCGTCAGCGGCTGGCTAAGCGTGATCTGGCCCGACGGCAAAACAGGCAGCCCACGCGCAACCACACCAACCTACGTGATTTTTGGCGAGCAGAACAAGGCCACCTACCTCGCAGCCGGTTCCCTGGCGCTGCGCAGCAAAGATAGCATCCTGTCCTTTGACCGCAAGCGAGTCACGGCGCAGGGTAGGTTACAGAGCCTCGGCCTTGACCAGGGTGGCGCTGCCATCATGGAAGCCGACGCTATCGCTCTCGATGGCTCATCCACCGTCGCCGCATTGCCCGAGGCCGTCACCGGCTCCAAGCCGTGGATCTCCATCCTCTGCAAATTCAGCGACGTCGCTGCTCAGCCACAGGCGCTTTCCTATTTCCAGACGATGCTGGACGGCGCCTTCCCCCATCTCGATCACTTCTGGCGCGAACAGTCCTACGGCCAGGCCAATATCGCCGGCAGCAGCGCCGCTGGCTGGTACACTCTGCCCAGGCCGCGCTCTGGTTACGTCACCGCCAGCGGCCTGAATCACGGCCTTGCCGCCCGCGACTGCACAGCGGCTGCCGATCCTTATGTCAATTTCCGCAACTACGTGGGCGTCAATCTGATGTTCAATGACGACCTTGACGGCTACGCATGGGGCGGCACATGGTGGCTGAACCTCGACGGCGAAAACAAGCTCTGGTACATGACGTGGGAACCACCCTGGGGTTATGAGAACATCGCCGCCATCGCCCACGAGATGGGCCACGGCTTTGGCTTGCCCCACTCATCGGGCACCTACGGCGACGTCTACGATAACGTCTGGGACGTTATGAGCGGCGTCTGGTCCTACTGCGACCTATTGAGCAACCCCATCTATGGTTGTATCGGCCAGGGCACCATCTCCTACCACAAGGATAAGTTGGGCTGGATTGCGCCGGCTCAGCGCTATGTCCTGGCGGCAAACAGCGCAGCATCAATCACATTGGAACGTCTGGCGCTGCCGCAGAGCAACAACTATCTGATCGCTCAGATCGCCATCGCCGGCACGAGCACGCGCTTCTACACCGTGGAAGCGCGTAAACAGGCCGGCTATGACGTGCGGGTGCCATTCAACGGCGTTGTCATCCACGATGTGGACCTCACCCGCGGCGAGCCGGCGCACATCATCGACGCCGATAACAACGGCAATGTCGGCGACCAGGGTTCAGTCTTCACGGTGGGCGAAACATTCAGCGACGCTGCCAACAAGGTCTATGTGCAGGTGCTATCTGCCACCGCAACCGGCTACACCGTGAGCATTCGCTCAGGCCAGCCAGCCGCCTCCACTGCTACCGCCACCGCCGCGCCCGCTGCCACCAGCACGCAGACGCCCACCGTTCCACTGTCGCCTACCCGCACTGCGACGCCCCCGGCGCCGACAGCCACCGCAACGCCACAGCCGCCCACGCGCACCGCAACAACGCCGCCGGCGCCGACAGCCACCGCAACGCCACAGCCGGCCACGCGCACCGCAACCCCACAGTTGCCGCCGTCGCCGACGAGCACACCGCCAACCGTTGCGCTCGACTATCTGCTGCGCGTCAACGCCGGCGGCCCTGCCTACACGGACGCCCAGGGCAGAGCGTGGAGCCCAGATCAGGCCTTCGTTGAAGGAGCATGGGGCTACGTCAATGGCACGGACGGCGCAACCACGAGCGCCATCAGCAACACGGCGGATTCCGCCCTCTACCAGAGCGAGCGCCACTGGCCAGTCGGCGCCAACGCGGTCTATAAGTTTGTCGTGCCGAACGGCCTGTATCAGGTGACACTGAAGTTTGCCGACCCGGTCTACGGTACACCCGGCCTGCGCCAATTCAGCATCAACATCGCGTGGGTCATTGTCTCACCGGCGTTTGACATTGCGGCCGCATCTGGCGGCAAGAACACCGCCGTCGACAAGACCTTTAGCACCGCCGTGACGGACAACCTGCTCAAGATCATCTTGACACAGGTCAGCGGCGAGCCAATGGTCAGCGCCATCGAGATTCGCGGCATTGCGCCGCTGCCGACCGCAACAGCCACGGCGACCACGCCCGCCAGCACGGCCACCAGCACGGCGACGGTCACACCCACCAACACGCCGGCAGCAACCGCCACAGCGACAGCCACGGCAGAGCGCACATCCACACCCACAATCACGTCGACATCCACCGCCACGAAGGCAGCGGCGACGGCAACGCTCACGCCCACCAGGGTGAATACGAGCACGCCAACCGTTGCAGCAACGCAGACGGCGACCGTCGCAGCAACCAAGACAGCGACGCCCGCGCCGACCAATACGCACACGCAAACGCCGCCAGCAACACAAACGGCAGCGCCGACCGCAACCACAAGCCCGACCGTGCCGCCCACGCCGTCGCCGACCAACACATTCACGACCGTCGTCGCATCACCAACGCCCGGCGCGGGTACGACCGATTTCCTCTACGTGAAGAGAGTCAATGCAGGCGGTTCCGTCTACTTTGACACCCTGGGCGACTTCTGGGAGGCTGATCGCATGTTCTCGCCCGACGGCTGGGGCTACCGCGATGGCTACAGCGCTGCAACGACTGCGAACATCGCCAACACAAACGACGACCCGCTGTTCCGCGCCGACCACCGCTGGTACGGGACAGCCGATCCGGGCTACAGCTTCACGGTTCCCAATGGCCGCTACGACGTGACGATGCGCTTCACTGAGCAAAATCAGTTCAGAATCGGCGGGCGCCTTTTTGGCATCAACATCGAAGGCACGACTGTCCTGGCCAACTTCGACATCTTCCGCTCGGCCGGCGGCGCCTATCTCGCGGTCGATCGGGTCTTCACCGTCAACGTCGACGACGGCGTGCTCGATATCAGCTTTGTCAAGAACGTGGCCAAGCCCAAGGTCGACGCTATTCGCATCCAACAACTGCCTTAACCCGACGTCCGGTCGTCAGAGCTGGGCAAGCTGCTGCGCAGCAGCTTGCCCAGCTCTTTGTTAAGCCAGCGATTCCAAGTATGGCGGAACGCCCGTCATTGCGAGCGTTCTTTGCGAAGCAATCCCCCCCCCTGCGCAACGCTGAGATTGCTTCGTAAACAGCACTCGGAATGACGAGTGCTCACTGCAAAAAGGTCTGGACCGACCGGTCATTGCGAGCGGAGCGAAGCAATCTCCCCCGTTTCGCGCCACAACGGAGATTGCTTCGTCGCAAAGGGCGCTCCTCGCAATGACGGTTGGGCGAACACAACCTTTTTGCAGTGGACACATGACGAGCCAACGGTCTGCTCGTACATATTTGGAATCGCTGTTATTAGGCCCGAGACGCTGCACATGTTGACAAGTTGTGGTATAATATCAATGTACGACTGCAACGTCCCCACATCGCGCGCTGCTGCCATCCGCTGCCACCGCTAAGTCTCCGCCGATTTGATTAGCAACAAGGAGACCCGGCATGAACAGACCCAGAGGTCGCTTTCTCCCCGCCGGCGCCCTGGTTCCCATCGTTGTTTTCGCCATCCTCTGCATCATGGCGCTGCCCGCCCCTGCCGCGCAGCTCGATCCCCTCGATACAAGCAGCCCCCCTCCACCACTCACGGGCGGACTAACTGCGATCGATGTGCCGCTCGATGCCCTGGCCGTCCTGCAGCAGTTTCAGATCTCCTATCAGGACGAGCCGCGCGACGGCGTTTATCGCGCCGCCGTAACGGACGAGCAGCTTGCCAGACTACGGCAGGAGCGAATCGCCGTTACTGAGATTGGCAAGGTCGCCATCCTTGGCGCGGGGGAGGCGCCTTCCAACGAGCGCCTGGCCAACCCAGACTACTGCTATGGCGGCAACTACACCGACTACACCCTGGTCTACGACACCTGGGTCTATTCGCCCATCTGGACGAGCTGCTCCGGCGCCACCACCGTCACCAGCGTCGACATGCACTACGTCGTCGTCCACGCCTACGCCAATACCGAGGTCGACCTGGCGGTGGGCAGCAACTCACCGAGCTGGCTATATCGGACGCTCGAGACCTACGACTACTGCGCCCCATCGGCGCCGGTTCTCGACGAAGCGACGTTGCTGGATTGGAACAAGTGGGTCTACGGCATTCACACCTTCGACGGACGGCCAGTGAACCAGCGCTGGGATCTTGTCGCGCGCGACCGCTGCAATAGTGTCAGAATTCGCTACATCGACTACTGGCAGATCTGGGTCTACTACACCGCGCCGACAGCCACACCCACGCGCACCCCCACCCGAACGAACACGCCCGTGACGACCTGCCGCCTCGAAGGCAAAGTCTTCAACGGCGCCCTCGGCGACGAAACGAGTCCTCTGGCCAACGTCACAGTCGGTCTCTACTGCTCAAGCAATGCCGGATCCCAGGGCAGTCTAATTGGCAGTACGACGACCAACGCCGCCGGATGGTACGGCCTAAGCGTTTCACAAGTGTGCGAGTACTACAATATCGTCGAGACTGATCCCGCGGGCTACGTTTCGGTTGGCGCCACATCCGTGGGCGGCACAGTCGTCAATTCCAACTGGATACGATACACCTATCCCGTTTGCGGCACAAACAAGGTGCTAACCGGCAACAAGTTTTGGGACGTGCGCCGCGTCACGCCAACGCCGACCAAGACAGCTACGCAAGGCCCCGGCCCCACACGGACGCCGACAGCCACGCCAACCAAAGGCGAGGGCCCCACCTGGACGCCAACCAAGACACCCACCATCTCTCCAACGCCAACGGCCGGCAGCGACCCTGGTCTCCGCCTGGACAAGCGGCTCCTGACTGACAACCCCACCGTGGTCAGCCAGACGGTCACGTTCAGAATAGACATTTACAACGTCGGCCCAAATACAGTCACCAAGCTCTTCCTGAACGACGTCTACTCCACCACCTACCTTAGCTTCACGGGCAGCTCGGTGCCGCCGACCGATGCCACCGACGACGGCAGCATCGAGTGGAATGACGTCATCCCCGCGCTGGGCCCCATCGCGCCCGGTGGGATGATCAGCCTGACCGTCAGCTTCCATGCCAAGGCGCCGACCGGCCAGGCGCCAACCAAGAACTGTGCGGCAGCCTCCTATTCTATGCCCGGTGCAATCATCTTGGGCTCTGGCTGCGATGAAGTGGTGATCCTGGCACAGCCGCCCCGCATAGACGTGGACAAGTCCCTGCTCAGCCCGCCCGTTGTCTGTGTCAGCGATACCGTTGTCTTCGGCGTCACATTCACAAACACGGGGTCGGCGCCATGGACATCGGCTGTCATTACTGACACATACAATCCTGGCCAGTTGAGCCTGAAATGGCCGGTTCTGCCTGATACCGGGCAGATCGGCGGAAACGTGGTCTTTGGCCCGCCCTTCCCGGCCGGCGCCACGGACTTCTTCACCCTGGCCTTCCATGCTGAGGCGCCCGCTAATCCAGCCCCCAACCACTTTAACATGAACCCGTCGAGCTTCGGCGTTGACGGCCCTGTGGATAGCGACGCTGCCAGCGTGGTTATCGAGGCGCCCGGCGCGTGCGTCGGCAATGCTGTGGTCAACCCCGGCTTCGAGGTTCCGCTCGGGCCAGAGTGGACGTTGGGCGGCAACACTCCTCCGGTGGTTCAGAGCAGCGTGAAGCACGGCGGCGCCAACGCGCTGCGCTTCGGCGGCAAGTCCGCTCAACAGCAAGCCCAATACACGTCGGCCGCCGCCCAGTGGATCTTCATCCCCAGCAACGTGGCGCATGCACAACTCAGCTTCTGGTACAGGATGGAGACGACTGACATATCACCGTATGACGTCTTCTTCTACGGCTTCTCCTCGCCTCCCATGATGCCGGTTGCCAGTAGCGTGCCGTTGGCAACCACTCCTCAATGGGTGCAGGTGACTGCCAACCTGGACGCCTTCCGCGGACGTACAGTAGCGCTTGTGTGGGGCGTCGTGCAAGACAGCCAACTGGTGACGACGGTTTGGCTCGACGACATCCAGGTTTGCTTTGCTGCCTGTGGGCCGCTGGACGGCGGCAACACACCAGGCGGCGGCCCCTTCTGCTGGAAGCAGGACGGACTGCCCGACTACGCCCCCTCCGGCGTCCCCGACTTTGACCAGATGCAGGCCGGTTGGGTGTACACACAGACGGAGAAGTGGTCATTCGATGCCCCCGTCGCCGCCGCCAACTCACTGTGGTGGTTCGATTCCAAGTTCGAACGCGGCGTGACTCCCCCGCCGACAGTCTCCGACCACTACCCGCTCGTGACATCCTATGGCAACTGGGATGACCATGACCCGCGCAACGTCGTGCCTCTCGTGCAAGACCTGGCGCGGCGCATGGCCACGAACAGCACTGCGGCCGGCACGCTGCCCGTGGATGCGGCCCAGGGCATCCGCGACTACCTGACGAGCAAAGGTCTGGTGATGAGCTACACTGTTACCCTCAGCGACCCGCCCACCTGGGATTGGGTGAAAGGTGAAGTCAAGCGCAGCGAGGATGTCATGCTGCTCGTTGGCTTCTGGGAGCAGCAGTCGGACGGCTGGAAGCGCCTGGGCGGGCACTACGTGACCGCTGCCGGCGTCAGTTGCTTCGGCGACAGCATCGCCATCAGCGATCCCTGGTTCGACAATGCCGAGAAGGGCGGCCCAGGCGTCATCTCTGGAACGCCCGTCCCCCATCCGCATCCGACCGCGCCGCCAGATACATTGCACAACGATGCCAGGTTCGTCTCCCATGATCTCTACGGCATCCTCACCACAAACACGCCTGGTGGCGCCTGGGGTCTCGCCCGTTATGTCCAGTCCTACCAGGATATCGCGAACTTCTTCGGCGTCAACGTGCCCATGCCGCTGCAGTCCTATCAGGCAGACCGCTATCGCAACGGTGAGATCGTTGCCGTGGTCGAGCGCGCAATCGCCGTGTCGCCTGTCGCCTCCAATGTCACCCTGCGCGTGGACCCCGCCCTGGCGCACACCACCGAGGGTAGCATCGCCCGCGTTGAGCTTGTCGTGGATGCCAGCAGCCAACAGGCAGACTCCATCGCTGTGTCCTTGGACTTCAACCCCGATGTCCTGACCATCGTTGACGCGAGCGGCAACCCCATCAGTTGGGTCGTGGCTGGCCCCGACTTCCCGGCGCCCTGGCTGATGAATACCGTGAACAACAACGTGGGCCACATTGACCTCATCGTGGCGCTGCCTGGCGGGCGCACACTGAGCGGTCGCATGGTGCTGGCGACGCTGCTGTTCAGAGCCAACAGCCCGACGCCATCCTATGGCACTCCGGTCGACTTCGTCTTCACAGGCGAGCGCCGCACCGATATCCTCTCTGGCGGCTCCTCAGTCCTCGGCCAGACCACGGGCGGCTTCATTGCCGTCGCCGCAGGCAGAACACTGACCGGCCGCGTCGCGCTGCAAGGGAGGGCAGCCGCGCCGGATGCATCATGGGCCACGCCGATGCTCCTCACCGTGCATGAGCCTGGCTCCACAATGCCGTTGGCGAGCTATGCTGTCACCACGACCAATAGCGGCCAGTTTGTCGTTGCAGGCTTCCCCATTGGCATCTTTGATCTCAAGCTCAAGGGTCTGCACACGCTGCGCAATACCCTTCGCGGCGTCACGCTTGGCGAGGGATCTCTTGCCCTCGACTTCGGCGTGCTGCTGGAAGGCGACGCCAACAACGACAACGTTGTCAACACCACCGACCTGTCCATCTACTCGGCTGCCTTCGGCAAGCACAAGGGCGAAGCTGGCTATGACGCTCGGGCCGACTTCAACAACGACGCGCTTGTTGACGCAGCGGACCTTGCTCTGCTTCAACTTAACTTCGGGAAGCACGGCGACATCGTGATCGGCGGCGGCAGCGGACCAGTCGCAGCGTGGCCGCTTGTCTGGTCGGGTAGCCTCGTCACCCTCGACGCCGCATCGGTCAATCTGTCGCTCCAGCCCATCAGCACATCCCTCAGCATCGGGCAGATGTTCACCCTGACCGTCCAGGTAGATGCTGGGGCGCAGCCCGTGCACGCGGCTGAAATCCACATCAACCTGCCCTCGGGGCTCAACGTCGTATCGCCCGATGGCACGCCAGTGGAGTTCATCGAAGGCAGCGGCGCCCTGCCCGTCCAGGCGGTCAATCATGTGGACAACGGCGCCGGCTTGATCGACTACGCCGCCACCTACCTGGGCACGCCTCCCAGCGGCACGTTCACGCTGGCGACCATCCGCCTGCGCGCCGGTCAGCCGATCAAGGAGCTGCCCGTGCGTTTCGTGCGCATGCCGGGTCGCATGACCGACGTGATCTTCAACGAGGACTCCATCCTGGGTTCCCTGGGGGCCTCCTGGGTCTCGGCCAGCGGCTTCAGCCTCTACCTGCCGGTCATCCTGAGCGGATACTAGCAGTTTGTCGGAGAACCAATGCCCGGGGTCATTTCTACCGCAGAGACGCAG
>CAYOEZ010000199.1:0-9094 GCA_964402955.1 uncultured Ktedonobacterales bacterium | reverse complement strand
TGCCCGCCACCGCCACGCCCCGGGCAGACCCTGGCGTGTCGTAGAACCCGACCTCCGTCGGCGCGGCCGGGTTGGCGACACTTATGGCGCGCAGACCGCTTCCCCCATCGGCGACGTAGGCGTAGCTGCCCGCTACCGCTACACCCCGGGCAGCCCCTGGCGTGTCGTAGAACCCGACCTCCGTGGGCGCGGCCGGGTCGGCGATGTTGATGATGCGCAGGCCGCTATTCCCATCGGCGACGTAGGCGTAGCTGCCTGCCACGGCAACGCCCAAGGCAGACCCTGGCGTGTCGTAGAACCCGACCTGTGTGGGCGCGGCCGGGTTGGCCACGTTGATGATGCGCAGCCCGCCACTCCCGGCGGCGACGTAAGCGTAGTTGCCCGCGACCGCCACACCCTGCACAATGCCAGGGAAGACGCTGGTTTGCCCGATGACGGCGGGGTGCGCGGGACCGGCGATGTTGAGGATCACCAGGCGAGGCCCGACGCCCAGATAGGCCAGGGTGCCGCTGACGGCGACAGCGAAGCTCGCGCCCCCAATGTGGCCAACAAGCTCCACGTTCTGGCTGTCCTGTAGCTTCACCCCTGTATCTTGTTCTGATGACGGCGCAGGGGGCAGCGGAGCGGCGGCTGGCTGTAGCCCCTGCGCGCCGGCAGCCAGTGTCATTAACAGAGCCAATGCGAGGCCCATGATGAGCCACGAACGAAGGCGTGCGTGCCTGACAGACCCGGCCGAGGACAAACGCTTGCTCTGCTTACTCATCTGATTGACCTCCTACCAGTTTTTGCTGTCCATGTTTGGGGCTTCATCTTCTTGAGCGGTGGAATTGGGATCAGCAAAGGGCCGACAATGAGAACGAGCAGAGCTACCAGAATGAGAGGTAGCATGAGTCCTCGCCAGGCTCTCTCTAAGATAGCCTATCTTACACGGCGATTGCTGACTTTTGATATTATAACACATGCCGTCGATTTTGTATCAATGAGCATCGCACAATAACGCTACCCTGTGCGATGTGTTGGTTACGACACTGTTCTGTTAGTCTACCGCGAGCGCAGCAGTTTCACCATCGCTTCTTGCTCATTCAGAATTGTCCCTGCATGGATGCAGCGTAGCCGGTTAACTCGACATAACCGTCGCCGCCTACTGTTTTGCCGGCATGCCGTCCACTCATGTGGACAGCGCCCTCCCAATACGTGAAGGAGACGTTGAGTTCCTGATCGGCGAGATATGGCTCGATGGTCAACGTTATGTCCTCGGAAGGAATCGTGACCGTCCATCGGGCAGGGTAGGCCGCGCCGGAATGCGGGCTACGCCAGACGGCGCTGCTGGCAATGGTGAAATCCCGCCGACTCAGGCGGCGCGTGCTGCCGTCGGCGGCAATGAAGGCGCCGCTGGAGAAGTCATCGATGCTCCCGTCGGCCTTGCGGATTGTGAAGAGCATGATCTCGCTGCCGTCGTCGAGTTGCAGCGCAAACCAGTCCCAGCCCACCTGATCGGCAGCCAGTGCACTGGTGCTCCACTCGTGGTCCATCCAACTGAATCCGCTGACCTGATAGGTCGTCGGGCCGATCAGGATTGTTCCGGTCGATGCCAGGCGCGTCAGGCTGTAGTAGCCTGACGCATTGCCGGGGTCTGGCCCCTTCTGGCTGTAGCCGTTCTGCCCTTGCAGAATCGGCCCCTTGCGATCGCTGAGCGTCAGGTCGAGCACAAGATCTCCCTGAGTTGCGTGCAGACGCCGCACGCCCGGAGCGATCTCAGCGACGCGCCAGTCGTCGATCCAGACGGCATAGGGCGACGCCTGCGCCCCGGCCAGCCCTGCCGCGCCACGCGCGAACCGCTCGACCGCGTTGAAGCGACGGTCGCTGACGTTCGTGAGCGCGAAATGAGCCAGGTAGACCTGGTCGGTGGCCCAGGCCGAGGCTCGTGCCTGGCGCTGTCCGGCCGGCTCGAGGGCGCGGCGGAAGAAGGTGAGCTGATAGCCGAAGCGGCGGCCGTCGCTGGTGGCCAGATTACCGGTGTAGTACCACCATTCAGTCTGGAAATCGGGATGTGGCCCAAAGTCAACCGGAAAGGTGGGCGTCAGGTCGCTGCCGGCGCGGGCAAAACCGGTGGGCGCGCTGGCGGCGGCAATGAGTTGGGGCGGGCGCGGCGTGCTGCGGCGCGACAGCGCGAGCGGTGCAAGCGCCAGCAGGGCTACGACAGAAAGCAGTCCGAGAACGCGTTTCTTACTCAAAGCGAATCGCCTCCGCCGTTACCAGGCGGTCCATTCTGTGCGCGGGATAGATTCCTGCCAGAAGCGCCGCGGTGACGGCGACAAACAGCGCCTGGACGAAGGGTGCAGGGCCAAGCTGCATCTGCAGCGTCCAGCCAAAGGAGCGGCTGTTGATGATGTAGACGAGGATGAGCGACACGATGAAGCCGGTGGGCATCGCAAGCACGCCCGCTACGCCGCCCATCAAGCCGGTTTCGAGGAAGATCAGCCCCCGCAGCTGACGGCCAGTCAGGCCAATGGCTCGCAGAATGCCCAACTCGCGCTGTTTTTCCAACTCCAGAGACAACAAGGCGCTGAGAACGCCGATGAAGGCCACGAGCGTTGCCAACAGTTGCAGCGCGCCCGTAATGGCGAAGGTGCGGTCAAACACGACCAGCACATCGTCGCGCAGAGCGCGGTTGGGGCGCACGAAGACCTGTTGGATAGGCGCGACTGCTTTCTGCAAGCCGGCCTGAACGCTGTCAACATCTGTTCCAGGCGCCAGGCGCAGCGAAAGAGACGTGAGCGACTGATCGTCCCACAGGCTGCGGTAGGTATCGATGGTCATGCCCACGACGCCCTGGCTGGATGCGTAGTCGTAGTAGATGCCCACGACCGGGAAGGTGTGCGCTCCGCGGTCGGTCAGGAGCATCACGCTGCCGCCGCGGCGCGGCAGGTTGGCGCGATTGGCAAATGGCTCGGACACGATCACCGCTCCATTCTGCATTGCGAGCCCGATCGCCTTCTGGTCGCGATCCGCTGCCACATACGACCGCTCCCTGGCGACGTCAGGATTCTGCATGGCGGAGACCTGCACCGGCCCAAGCGGCGAATCGACAACGGCGGCGCGCAGCGCATCGACGCGCGCCACGCCAGGCCACTGCTGTGCAATCGTCAGCAGCGCAGGCTCGAGCACGGTAGAGCTCTGGTTGGCGGTCAGGCTGGGCGCAGAAATGTAGATATCGCCTTGCAAAATCTGGCCGAGCCAGATCGTTACCGTATGGCGGAAGCTGCCGACCATGACGCTGACGCCGATGGTGACTGAGATGGCGATCATCAGCGCGGCAATGGCAACAGATGTGCGGCTGAGTGAATTGACGACGTTGCGCGGCGCCATGCGTCCCAGCGACCCCCAGATGCGTCCGGTCAGCGGCGTTACCGCCCGCATGAGCAGGGACATAACGATGGGCGTGAGCAGCGCAAAGCCGACGACCACGGCAAAGGTACCGCCAAAGCTGACAATCAGGCTACGCGTAGGCAGGGAGAGCAGGCCGCCGCCGGCAACAAGCAAAACCAGGCCGGCCAGCGCCGCCACGACGACGAGGCGGCGTGCCTTGACCTCGAGACCAGCGCGTGACAATGCCAGGCGAGGGGGTACCGAGGATGCTTCCCAGGCGGGCGGCGCGGCAGTAATAACGGTGGCAAGCACGCCCAGCAGAGCGCCCTTGACCATGCTTTCGATCGGTATCTGTATCTGGCTGACGTTGACAGCGAAGTAGAGGTCGTTGATGGTCTGCGTCACCAGGCGCACCGAACCCTGGCCGAGCAGAATGCCCAGCGCCAGTCCCAGGGCCGACCCGATGACTCCGACGATCAGGGCTTCGCCTGTGACCAGGATGAACAACTCGCTGCGCGTGACGCCCAGGCAGCGCAGCGTGCCAAAGAGCGGACGGCGCTGCACAACGGAGAACGTCATGGTATTGTAGATCAGGAACATGCCCACCAGCAGGGCGAGCAGGCTGAGCGCGGTCAGGTTGGTGCGGAAGGCAGTGGTCATTTGCTCGACGGCGCCGCTGCGGGCTGACACCGGCCTGACATGCAGGTCTGCTGGAAGCAGCGCCGCCATGCCAGCGCTCGCCGCTGTGCTGCCACGCGGCAAGATCAAATCGATGCGGTCGAGCTTGCCGATGCGGTTGGTCAGTTCCTGCGCCGTGGCAATGTCGGCCAGGATCAAGTTATCGAGCAGGCGGCTGCTGAGACTGTCGGCCGGGCGTAGCAGCCCGGCGATGAGGAGCGTCTGCTGTCTGCCGAGAATCGTCGCCGTGATGGTTGAGCCAACATCCAGGCCCTGGCGGTGGGCAAGGTCGCTGGAGATGAGAACCGCGCCCGGCCGGGTGAAGAAGCTGCCTAGCGCGCCTAATTGCAGGCTGGCCTGTGCGTAGAGGTAATCGCGGAAGGGAGCTTCAGCAAAGGGATCGATGCCGAGAAGCTGGAGTGGGCTGCTGCCCAGTTGTGGTGAGCTGACGTATTCGGCGATGATGGGCGCGGCGGGCACGGCGATCTGCTGGCGCAGGCGCACGTAGACGCTTTCGTCTATGCCCTGCGGCCCGCCCGTGATGTCGTGCGTTGCCCGGCCGGTGACGGCCGTCGTGCTCAACTCGAAGGCGCGGCCGGCGCTGACATTGGCCAGATCGACGGCTACCGCCACAGCAACGCCGAGCGTGATGCCGAGGATCATGAGCGCGGTCTGCCAGGGGTGTCGGGCCAGATAGCGCCAACTCACGCGCCAGAGGGTGCGAGAGGGAAGGTGTGCGCCTGCGCGCTCAAACGAGGAGGGCGTCATGGATTGGGCGCTCCCTGCCATGGCGCCAATTGGCCATCGTGCAAGTGCAGGGTGCGGTCAGCAAAGGCAGCGGCGTCGGCGCTGTGGGTGACGAGAATCAGATTCTTGCCTGCGTGGCGCGTCAGGCGGTCGAGCAAAGCCAGCACCTTCTTGCCGGTTTCCTCGTCCAGGTTGCCAGTTGGCTCGTCGGCCAGAACAAGCAGTGGGTCATTGGCGAGCGCTCGCGCAATGGCGACGCGTTGCTGCTCGCCGCCTGATAGGCGGTCAGGGAACGTGTGCACCCTGTCGCTCAATTCGACCGCTGCGAGCAGCGGCGCGACCCGCAAGCGGGCGTCCGCTGCCGACACACCGTTGAGCTCCAATGGCAGGACGATGTTGTCGAGGACGGTCAGCGTCGGCATCAGGTTGAAGAACTGGAAGACGAAGCCGATGTTGGCGCGGCGGAACAACGTGCGCCGGCGGTCGTCGAGTGTGGTCAGATTGTGGCCGTCGATCCAGACGCTGCCGCTATCGGGCTGATCGATGCCACTGATCAGGTTCAGGAGCGTACTCTTGCCTGTGCCGCTCTTGCCCACAATGGCGACAAACTCGCCCTTACGGAAGGCGGCGTTGGCGGCGTTGAGCACGGTCCTATTGAGCGTGCCTTCCTGGTAGCTCTTCGAGAGATGGTCCAAACGGATAAAGGAGCCCATAGGTGTCACTTTGTTATGCGAGCGTTGGCGTCCAATGGACGCTGCCCGATTGTGACGATCAAGATCATGCCGAACACGATGAGCACGTTGGTCAGTGCGAAGAGGATGATCTCTTCAAACGGGAAGACACCTCCCCATCGCGATGCTGAGAGTCCGTCTTGGGTCCGTTGTGCAAATACCCTGTACAATGGCGAAGGAATCGGTCGCCGCCATGTGGGCGATCGGTGGGAGCAGCGCCGCCAGGGCCAGTCGGCGTTTCTTGCCACAGGGTACCGGCCCCGACAACGATGCGTAGAATTATGGGAGGCAGGAACCAACCCAGCGTGAGGCCAAGAACACACGCCGGATCCTACCACCATACGTTGGCGGCCACCAGGTAGTTATCCCAGGGTGTCGTGCAAACTAGGGCGACCAGGACGTCCATGACAAGCGCGAGCGCGGGCAGATGTGCGCGCAGCCAGCCGGCGCGCGCGGCATCGCTGGGCGTCGTGGCGCTGCGCCGGCGTCGCGACGACGCGCTCACATATCACGATACGCGCCGTGCTGACCTGATCCTGGGCGAGGCGTTGCCGTTGCTTCACCCCGAAGGTCCAATTCCTGATGTGATCGGCCGGTCATGGCCGATATCGGCGACGCCTGGCACAGAAAGGAAACAGACATTGGCACTGAGCGCCTTGCGACGAACTACCTGCGCCGGCGTCTTTCTCGGTGTAACCTTGCGCGATGGACTGGATACAATGGAGCGCCTGCTGCACTGATGCAGCGGGTATCTTACTCGATCGTCTGGGCAGCGTCAAGATAGAAATGGCTTAGTCCGTGCCGCCGATATGCACCTACCCGCCGGCATTCCGCGGACGTAGCGGCGCTGCAGCCGTTACATGTTTTTGACAGGTCTGCTATAATGTGTGCAGGCGGCTGATGGCTCTCGCTGGAGATATCAGCCGCCAAAAAATGGAGGACATAATGACCGGACTGCCAAAGACAACCGTACAGCTATTGGCCTGGACATGGCCGGAGATCGAGCCGCTGTGTAAGGATCTTGAGGCCTGGCAGTTGTCGGCGGCCAATGTAGACGACTGGCTGGCCGAATGGTCGCGCTTGTCGGAGAACATCTTTGAGATGCGCGAGCGACTCTATGTCGCGACCACCGTTAACACGAGCGACACCGAGGCGGAGAATCGCTTCAAGGCGTTCCTGGACGATATCCAGCCGCAGGCCGAGGCTGCCGATCAGCGCTTGAGGGAGAAGTTGCTGGCGTCGGGCCTGGAGCCGAAGGGCTTCGAGATACCTTTGCGCAACATGCGCACCGAGGCCGCCCTGTTCCGAGAAGCCAACCTGCCGCTCTTGACCGAAGAAGACAAGCTTGCCAACGAGTACGACAAGATCGTGGGCGCGCAATCGGTGATGTGGGAAGGGCGCGACGTGACGCCAACTGCCCTGCGCCCGGTCTACCAGGAACCTGATCGTGCGCGGCGTGAAGAGGCATGGCGAACCGTGCAGGATCGCTGGCTCAAAGACCGCCAGGCGGTCAGCGATCTGTGGCAGCGCTTCCTCCCTTTGCGCCGTAAGATAGCCAAGAATGCGGATTACGGGGATGACTACCGCGCCTATCGCTGGAAGAGCATGCTGCGCTTCGATTATTCGCCGGCGGACTGCAAGAGCTTCCATCAGGCCATCGAAGAGGTGGTCGTGCCTGCCGCGGCCGGGATCTACGAGCGGCGACGGCAACGCCTGGGGGTCAGCACGTTGCGCCCCTGGGATCTGGACGTCGATCCCCTTGGTCGGGCGCCGCTGCGTCCGTTTAAGACAGTCTCCGAGCTACAGACCAAAGTATCCTCCATATTTCACCACGTGGACCCGCAGCTTGGTCAGTACTTCGATCTGATGCGCAACGAAGGGCTGCTCGATCTGGACAACCGCAAGAACAAAGCGCCAGGCGGCTACTGTGACGACTTTGTGGCGTCGCGTCGCCCGTTCATCTTCATGAATTCCGTCGGCTTGCATGACGATGTGCAGACGTTGCTGCACGAAGGCGGCCATGCGTTCCACACCTTCGAGATGAGCAAGCTGCCCTACATCCATCAAATGCAAGTGGGCATGGAATTCGCTGAGGTCGCCTCGATGGGGATGGAGCTGCTGGCGGCGCCCTATCTGGCCGAAGACAGCGGCGGGTTCTACAGCACGGCCGACGCGGCCCGTGCGCGTGTGGAGCATCTTGAAGGAAGCATTCTCTTCTGGCCCTATATGGCCGTGGTTGATGCATTCCAGCAGTGGGTCTATGAGAACCCGGACGCTGCGCTCGCGCCGGCCAACTGCGACGCTGAATGGGCGCGGCAGTGGCGGCGCTTTATGCGCGGCGTCGACTGGAGCGGGCTTCAGCAGCAAGTGGCGACGGGCTGGCAGCGCAAGCTGCACATTCACCAGATTCCATTCTACTACGTGGAGTATGGTCTGGCCCAGTTGGGCGCGGTGCAGATTTGGGCCAACGCGCTCAAGGATCAGGCGGGGGCGGTGGCGAGCTACCGGCGTGCGCTGGCGCTGGGCGGGACAGTCACCCTGCCACAACTCTACGCAACCGCCGGTGCCAAGTTCGCCTTCGACGCCGCCACGCTGCGTGCGTGTGTCGGTCTGATGGAAGAGACGATCGGGAAACTGGATCAGTAGTGACGCAATGTGCCTGGAGAGGAGGCTGCGGTGCAGCCATCGAACGATCGTCTGGCGTTGGTCTACCGGGTGTCGCAAACCTTCAACTCGTCGCTTGAGCTTGACCAGGTGCTTAATAGCGTCATGGATGAGGTGATTGCCGCCACCCGTGCCGAGCGCGGGTTCATCATGCTGCGCGAGGGTGGCGGGCAACTGGTATTCCGCGCGGCGCGAGGAATGGATCAACAGACGATAGCGACCCCTGAGTTCCAGGTGTCGCGCGGGGTTGTGGAGCGGGTGACCCATGAGGGCCGCCCGCTTCTGGCCAGCAACGCCCAGGGCGATGCCTGGCTGGGTGGGCGAGCCAGCATCGTCAGCCTGGGGTTGCGCTCCATCCTCTGTGTGCCGCTGCAACTCAAGCAGGCCATGTTGGGCGTCATATATGTGGACAACCGGCTGCAGGCAGGTATCTTCACGGATGCTGATCTCGATCTGCTTACCGCCATCGCAGCAAGCGCAGCAACAGCCATCGAAAATGCCCGCTTGTATGAGGTTGCCGTCGAGAAGGGTAGGATGGAGCGCGAGCTACAGGTGGCGCATGACCTGCAAGCCAGCCTGTTGCCCCGCTCCACACCACGCATAGCCGGCTGGGAGGTGGCGTCACTGTGGTTGCCGGCGCGCAAGGTGGCCGGTGACTTCTATGATTTCTTGACAACCGACCGGCGGCTTGGCCTGGTCATCGGCGACGTGTGCGACAAAGGGATGCCTGCCGCTCTCTTCATGGCTGTTTCCCGCACAATCCTGCGCGCCAGCCTGAGTCATGTTGCGTCGCCTGCGCACGGCATGGAAAAGGCCAACCGCTTGATCTGCGCCGACGCTCAAGATGGCATGTTTGTGACCGTGTTCTATGGGCAGATTGACACGGGAAGCGGGGAGATGCTCTA
>CAYOEZ010000198.1:0-9109 GCA_964402955.1 uncultured Ktedonobacterales bacterium | reverse complement strand
TCCACTCCGGATGGCAGTTTGTCTTCACTGCCAGCGGAGCGATCAACTCCCCTGCCAACTGCGCCGGCCTCGCCTTCCGCCCGGCCAGCGTTCCCGGCACGAATCTGACCGACTTGCAGGCGGCGGGATTAGTTGAGCCTGATACGTCAGCGACCTACGAAGACTCGTTTGCTCCCTACAAGCGCATGGATTTCGTCTACAAGACAGAGTTTGTGGGAGGGGCGGCTGCCGGCAAGAAGCACGCCTATCTTTGCTTCGATGGTCTGGATACAGTGTGTACCATCTGGCTCAACGACGAGCGACTCGGACAGACGGAGGACTGCCATCTCGGGTATGAGTTCAACGTCACGGGCAAGCTCAGGGCAGGGAGGAACTCTCTGCTGCTGCTCTTTCGCTCGCCCTGGGTCGAAGGCGAGCGGCGGCGCGACGCGTCGGGCCTGCACTTCCCTCGCCCGCATCTGGGCATCCCTTTCGCCTTCATCCGCAAGCCGGCCTACTCATTCTTCTGGGACTGGGGGCCGCAGATTCCCGTCAGCGGCGTCTTTCGTCCCGTCTATCTGAAGTCGTTTGATCGTGCTGAGATCAGCGATGTGCACATCCGCTACAGCATCGAGGGCAAGAAGGTTAAGGGCACGGTGGAGGTGTCTGGCCGCGGCGATGGCGCGGGGCGAGCAGCGCTGCGTCTGGCGGGACAAGAGTGGTCAGCCCAATTTGCCGGCGAGAAAGCCGTTGTGAGCTTCACGCTCGACGATGCGCAGCTATGGTATCCCAACGGCGAGGGCGAGCCGTTCTTGTATGACGTTGAGATCACTGTGTTTGACGCTGACAAGGCGCTTGACACACGCCGCCAGCGCATCGGCTTCCGCACCATCGAGGTTGTGCGCGATGAGCGGGCCGACGGCCGAGGTGAGCGCTTTGTCTTCAAAGTCAACGGCAAAGAGATCTTCTGCCGTGGCTACAATTGGATCCCTGTGGACAACTCCATCCCGCGCGGATACGACAGACTCTATCGCGGCAACCTGGACCTGGCCAGGGCCGGCAACGCCAACATGCTGCGTGTTTGGGGCGGCGGTTACTACGAGGATGATCAGTTCTACCGGCTGTGCGATGAGCGGGGCATCATGGTCTGGCAGGATGGCGCGTTTGCCTGCTCGCTCTATCCAGACACCGATCCCGCCTTCATGGCTCTGGTCAAGAGCGAGCTGACCTACAACATCAAAAGGCTGCGCAACTTCACGTCGCTCGCCATCTGGTGCGGCGAGAACGAAAACCACTGGGGCTACGACGATTGGTGGAAGGGACAGAACCATTTCGCTCATTTCTACGGCGGCGACATCTACGGCACGCTCTTCCCGGATCTGGTCAAGCAGCTTGATCCCGACCGTTTCTACTGGAACGGCTCGCCCTATTCTGAGGCGGCGGGGAAGAAGGCCAATGACGAAGCGACCGGCGACAGCCATTACTGGGATCTGCACAGCAACTGCGGCGACATCTCCGGATACCTGAGCAGCGCGCCCAGCTTCGTCAGCGAGACGGGTATCCAGTCGCTACCAGACCTGCGCACGGCTCTGACCATCGGCGGTCCTGAGGACAGGAACATTCAGTCGTTCGTCTTCGACACGCGTAACCAGTTCGAGAGCCCGGCCAAGAATGATCGCCTGTTGAAGTTCAGCGGCGCTCTATTCCGCGTCAGCAGCGACTTCAACCAGGCCGTTCTCCGTTCCAACCTGGCCCATGCCGAGTACTTGAAGTATGCGGTTGAGCACTGGCGCTCGCAGGCCAATCAGTGCGCGGGCGTCTTGATCTGGCAGCTCAATGATTGCTGGCCGGCCATCTCCTGGGCGGCGGTCGACTATAACCTGATTCCGAAGGCGTGTTTCTACTATATGCAGCGCGCGTACGCTCCCACCATTGTCGGCTTCAAGCAGCGCTACGCAATTGACTATGGACCGGACGCCAACTCCCGCGGCGAGTTGTTCGTATCGTCGGAGCGCGACGGCATACGCAACGGCGAGGTCGAGATGACCGTGATGCGCACCGACGGCGATATCATGCAGACGCGCCGCTTCCCCGTGCGGCTGGATGGCCGGGGTGGCGTGTCGTTGGGCGAGATCGAGCTGGCCGACTATGCGGCGCGCCGCTTTGACTGCCTGGCCGTCTTCACCCTGCGCCTCAATGAAAGAACCATCGCTCGTAATGTCTACACCTTCTCGCGCCCCAAGCACATGCGTCTGCCTGCGCCGCGCATCGACGTCCGGCAGGTGACAAAGGAGAAGGTCACAGTGCGCAGTGATGTGTTTGCCAAGGGCGTCTATCTTTTCCACCCGCACAAGGCGGTGATCTTCGCCGACAATTACTTCGATCTCTTGCCAGGCGAAGAGCGGACGATCGACGTCTCAAAGGCTGTCAGCGTAGCGGAAATTCAGGTCATGTGTTATCACTAGCAGATTTCTGGTTCAATTAGCCCACAGACGATAGGAGGGTACACCCGATGTCACAGGATTTGCTGCTTCTGCCCACACCCCGACACCTGGACATGGTTGGTGGATCAGTGGCTCTGGCCGACGGGCAGCTCATTCTGCTTGACGTGAGCAGTCCGTCCGCTGTGCTGTTCACGGTGCAGCGACTGCAGGCTTCCCTGCGCGCTGTTGGCGTGACCTGGCAGTTTGTCGCCAGCCCGGCTACGCCCGCCACCTCTGTCGCCTGCACTCTACGCATCGCGGCGTCCGGCGTCAGGCATGCGCAGGGATACCGCCTCACGATCTCCCCGGCGGGCATCGAGGTCGTCGCACACGACGAAGCAGGACTCTTCTATGCCGTCTGCACATTGCAGCAGCTCGTTGGCCAGTGCGGGCGCTGGCTGCCCTGCCTGACCGTCTCTGACTGGCCGGACTTCCCGGCACGCGGCGTAATGCTGGACGTCAGCCGTGATAAAGTGCCCACGATGGACACCCTGTACGCGCTCGTAGACTTGCTCGCGACCTGGAAGATCAACCAGGTGCAGCTCTACACCGAACACACCTTTGCCTACCGCGCCTATCCCGAGGTGTGGGCAAACGCATCAGCCATCAGCGGCGAAGAGATCATCGAACTAGACGCCTACTGTCGTCAACGTTATGTCGAGCTTGTGCCTAACCAGAACTCGTTCGGCCACGTCGAGAAGTGGCTGATTCATCCTCGCTTCGCAGCGTTGGGCGAGGGCGTCGAGCCCAAGATGACGCTGTGCCCCACCGATGCGGGCAGTTTGCCGTTTGTGGCGACCCTCTTCGATGAGCTTCTCCCTCACTTCTCCAGCCCGCTGTTCAACGTCGGCTGCGACGAGACGCAAGTCGGCCAGGGACGAAGCAAGGCCGAGTGCGAGCGGCGTGGCGCGGGGCGTGTGTATCTGGACTTCCTGCTTGGCATCTACCGTGAAGTGAAGGCTCGCGGCAGCACCATGATGTTCTGGGGCGACATCATTATGAAGCACCCTGAGCTGATCCCTGAGCTGCCCAAAGACACGATCGCCCTGGAATGGGGCTATGGCGCCAATCATCCGTTCGCCGAACACGGCGCCAGATTCGCCGCGTCGGGCATCCCTTTCTACACCTGTCCCGGCACCTCATCCTGGCAGAGCCTGGCCGGGCACACCGACAACGCCCTGGCCAATATGCTCAGCGCTGCCGAAAACGGCGTCAAGAACGGCGCCATCGGCTACCTGAACACTGACTGGGGCGACCGGGGACACTGGCAGGTGCTGCCGGTGAGCTACCTGCCATTCGCCGCCGGCGCAGCGTATTCCTGGTCGGTCGAGAGCAACCGTGCGCTGGATATGGCGCGCCTGGCCAGCGTCTATGCCTTCGGGGATAACAGCGGTGTGATGGGACAGGTCGCCCACGATCTGGGCAATGTCTACAAGCTGATCGACAAGCCCGCCGGCAACCGCTATATCCTCTATCGCGTTTTGCAGACACGACTCGATATGATCACAAGCAAATACCCGGGCATGAGCGTTGCCGACTATGAGCGGCTGTTGGTCGCCATCGACGCTGCCATCGCCCCCCTCGACTCGGTGCAACTGCAGCGTCCTGACGCAGCTCTGATCAAGGATGAGTACCGCAATACGGCGCGTATCATGCGCCATGCCTGCCGGCGCGGCATCCTCGCCCTCAGCCCTGATCCTGCCGCTACGTTTGATCTGCGCCGGGAGCTCGATCTCGACATGCTGGGTATCATCCAGGAATACGCTCGTCTGTGGCTGGCCCGCAATCGCTCCGGTGGCTTGGGCGACAGCGTGGCGCGCTTCGACAAGGCCCGCGCCGACTATGGCTGGTATCCGTTCGATAGCTATCCGTGCTAGACCATAAACGCGCCGCCGTTGACGTTGAGCGTCTCGCCGGTGATGAACGAGGCGTCGGGCGACGCCAGAAAGACAACCGCGGCGGCGATCTCGTCGGCCGTGCCCATGCGGCCCAGCGGAATCTGGGTGCAGAAGCGCGCCGCGTCCTCTGGAGTGAACAGAGCGCTCGTCATGGGCGTGTCGGTCGTACCCGGCGCAACCGCGTTGACACGGATGCCCTGCGCGGCCAGTTGGTTGGCCAGGCACATCGTCAGGCCGATGATGCCTGCCTTTGCTGCGACGTAGTTGACTCCGGCCAGCGTCGACTTGGTTCGCCCTGAGATCGACGACGTGTTGACGATCACTCCCCCGCCCTGCTCCTGCATGACCGGTACAACTGCCTTGCAGAACAGGAAAACGCCCTTCAAGTTTATGTCAAGCATGCGATCCCAGTCGCTCTCGCTGATCTGCGTGATGGGGCCAATCTGATAGATGCCTGCGCAGTTGATGAGAATATCGATGCGCCCGAAATGCTCGCGCACCTGCCGCACGGTCTGTTCGATGTCGCTGCTGGCCGCGACGTTGACCCGGCAAGCAAGTCCTTCGCTGCCGGCGGATCGCACCTCTTCCTCCACGCTTTCGGCCTGATCGATGCGGATGTCAGCGACGGCGACCTTTACGCCGCGCTGCGCCAGCCTCAGGCAGACAGCGCGCCCGATGCCACTGCCCCCGCCCGTCACGATCGCTACCTGACCGCGCATGTCCATGATCATTCCTTCTTCGTCCAATTCATCGCCCGCAGCCGGACCATCGTAGCCTCTTCCAGCGCCGCCGCCAGCCGTTCCCATCCGTCGTGCGTCATCGTGCGGAAGATGTGCGGGCGCAGCGGCCGGTAGGTGAGGAACATAAAGCGGCGGAAAAGCTCTTTGGTCGGATCGGGACTGGCCGGATCAGTTATGGGCGCAAGCTGTGCGGCCAAGCGGAATACCGGCAGCCCATAGCCAACAGTGGCCTGCGCCAGGCTCAGCGCAGCCTCGCCGCGCTGCTCGACTAGACGCTGTTTGCCTTCAGCCGACGCCAGCATGCGCTGGACATCGGGCATCTGCATTCCCGCCAACTCGCTCTGGTATAGCTCGCCCAGCGTCTTTGCCGCCTCGTAGGTGCGCCGCCATGATTCGAGGAATACCTCGCGCTCCGCTTTGTCCGGCGACGCCGCCAGCACTTCCCACAGCACTTCCTGATAGACGTCGGCAACCTTGAGCTCGACCTTTCCGCCTGTCGTTTGCAGCAGCACGGCGTCCACGCCTGACCCTTTGCCGGTGGCGGCGCGCACGCCGTCCGCAGAATGCACAGATAGCATCGCTCCAAAGTGACGCAGCATGCTGGCGCAGGCCTCGACCTGAGGTAGCAACTCGTTTTGCAGGTCGCCCTTAAAGTCATGGCGCTTGATGAACCCGATGTTGGGGCCGGCCGAGGCAACGCCGCCGGCCGGGACGTCCATGACGTCTTGCAGCAAGACCATGTAGAACAGGAGGTCGCGCGGCGGCGTCGGCTGTGGCGTTTCGTCGAGCGAAAGTTCGTAGTCGAACGGCCGGCCCGCGCGCAGCGCCAGCGCATAGTCATAGAGGTCTTTGTGCACTGCGCATGCCTGCCAGTACTTGTGGCCAAGCAACTCAATCTCATCGTCGTCGAACACGATGTCATAGCCAGGGCGACCGGGCACGATGTTCTCGACCTGAAAGCGCCGTCCGGCAAATGCTGCTGCCAGCTTCTCCTTGCCGGAGTCGCCGATCTGCACCGGAAAGTCGAAGAGATGGCTGGTGTCAACGGTATATTTCGTGTAGTCGCTCGACTCTGTCATCGCCAGCTTGTTGAACGCCACGGAGCGTTGCAGCGATTCCTCGTCGAAGCCGGTGATGATGGCATGATCGGCGTCGGCCCCGATGGGCAGCACGCCGTCGCCATAGCCGCCCTGGCTGGCGTAGGCAAAGAGACCGGCGCGCAGGAATTCGCGCGGGCCGTAGCCACCAGTGTGGCCGATGCCCGGGTAGGCCTTCGCGTCAACCCCGTCGGGAATCAGCTCACGCACGATCGATTGTTGGATGAACCAGAACGGCGCGGCTGAGCGCAGCATGCCGCGGTAGATGCCGTCCCAGCCTGCAAACGTTGTCTGATCAGTCAGATCGGCCAGGTCTTTCTGCGCCAGGACCATGCGGTTGCCGGCGCCGAAGCCGTGGGGAAATCCACTCTGGTTGATGGCAATGAGCTTGCGTTGGGGCGCGAGTGTGCGTTCCCAGGCGAGCATATTCTCATAGCTGGCCGGGAACACCGTCTCCTGCCCGGCGGCGACCCCGTGGCTGAGTCCTGTTCCGGTGGGAATGGGGCCGTGGACGATGATGACATCTCGCCCCTGGCGGCGCGCCGTCTCGAACCAGGCGCCCTTGAACTGGATGTGCGACCGTCCGAATGTGGTATCCATCGTTGCCATCCTTCTAGGGCAGAATGAGACTGCTTGAGAATAGCCGCAGCACAGTGAAAGGAGCGGGTAGCAATCAGGCAACTCACCAGCGCTTGTCGTCGAGACCATGCGGCGATGAATTGCCTGATGTTCGCCCTGCGCTGAGCGGGCTGTGTCGTTAGGCGAGCAGCGCCAGGTACGGATTCTGGATCAGCTCGCTGAGTCGTTGTAGGAAGCGCGCCGCCGGAGCGCCGTCGACGAGGCGATGGTCGAACGTCAGGCTGAGCATGAGCATGTGGCGGATGGCGATCTCTCCCTGCCACACGGCCGGCTTCTGTGCGATGCGGCCAACGCCCAGTATGGCGCATTCGGGCAGGTTGATGATCGGCGTGAAAGCGTCGATGCCGTAGACGCCGAGATTGGTGATGGTAAACGTGCCGCCTGTCATGTCATCGGCGGCCATCGTGCCAGCGCGTGCCTTCTTCGCCAACGTCGCGCCTTCTTTGGTTAGCTCCACCAGTCCCTTGCTCTCCACACTGCGCAGCACGGGCACAATCAAACCGCGCTCGGTGTCCATAGCGATGCCGACGTTGGCTGACTGGAGTGTGTGAATCTCATCGTTAACCAGGCGAGCGTTCATGTAGGGCAACTCGCGCAGGGCAATGGCCGCCAGCTTGGCCAGCAAAACATTGTAGGAGAGCGATTCGCCGGTTAGCTGTTCGACGCGCGGTTTCATCTGCTCGCGCAGGCGCACGAACTCGGTGACATCGAGCTCGGTTGTCAGGGTGACGCTGGCGGCTGTCTGCGAGCTCTGGCTCATGCGCTGGGCGATGACGCGGCGCACGACGCCCATCGACGCAACGGTTTCTGCTGCCGTCGGTGGCTGGGCGGCAACAACAGACGCTGGTGCGGTAGCCGGAGCGGGCCGGGCGACTTTCTGTTCCACATCGGCGCGGGTGACGCGCTCGTGGGGCTCGCCAAGCTCTGCCGGTGCGATGCCTGCTTCAGCGGCTACCTTCTTGGCCAGGGGAGTGAGCCGTGGCTGCTGCTCCAGGAACGCAAGCACATCGCGCTCCTCGACGCGGCCCTCAGGTCCGCTCCCCTTCACCTGGCTGACGTCCACCTGTTTTTCAGCGGCCACGCGCCGCGCACGTGGCGACACAAACTGGCGGCCGGCGGCCTGGGCGACTGCCTGGGGTGCAGCAACGATTGCAGACGGTTGCGCTTCAGGCGCGGCCGCCGGCGTGGCCGGCGACTTGGCTGCCTCCGCAGCGCCTGTGCTGGACGGAGCGCTCTCGCCTGGCGCAAAGACGGTGGCGATCAGCGTCAGGATGGGAATGGCGACGCCGGCCGGTTTGGCGATGATGAGCGTCCCTGTTGCGGGAGACTCGAGCTCAAACACAGCCTTGTTCGATTCGACCTCAGCGATAACCTGGCCCTTCTTGACCTGGCCGCCGGATTGCACCGTCCAGCGGGCGATGGTCCCTTCGTCCATTGTCTCGCCCAGGGCAGGCAAGATGATTTCTGTTGCCATTATGCCAACACCTCGCGTACGGCGGCGACCACATCCGCCGCTCGTGGAACTGATGCGCTTTCCAACGACGCAGCCATGGGCACCGGGCAGTCGGCGGCGCCCAGCACACGCACGGGTGCATCCAGCCAGTCAAACGCCTGCTCCTGGATGCGGCTCGCCACTTCTGCGGCGAAGCTGCCGGTGCGGTATGCTTCGGTCAGGCACACGACGCGCCCTGTCTTCTTGACTGATGCAACAATCGTGTCCATGTCCAAAGGCTTCAGCGTGCGCGGGTCAACAACCTCGATCTCGATGCCTTCCTTGGCCATGATGTCTGCTGCTTCCAGCGCAACCTGCACCATGCGTGAATAGGCAATCACGGTCACGTCCTTGCCTGTGCGCTTGACATCGGCGACGCCGAGCGGGATGAGGTACTCTTCCTCGGGAACGGGGCCCTGCTCGCCATAGAGCATTTTGTGCTCGATGAACATCACCGGGTTATCATCGCGGATACAGGTCTTGAGCAGGCCCTTGGCGTCGTAGGGTGTGGACGGCATAACGACGTAGATGCCGGGGAAGTGAATCCACAGCGCCTCGAGGCTCTGCGAATGGTGCGCCGCAATGCCGCGGCCGGTGCCGCCCTCGGTGCGCATGGTCAGGGGAACCATCGTCTTGCCGCCGAACATGTAGCGGTTCTTGGCTGCCTGGTTGGCAAGCTGATCCATCGCCAGCGGCGTGAAGTCGACGTACATGATTTCGGCGACGGGGCGCATGCCGGTCATGGCTGCGCCTGTGGCTGCACCGGCGATCGTCGCTTCAC
>CAYOEZ010000197.1:2466-9158 GCA_964402955.1 uncultured Ktedonobacterales bacterium | reverse complement strand
CCAGGCTGGACTTGCCGACGCCTGTGGGCCCCAGGAAGAGGAACGATCCCATGGGACGCTTGGGGTCTTTGAGTCCAGCGCGGGCACGGCGAATGGCGCGGGCGATGTTGGTAATCGCTTCGTTCTGTCCGATAATGCGCTTGTGCAGGTGGTCTTCCATCTGCAGCAGGCGCTCCGACTCTTCCATGGCGATCCGTGTCAGGGGAATGCCTGTCCACATGGCCACGACGTAGGCGATGTCCTCTTCAGTAACCTGCTGGTTCTCTTCTGCAGGGCCCTGGGGGCTTGTCTTGATGCCCTCAATCTCCTGCCGCAGCGTCATCTCCTGATCGCGCAGGGCTGCAGCCTGTTCGTACTGCTGGCTGTTGACAGCCTCTTCCTTCTGCTTGCGCAGGTCTTCCATGCGGCGCACGCTCTCCTGCAGAGCAGATGATGAACCTGCTCCCTTGTAGAGCCGCACCCGCGAGCCGGCCTCATCGATCAGATCGATGGCCTTGTCGGGCAGGAAACGATCGGGTACATAGCGGGTCGACAACTCGGCCGCAGCCTTGATCGCTTCATCGCTGTACACGACGCTATGATGAGCCTCGTAGCGCGACTTGAGCCCGTGCAAGATCTGGATAGTCTCTTCAACATTCGGTGGATCCACATGCACAGGCTGGAAACGCCGCTCCAACGCAGGATCGCGCTCGATGTATTTGCGGTAATCGTCCATTGTGGTGGCGCCAATACACTGGAGCTCACCGCGTGCCAGAGCAGGCTTCAGGATGTTCGCTGCGTCCAGCGTCCCCATGGCCGAGCCAGCGCCGACAAGCGTATGGATTTCGTCAATGAATAAGATGCTCGATGAGTCTTTGATCTCTTTGATGACATTCTTCAAGCGCTCTTCGAATTGCCCCCGATACATCGTCCCCGCCACGAGCGTGCCCATATCGAGCATGAGCAGTCTCTTATCGAGGAGATTACGGGGTATATCGCCGCTGACCAGCCGCTGCGCCAAACCCTCGACGATCGCGGTTTTGCCAACGCCTGGTTCACCGACCAGGACGGGATTATTCTTTGTTCGCCGGGAAAGTATCTGGATGACGCGCTCAATTTCCTTCTGCCGACCGATGACCGGATCTAACTTACCCGCCCGGGCCATGGCTGTCAGATCCAAGCCCATTTGGTCAATGAACGGAGTGCGCACCTGTTTCCTCGTTTCCTGTTGCGTGGGCGCCGCTGTGTGCATCGGGCTCTGCTCCAAGAGACGCACGGTTTCGCTGCGTAGCTTGTCCAGATTAATGCCCAGTCGCTCAAGAACGCCGGCCGCGATGCCTTCTCGCTCCCGAACCAGACCAAGGAGGAGATGTTCTGTACCGACATAGTGATGGCCAAGGCGGCGCGCCTCGTCCATGGCAAACTCAAGCACTTTCTTGGCGCGCGGCGTGAGGCTGGGTGGCGTATCACCGGCGCTCACCCTATCTCCACGTCCGATGATAAATTCAACGGTGTCGCGCACGCGGTTCAGATCAACGCCCATGTCGGCAAGGACGCGCGCGCCAATTCCCTCGCCCTCACGCACCAGGCCGATCAGAATGTGCTCGGTACCGATATAGTTGTGGTTAAAACGCTGCGCTTCCTCCTGAGCAAGACCCAACACGCGCCGGGCACGCTCAGTGAAGCGATCAAACTCCGCCATGACATTCCTCCAGGGACACGAACCCTCCACACCGTAATGCACATCTCCGCCAATCAGTTGATCCTCAGGGGATTCAAGCCAATTCGCGGAGAGGAAGAGCAGAAATCAGGCTGTTTCTGTTACCACTTCTTGGGGACTCTCTTGCGGACTCTCGTCGCTGTTTGACGCCGTTTCCGCTTCCGGTTGTCCCTCAGAAGCGCCATCCTCGCCGGCGCCTTCCTGCGCCTGGCGCAGACTCAACCCCAGACGACGACGATCTGGCTCGATACGGACGATCCGCACGTCGATGGTATCGCCCACATTGACAACGCTCTTCGGATGAACGATCCGCTCATTCGACAGTTCTGAGATATGAATCAGCCCTTCGATGCCGTCTTGCAGCCGGGCAAATGCGCCAAACGTAGTCAGCTTGGTGATTGTTGCCTTGACCAATTGCCCCACCTCGTAGGTGCTCATGACAAGATCCCACGGTTCGGGCTGCATGCGCTTCAGGCTCAAGGCAATTCGTTTCTTCTCACGATCGACATCCATGACATAGACGTCGACGTCGTCTCCCACCTTAACAACTTCGCCGGGGTGAGAGATAGGCTGCCACGACAATTCGGACAGGTGAATCAAGCCATCAGCTCCGCCGAGATCAACGAAGGCGCCGAAATCGGCCAGCCCACTGACGCGACCGTGCCGGACTTCGCCCTTCTGCAGCTCGTTGAGGAGCCGTTCCTTCTGTTCAGTCCGCCAACCGCGGGAAGCCGATGTTTCGGACAGGATGAGACGGTTCTTGGCGCGATCGACTTCGATGATCTTGAGACGCAGCTTCTTGCCCACAAGTTTCTGCATGCGCTGGTCAGGCTGATCGGCCGGTACTGGTCCTCTCAAGTCAAAGACCTGGGACGCCGGCACAAACCCGCGGATCTCGCCAAAGCGCACAATCAAGCCGCCACGATTGAAGCCAATCACATCCAGTTCGAACGTGTCGCCCTGTTCAAAATGCGCCTGCGCGTCATGCCAGTCGCGCTCCAGATGAGCCTTGGCCAGGGAAAGCACGATATTCCCTTCCTTGGTCTCTGTATGCACGACGTAGACCATCACGCTATCTCCCAAACCGAGATGCACGTCTGGCCGTTCAGCCGAGAGTTCCTGGGACGGGATGACACCTTCGGACTTGAAGCCAATGTCAACAAGGATTTCGTCCCGATTCACACGTACAACCGTCCCTTCAATGACGTCACCACGATGCAGGGTGCGCATGGCGCCACCACCTGGACCTGAGTGGTTGAGAAGGTGCTGCATATAGCCTTCATCACCATCGTCCAGGTTAGTCTCGTTCAGGGCCGACTTGTCCTGGCTGGAGTCTGCCTGACCCTCCATCGTCAGAGCATCCCGTTCATCAATTCCCATATACACACCCTTATAGGCGAATTAGCACCATCGCCTTCTTTGTAGTTGCGACACACCAAGAGGCAGCGCCGACTTGGGGGTTGCCGCACTCTTAGCTCCGTCATTATATCACACTTTGGCGAAAAGCAATAGCGGTTGAGCGATTTCCAGTTGAATCTTTGCGCTGCTTACTATTGGACGTGGCAGCCATGAATCTGCTAATGCTTCGGGGGCAGGCACGTAGTGGAAAACCACAGAGCCAGGGAGGACACAGCGTGAGTGGCGAATGGTAACCCCCGTGTCCTATTGGCATCGGGAAGCGTCAAAGCCGCTCACTAAGAGATAGTCTCCGTTCTCTTTGTGACTCCGTGTTGCATAGTACACACGCTCGCAGCTTGTCTGCGACAGGCCGAGCCTTCCTTGACGGGTCTGGGGCAGGGGTGTATAATACCAGCATTGCCAATCCCTCGGACGAACTAAGGAGACCGCTACATGTTCAATCTGGGCGCACCTGAGCTCATTATTATCATGATCGTGGCCATGCTCGTCTTTGGCCCAGACAAGCTACCGGAAATCGGTGCGCAGCTTGGCCGCAGCATCCGCGATTTTCGCAAGATGTCCAGCGAGATGACGGATGGCCTCACAACCGAAGTGCAGGAACTCAGCGCGGACGTGCAAGATATCCGTAAAGAGCTCACTGAGAGCGTGCAAGAGATCAGTAACGTCATGTCGACCGAGGCGAGCACACTGAATCAGGCGTTGTCGCTCAATCCATCGGATACGACGAGCAGCGTGTCGGTCTCGCCGGCCACTGACATGGCGCTGGCCGCGCCGGAGAGCGCGACGGCCGAGCCTGCAACGGAGACGCCGTCAGAACCAACTGACGCGACTGCCGCCCCCGCTTCGGATATGCCAATGGAGACGCCAGTCGATGCAACGACTGAGCCTGTCGCTGCATCCGCCGCAGCCGTCGCGGCTGAGTCCGTCACCACCCTGACCGAGGTTAGCGTGGAAGGTTCAGCCGGCCTGGTCGCCGCCGCGAGCGCTGCCCCTGAGGTAGCCCCTGTCAAGCAGCGTCGCACGCGCGCCCGCAAGCAGCCGGTGGCAGCAGAGGCCGCGCCCGTCGTCGAGACACCTGCGCCCATCGCCGCCGCGCCGGACGCTGTAACACCCAAGCCACGCCACGCCGCACGCGCCCGCAAGCATCCTGGGGCAGCCGAGGCCACGCCCGTCGTCGAGACGCCTGCGCCCGTCCCAGCCGCCCCGGACGCTGCGCCGCCGAAGCCACGCCGCGCGCCACGCGTGCGTAAGCAGCCCGTGCCCGCCGAGGCCGCGCCTCTCGTCGAGACGCCTGTGCCCCTCGCAGCCGAGGCCGCGCCCGTCGTCGAGACGCCTGCGCCCGTCGCAGTAGCACCGCCCGAGCCCCACCGCGCGCCACGCGTGCGCAAACACCCTGTGGCAGCCGAGGCCGCGCCCGCTGTCGAGCCGCCTGTGCCCCTCGCAGCCGAGGCCGCGCCCGTCGTCGAGACGCCTGCACCCGTCGCGGTCGCATCCGACGCTACAACACCCAAGCCACGGCGCGCCAGGCCAGCCGCACCAAGTGGCCCAACTGACGAGAATTTCTCTATATAGCAGTGCCAATCATCCGCGCCCATACAACGTCACTGACCAGACTGGTGCACTCAACCCACCCGCCCACCGGCCCGGTCAGTGACGTTGGCTGTGTTAGGGCTCAAGAAGGTGCGTTATTGACGCGGCCGCCATCGTGTGGTCAGGGCGCACGCCAAGACACACCGTATGAACACAGGCGAGTGAAGATGCACCTGAGCATTCGCAGCAAGCTGACAATTGCTTTTCTCCTTGTCCTTCTGCCCTTCCTCTTTCTTGAATTCGTCAACATCCGAGAACGTACGGCAGCGGGAAAACAGGCTGTCGTCGACAACCTGCGCGGCTCAGCGCAGACTGCTGCGGCCACCATGGACGCCTTCCTGGCTGAGATCATCCGCAAAGAGCAATCGGCGGCCCAGGTGGTCAGCAGCGACCGCTCCCTCTCTGCTGATGAGCTAAGCGCTGCGCTCTCGCTCGTGCGCTCCCCGACATCGGGCACAACCGTGCTCGTGCTGCCTGTTCCTGTTGTCATACCAAAGCTCGAGACGCTCAGTCGCTCCCTACAACCTTTCGCCCAATACCTGGCCTATCTCGACGCGCGCGGCAAGGTTGTGGCTGCCGATCCAGCGCTCCTCGTCGGACAAGACATGTCCGCTGCGCCCGAAGCGCTGGCCGTGCTGCAGCAGGGGCAGGTTTGGGCCGATAGCGGGCTGAAGATCAACATAGTTTCCGGGCAGCGCCAGTCGCCGGGTTTTGCTATTTGTCTCGGCCTGCGCTCGCCAACCCCGGGCGGCGCCATTTGCGCCGGCATCGAATCGGCCAGTCTGCGCGATGTGCTGCCTAGCCTTCCTGCGGGCGACCAGATCGTCATCCTTGACAACCGTGGACAGGTACTCTATAGTACTCAGACTCCTGATCTGAGCGCAAGCCAGCGCGACTGGTCAAGCCTGCCCTTTGTGGCGGAGACCACGGCAACTCATCCCACCAGCTCGGATATCGTCTCACCGATCGATGGCCAGCCCTACGTTGGCGCGCAGACCCGTATCTCGTCGCTGGGCTGGGTCATGGGCGTCTATCGGCAGCGCAGCGCAGCGCTTGCTCCGGTCGAGGCCGCCACACGGCGTGAGGTCGCCTTGTTCGTCCTCATTGTCGCCATGACACTCGCCCTGACGCAGATTCTGGGTACCGTGCTCGTGCAGCCGATTATCGAGCTGACCGGCCATGCCCGTCATCTGAGCAAAGGCGACCTCAAGCGTACGATCGCCATCACGTCCGGCGACGAGATGCAGACCCTGGCCGACACGTTCAACGCCATGGCGCGCAATCTCGATGCCACGATCAGCGATCTGACCCAGGCCAAGCAGGAGATCGTTCGCCAGTCGGAGCAACTGCAGCAGTTGCTCGTGCGCACCAATGCCGTTCAGGAAGATGAGCGCCGCCGCATCGCCTTCGATATTCACGATGGCGTCATCCAGCTTGTCATCGCCGCCGGCTACGAGCTTCAGGCCGCCGGCCGCAACGTCGGCAACGGCCATGCCGAGGAAGCTCGCGCCAAGCTGGAGCGTGCTCGCCAATTGATGGATCAGACTGTCGTCGAGATGCGCCGTATCGTTTTTGATCTGCACCCGACGTCGCTGGATAGCCGTGGTCTTGTCCCATCGCTTGAGAAGTATGCGGCTAGTTGGCAGGAGTCGACAGGTGTCGCCTGCTCGTTTTCATCAGAAGGCGACGTTGTCGATCTGGCGTCCGAGACCAAAGTGGGCGTCTATCGCATCGTGCAAGAAGGGCTGACCAATATTCGCAAGCATGCCAACGCCACGCAGGTCGCCATTGCGACCCGCTTTACGCCGGGCCGCCTGCGCCTTACCATCGAAGACAACGGCAGCGGCTTCTCGCTCGATGACGCCCAAGCAGCCACGGGCCACCTGGGTCTGATGAGCATGAGCGAGCGCTCCCGCAACCTGGGCGGCCAGCTCGACATCCAGTCGCAGCCCGGCCAGGGCACACGCCTTACACTCGATGTACC
>CAYOEZ010000197.1:0-2366 GCA_964402955.1 uncultured Ktedonobacterales bacterium | reverse complement strand
ATACGCGTTCTGATTGTCGATGATCATATCGTCGTACGCCAGGGCTTGCAGAGCCTGTTGGCCGACAATGCCGAGTTTGACCTCGTCGGTGAAGCCGGCGACGGCCAACGCGCGCTGCGCCAGGTGGATGCCCTCCATCCCGACGTCATCCTGCTCGACATCCGCATGCCGGGCATGGATGGCCTCGAGGTCACGCGCCGCCTGCGAGCAGCGCATCCCGACCTGCGTATCATCATTCTGACAACCTACGCCGAAGATGAATACCTGGTCGAGGCGTTGCGCTCTGGCGCGCAGGGCTACTTGCTCAAGAGCATCCTTTATGAAGACCTGGTGCGCGCCATCAAGGACGTCTACCACGGTTCGCGCTCGCTGGCGCCCGCTTTGGTCGGACGCGTCATGGAGCTTGCCGGCAGCCTGGCGCGTGGGCAAACGCCCACGTCTGAACCTGCAACGCCGCCATCGCGCGCTGCAAGCGTCGGCAGCCGCTTCGATCTGCGCTTGGGACCCGGCAGTTGGCAGCGGCTTGTCGAGGGGCAGACAGCCGGCATGAGCGCCGCGCAACTGGCAACTCGCTTTGGGACAACCAGCGCCACCATACGCAACTGGCTAGTCAAGGGCGCGCTAACTGAGCGTATACCAGGGCGTGGACGCCCACCCAAAGCGCAGCCCGCCACGCCTGTCCTGAGCGAGCGCGAAATGGAGATTCTGCGCATCGTCGCCGATGGCGCCAGCAACAAAGAAATCGCCGTTCGTCTCGGCATCAGCGTCAACACCGTGCGCGTGCACGTACACGACATCTTCAAGAAGCTGGGCATCAAGTCAAGAACCCAGGCTGCTCTGTATATCCTGCGCGCAGAGCAGCAATCACCGGCATCCGGCGACTCGAAGACTGCCGACGCCTCCTGAGAGACACATGCCAGACACCTTGCGCCGCCTGCCCGGCGTCGACCACCTGCTGCAGCAAGACGAGATGCAGGCTCTCGTCAGCACATATTCGCACGATGCGGTCGTCGACGGCATTCGCGCCGTATTGGATGCCGTTCGCCAGACGATGCGCGCCGGCGGTGACCTGCCTGACGAGCGCCAGATTATCCGCTCGGTTGTGGATGCAGTTGAGCGCACGTGGCAGCCCACGCTCACGCCTGTCATCAATGCCACCGGCGTTGTCATTCACACCAATCTGGGACGAGCGCCCCTGAGCGAGGCGGCGCTGGCCGCCGTTGCCGCCGTCGCCCGTGGCTATTCCAATCTCGAGTACGACCTGGCGGAGGGCCAGCGCGGCTCACGTCATACCCACATCGAGCGCTTGCTGGCGCGTTTGGTCGGCGCTGAGGCGGCCATGGCCGTCAACAACAATGCCTCAGCCGTCCTGCTCGCTCTCTCGGCAGTGGCCAAAGGCAAAGACGTCATTGTCTCACGCGGCCAGGCCGTGGAAATCGGCGGCGGCTTTCGCATCCCCGATGTCATGCGCCAGAGCGGAGCAAAGCTCGTGGATGTGGGCACGACCAACCGCACCCGCCTGAGCGACTATGCCGACGCCATCAGCGCCCGCACGGCTGCCCTGCTGCTCGTCCATTCGTCCAACTTCCGCGTCGTTGGCTTCACCGAGAGCGTCGATCTGGCTGAGCTCTGCGCTCTGGGGCGGCAACGTGGCATACCCATTATCAACGATCTTGGCTCAGGAGCACTTCTCGATAGCGCGGCCTATGGTCTGATGCATGAGCCGACGGTGCAGGAAAGCATCGCGGCAGGGGCGGATCTGACCTGTTTCTCCGGCGACAAGCTGCTGGGCGGCCCCCAGGCCGGGCTAATTGTGGGCAAAGCTGACATGATTGCCCGGCTCAAGCGCCACCCGCTGGCCCGCGCCGTGCGCGTCGACAAGATGACGCTGGCTGCGCTCCAGGCGACCTTACTCCACTATGTGCACGGTGAGGCCGCAACACAGATTCCTGTGTGGATGATGATGGCGCGAACTCTCGCTGACATCGAGCACCAGGCGCAGGCGTGGGCAGACGAAATCAGCGCCTGGCCGGGCGTCGCCAGCGCCACCGTCAGCACCGGCGAGTCTACCATTGGCGGCGGCTCCTTGCCGGGCGAGACGCTGCCCACCCGCCTGGTCGCCATCCGCCTGACAGACGACGCCGTTCGGGGCAAAGAGCCGGCCGTGGCGCGCCTGAGCGCGGCCCTGCGCGCAGGAAGGCCGCCGGTGATCGCCCGCATCGAGCGCAACACGCTGCTCCTTGACCCGCGCACCGTCCTGCCCGGTCAGGAGCGCACATTGATCGTACAAATGAAGCGGGGGGTAGAGGGGCATATGCGCTAACTTAAGCCTCCAAGAGAGGAGAGCAGAGATTGGGCTACTAACC
>CAYOEZ010000196.1:0-9195 GCA_964402955.1 uncultured Ktedonobacterales bacterium | reverse complement strand
TATCCCGGTCACCTCTCCGGCGGCCAGCAACAGCGCGTGGCCATTGCCCGCGCCCTGGCCATGGCGCCCAAGGTGATGCTGTTCGACGAGCCGACATCGGCCCTTGACCCAGAGATGATCAAGGAAGTGCTGGATGCCATGAAAGACCTGGTACGCGATGGCATGACGATGATTGTCGTCACCCACGAGATGGGTTTTGCTCGTGAAGTGGCCCATCGTGTTGTCTTCATGGACAAAGGCTCTATCGTCGAGGAAGCTCCGCCCGACGTTTTCTTCGCCAATCCCAAAGAAGAGCGAACGATGCTGTTCCTCAGCAAGATTCTCAAGCACTAGGTCCGATTCGCCGGCCGGCTCCGCAGCGTCTGTGTCGACGTGGCGGGCTGGCGCATACCCGGTGCAACGATGCACGCACTCCGAGAGGGGGTGGTTAAGGGCCACTGAGACGTACGCGTGCGTTGGTTACCAGACGGAGAATGGGCAGCACAAAAACTGAGGAGGAAAGAACGATGAAACGTCTCTTTACCATTGTCTCGCTCGTGGTTGTCGTTGCGTTGCTTGTAACCGCCTGTGGCGCCACGGGCGGCAGCAGCGTTGGCAAGGCAAAGGAAGGCACGCTCCTGCGCAAGATTCAGGATCGCGGCAAGTTGATCATCGGCGTCAAGTATGATGTTCCCCTCTTTGGCTATATGAACCCCCAGACCAGCCAGGTTGAGGGCTTCGATGTCGCCATCGGCAAAGAAATCGCCAAGAAAATCTTCGGCGACGAGAAGAAAGTGGAATGGAAGCAGGCTGTCTCCAAGGACCGCATTCCCTTCCTGCAGCAGGATGTGGTTGATCTGGTTATCTCCACGATGACCGTCAACGCCGACCGTGAAACGCAGATTGCGTTCTCCAGCGTCTACTATCTGGCCGGCCAGTCGTTGCTCGTCCCCAAGGGCAGCGCCATCAAGAGCATCAAAGACCTTGGCGGCAAGACCGTCTGTAGCGCCAAAGGCTCAACGTCGGAAGCCAACATCCGTAAGTTCGTTCCCACCGCCCAACTGGTTCTGTTTGATTCCTATTCTGAGTGTGTGACGGCCATGGGCGGCAAGCGCGCCGACGCTGTCAGCACCGACGACAACATCCTGCTGGGCTTTGCCAGCCAGGACAAGAACCTGGCCTTGGTCGGCGGGCAGTTCACCTATGAGCCATATGGCATCGGCATCAAATTGGGCAACCCGGAAATGGTGGAGCTTGTCAACGGTGTCCTCAAGTCGCTCAAGACTGGCGGCGGCTGGAAGACCCTGTTCAAGAAGGAGATCGCTGACAAGTCCGGCGTAACGACGCCGGAACCGCCGCTCGACGATTGGCGCGAGATTGTCAAGACAGCGCCACAGCCATAATGCACCATCGATGCAACGGTCTCTTCCGCCAGCGACAACGGCGGAAGAGACCGTACCTTGTCCCGTCTGTCCATATGCTGTATGCTCTCTCGTGTTGTCCGCTGCTGGCGCAACGAAGCGGCGGCCATAGCGCTGTAGGACTCAGTCATGCCCACCGATTTCTTCGGTAAGGTTGCTATTGACAACCTGCCCTTTCTGCTGGAGGGGTATCGCACGACGGTTCTGCTCACACTGGCTGCGATTCCGCCCAGCTTGATCGTGGGCACGCTGGTCGGCGTCCTGCGCGTTGTACCCAGCCGGCTTGGGCGTACCCTGAGCACGGTCTATGTCGAGTTTTTCCGCAATATTCCTTTGCTTATTGTCCTGTTCTACTTCTACCATGCCCTGCCACGCGCCAACATCACGCTCTCGGCGTTCGATTCGGCGTTGTGGGCTGTGTCCATCTACACGGCGGCTTTTGTGGCCGAAGTGGTGCGCGCCGGCATTCAGGCCATCAACAAGGGGCAGATCGAGGCGGCCAGTTCGCTTGGCCTGAGCTATGTGCAGTCTATGCGCTATGTGATTCTGCCGCAGGCGTTCGCCATCATCGTGCCGCCGCTGGGCAATCTCTTCATCGCCATGCTCAAGAATACGTCGCTGGCAAGCACGATTGCTGTGGCCGAGCTTGTCTACCAGGGGGAGGTGCTCGACTCGCGCACGTTCCGCACCTTTGAGGTGTTCATTGCCGTGGGTATCCTTTACCTGACACTCACGCTGCCGTTGGGTGCTCTGGTCAATGCACTGGAGCGGCGCTTGGCGCCGAAAGGACGGTAGCGATGAACTGGACTCCCTTCACCGACTATCACACCTGGCTTTTCTTGCTGCGTGGCTTGCAGGCGACGATTTTCGCCGCCGCTGTTTCCATTATTCTGAGCATCATCTTTGGCGTGTTGCTGGCGCTGGGCAGGCTGTCGCGGGTGCAGATTGTGCGCGTGCCGTCCGTTTTGTATATCGAGACAATGCGTGCTCTGCCCGTGTTTCTGATGATCATCTTCACCTTCTTTGCCCTGCCCAAGCTGGGCTTGCAGGTGTCGGTGGAATGGGCGGTGATCATTGCCCTGACGATCTACACCAGCTCGATCAATGCCGAGATCATCCGCGCCGGCATTCTCTCGATTGATAAGGGGCAAACCGAGGCGGCGCGTTCGCTTGGCCTGAGCTATGGCCAGACGATGCGGCATGTGATTTTGCCACAGGCGCTGCAGCGCATGATTCCGCCGCTGGTGGCGCAGTTCATCACGCTGCTCAAGGACACGTCGCTTGGCGTTGTCATCGGCATGACCGAGCTGCTGCGCGCCGGCGAGATCATCTATCGTGGCGTCTATAACGGCCGTCTCAACAACAACCCGTTGGAGGCACTTTTCATTGTGGCGTTGATCTATTTCGGTGTCTGTTATGCTCTGTCGCTGGTCAGCAATCGTTTGGAGCGGCGCTGGGCCGCAACGCTGCGCTGAGATTCTTTGTGGGAGGGTATCATGTCTGTTGTTGTCTCTAGTCATCCACTGATTCAGCACAAGCTGACGCTGCTGCGCATGGTTGAAACAGAGCCGAAGAAGTTTCGTGAGTTGGTACGCGAAATCACGTGGCTGCTGGCCTATGAAGCTCTCAAAGATCTGCTCCTTATGGACCGCCCGATCCATACGCCGATGCAAGAGATGATGGGCAAGAAGATGGGCGAGCAAGTGGGGCTGGTGCCCATTCTGCGCGCGGGGATGGGCATGGTTGGCGCTATGCTCGAAGTGATGCCGATGGCTGAGGTCTGGCATATCGGCCTCTATCGTGATCACAGGACGCTCGCGCCGGTCGAGTACTACAACAAGCTGCCCGTTTCGCCGACGGTGCAGGTTTGTATTATCCTTGACCCGATGCTGGCGACGGGCGGCTCAGCCGTGGCGACGGTCGATATTCTGAAGCGCTGGGGCGCCGGGCGTATCAAGTTCATGGGTCTGATCGCTGCGCCGGAAGGTGTGCATCACATGCAGCAATCGCACCCGGACGTAGACATCCATATCGCTGCCCTGGATGATCATCTGACGGACGGCAAGGACGGCAAGCCTGCCGGTTACATCGTGCCCGGTCTCGGCGACGCCGGCGACCGGCAGTATGGGACGAAGTAGCGGAGGGCAGGGTATAGGGTATAGGGTATAGGGTTCAGGGTTCAGGGTTCAGGCATGGCTTCGGGAAGACGCGGTGATGGGACAGATCAACGGCGATCTGCCCCATCACCGCGTTCCGGTGAAACAACGTCCTGAACCCTGAACCCTATACCCTATACCCTGCTCTCACACCGCCACATCGCGACGCTGGAAGGCGATCAGTGCAACGATCAGCAGAACCACGCACAGTCCCGCCAGGATGGCGGTATGACCGAAGTTAAGGCCATTGAGCAGGGGTTTGGCAGCGTTGGCATAGTAGAAAGGCGATAGTTTCTGATAGGGCTTCATGGCCTCGACCAGCGGCGCGTAGATCTTGAGTACATAGGCGGCCAGCGTCACGGCTGCGGGCAGGCCCATGCTCAGGCCGCGGCTGCCGCGGCTGCAGCCCACCGCCAGCGCCAGGCTGCCGAAGACCAGCCCAACCAGAACTGAACCGACGCTCGCTTCGGCCAATCGCACAAAGCTGATCTGGATGTTGACAAGCAGGCAAGTGAGAACCAGCCCGGCCCACATGAAGAAACCAAGCAGGAACGAGCCCACAACCATCGCGGCGAACTTGTGCAGCACGACTGCCCGTCGCTTCGTGGGGCCGGCCAGAAGGATGTCGAGCGTCCCGCGCTCTTCCTCACCGGCGATTGCGCCGGAGCCGGCGCTGATGGCATAGATGACAAAGATGATGGGTCCCATCATGTCAAAGAAGTAGGCGTTGAGGTAACCCGCAGCCGTCGCCAGGGAGAACGAGTCGCCAAACAGCGCGGTGAGAGCCGGTGGCAGCGCCTTTATGTACTCGCTGAACTGCGGTGTGGCGATCGATGGATAGAGCCCGGCGGTGTAGAGGGACAGCGTCATCAGGCCAATGGCCCACCACACGAATGCGCGGCGCTGGTCCCATAAAGTCTTGAAAAAGATGTTACGCAGCATGGTTAGCGCCTCCTCCGTAGTAGGTGAGGAAGATTTCCTCCAGGCTCGGTTCCTGGCTGATGATGTTGACGACATTGAAGCGGGCTGCCGTCTTGACCAGCGCATCGAGTGGGCCGGCCACGGTGCATTGCAAAATGAGGTTGTCGATTGTGACATCACGGACGCCCTCGACCCTGGTAAAGGCTTCGTGCGGCACCGGCGCGCCGAAATGGATCTCAAGCCGGCGCAGTGCGCGTGCTTTGAGCGTGCTGATCTCCTCAACCGCGATCAGCTTACCCTCGCGTATGATAGCGACGCGGTCGCAGACGCGCTCCACTTCGGGCAGAACATGTGATGAAAGGAAGACCGTTCTTCCATCGGCCTTCACCTCTCGAATAAGCTGGTAGAACTCTTGCTGCACGAGAGGGTCCAGCCCGCTCGATGGCTCATCGAGGACGATCAGATCCGGCTTGTGCATGAACGCCTGGATGAGAACGATCTTGCGCTTGTTGCCGTGGGACAACCCACGCAGAGGGCGCGACAGGTCGGCGCCCAGGCGCCGCGCCATGTCCTCGACGATCGTCCAGTCCACACCACCGCGCAAGTTAGCGATGAAGTGCAGATACTGCGCACCGGTCATGTTGTCGTAGAGTGAAAGCTCGCCGGGGACGTAGCCGATGCGCGCGTGGATGTCGGTACTGCGCTCGCGTGTATCGAGCCCAAAGATGGACGCTTGCCCCTGAGTCGGGCGAATGAAATCGAGCAGGGTACGAATTGTTGTGGTCTTGCCTGCCCCATTGGGGCCGAGATAACCAAACACCTCACCCTTCTGCACCTCCAGGTTCAACTCGATAACCCCTCGTTGCTTACCGTACGACTTTGTCAGCCCCCTGGTCATGATGATGGCGTCAGTCATGGTCGTGCTGTCACCTCCAAAAGCAGAGTGTTGCTCTAGCAGGTTGTCGGAGAGCCGATGCGGGGGTTCTTTTTCTACCGCAGAGACGCAGAGAGAGCCTGCCCCGCTGTATCGGGCATCGCCGAGAAAGAGCACAGAAAACCATCAAAACCTCTGCGTACTCTGCGTCTCTGCGGTGAGACAACTCTCTCCGACAGGCTGCTAGCCGCTTGAAAACAGAGATACGGGAATTCGTACTGCAAACGCCTGGTACTGCCGGGGGTGCAGACGCTGGCCTGCATGCTCTTCGCGTGACGGCTATCCCACGCGGACGGGGGAACTCCCAGTGCTGCTACAAACCTGGGGTGTTATAGCACACTGGCGAGGGAAGTGCAATATGCCCATCTGCCATTCATCTGCCACGTGTATGACATGCGACGCCCACGCTTTCCCTGAGTCGGCGCTATCATGCAATTTCGACGTCCCACACGATCTGCGCCAAGGCTTGCAGAGCGCGGCGGCGCTCGCGGTAGAAGGTCCTTTCGCTGATGGACAAGGCTATGGCTACCTCGCGATTCTCCTTGCCTTCATGGTAGGCATCGTAGAGAAGTGTGTAAAAGCGCGTTTCTCTCCTCCCATTGGCCGGTTCATCGTCCGGCTTGAGCTCAGCGATAGCAGCCTGCAGCGCTTTGCTCAGAGCGCGGCCGCGATCAACGTGGGTCAACGGCATGTGGTCGTGTGTTGTCATCGTGGCGACGACGCGCAGATGAGCAAGAGGGTGTGTCCCAAGGTAGGAGTAGTCGTAGAGATGCTCCACAGCATCGGGCACCAGCTTCTCGACATCGCTCATGGTCAGGCTCATCGTTTCCCCCGCAAAACTACTGATAGAGTGCGACGACGGGCGCCGGCGCATTCCACACCATCGTGCTCCAATCAGCGGACGTGAATCGCGGCCACATCCACTGTGGTCGCGTCGCTTCCTGTCGCCAGGAGCCGGGTCATCGCCGGGTAGGTGTACATGCCCGCCTGCAGCGTATAGTCGCCGCCAGGCAACGCGGCAGGCAAGGCCAGGACGTGGCGGTCAGCCAGGACGTCAGGAGTGTTCCAGACGGACGTCGGGTAGAAGATATCGCCGGGGCGATGGTCGCTGCCCGCCACGCGTTCGCCGTTTGCGTTCACAAGTTGGACGAACACATGGTAGTTCTCGCTCATGGGCGCCAGCGGTCGCCAATAGAGGGTAACGGCCAGTACGCCGCCGGGCGACGCATCGTTCGGAGCAGTGGCGCCGCTGAGTTCGACGACGCCCGCAAAGCTCTTGCCCACAGGTTTGCCGATTGGGGCGGGCGAGGCGACGGCAAAGCCGCTGACCTGGGTGAGGCCGGCCGCTTGCCGGAGGCGGTACTTGATCTCCAGCCCGGGCATTGGTTTGATGAGGTAGGGCTGTTGGCCGCGCGCGAGCAGCCAGTCGAGCAGCGTGCCCAGCGTGGCGAAGTCCTTGCCCGGTTTGATCTGGGGGAACAGCCCGACCAGATCGCGGCGCTGATTCTCGACGTACTGTAGATACCACATGGGCGTCATCTCGTCGCGGTCGTTGCTGACGAGAATCGCTCCTTGCGGCAATGGCAGGTACAAGATTGTCTCCCATGCGCTGCGTGTGGCGGTTTGCCCGCTCTCATCGAGAGCCTTGTAGTTGCCGGCCAGGAACGTCAGGGGTAGGACAGCCGCCAGCGCCAGAACAAGAGCGCGCGCGGGCGCGCGGGCGATTCCGCCTGCCATGTCGCCCAGGAAGGCGACGCCGGCGCCCACGAAGAGGATGGCAAGGATGTATGATGGGGTAAACAGGTCAGAAATGTCGCCGATGAAGTAGATAAAACAGAACCCGGCCACTGCCAGGTAGGCCAGCACGAGCGACACGGCCAGCCGCGGCGCTCGCCGCAGCAGCGCAAACAGGCCAATGACTGCCACGGCAATTCCCGCAAGTCCGATCTGCTGGCGTAGCAGATCGAGCATCATGCCCAGCCGTGCCGTCGTGTGTAGACTGTCGGGCACGATCAGGCTGCCGCGGAAGACGCTGCCCAGGATCAGCGCCATGGCGTCGCCGGGCGAGTTCTGGTAGAGCACCAGATCGGGCCCGCCGCCGACCGCCAGCCGCAGATACGGCGTCGCCGCGCCGCGCAGCGGAATGTAGAGATACAGCAGCAGCGGCAGCAGGAACGCGCCAAGGCACAGGAGCATGGTTGGGAGACTGGGTAGGCGTCGTGTTGGTCGGCTACTAGGTGCTGCTGCCTGCCCGTCGCTCCCTGCTGCCTGCCGCCTGCCCGCAGCTAACAGCGCCAGCGCCGGAATCAGCAACATGGCTGTCCGGTGGTGGGTCAGGGCGAGGCCAAACACGAAGAGGAGCGGCAGCCAGTACCGCTTCTCCTGATCCGCTTGCTGCTCGCTCATCGCGCCCGATCCGTCGCCTCCTTGCTGGTTGTGCAGCGCGCCCGACGCGTCGCCTTGTCGGTCGGGCAGAGCCTGCCCCGCTCCATCGGGCATCGTGCCCGACGCCCCCCTCTCCGGTGCAGCCAGATACAACAACACGATCGTAAACAGGCTGTTCAGCGCGTAGACCTCGGCGCGCGTGGCCTGCGACCAGAACGTGTACGAGAAAGCCAGCATTAGCGCCGCCAGCAAAGACGGGACGATGCCCAAGCCCAGGCGTTTGCCCAGCAGGTAGAGCATGGCCACCGCCGCAGCGGAAAACGCCGCCGACAGCAGGTTCATGCGGAAGGCGATATCGCCCAGGCGAACAAGGATTGTCCACGCCTTGCCGAGCAAAAGGTAGAGCGGGTAGCCGGTGGGATGAGCCAATCCGAGCAAGGGCGCGGCAAACTGGAACTCTCCGCTGTCGGCGGGGAGCACGGTGGGGGCCAGTGTCAGGCGGTAAACGATGAAGGCTGCCAGACCCACGGCCAGCGCCAGAACAATGTCGGAACGTGAGTGTTTCATGGGACGTCCAGTCTTATCCAGTCGACCGCTGCGGCCAGGGTGCGCTGGTCGTCGCTGCCCAGCACCAGCGCCGGCGACGCAACGTGGGCAAAGTTCAGGCCGATCTGGTTGATGCCGCTCTGTAGCGCTGACGCCGGCGCTTGCAGGGTATACTCCTGCCAGCCGTCCCTCATCTCGATCTTGCCGACCGTGTGGCCGTTGATGGTGACGGTCGCCTGCTGCGCGGGGGCGTTGGCGTAGGAGAACGGCGCAGCGCGCAGCGTCAGCGTCGCCGCGGCGGGGTGATCGAGGCGCAGCAGCGCCAGCGTCTGGCGCTGCACAGCCCAGCAGAATGTCGTCTCGCCCATCGTTTCGGGGCGCGACCAGCCCGCCGCAAGCTGCATCTGCGCCGTTGTTGCGCCAAGGTCAACGTTTGTGACCGGTTGCGGCGGCGCTGTGCGCAGGGCGTAGAGCACCCAGGCGGCGTTCTCGGTCTTCATCTCGACCCAGTTGCCGTCGGAGCCAAAATGCCAGAAGGCATTCTGCACCTCACCCGTTCCCGCTGCCAATCGCTCAACAGGCAGGACGGACTGGATGTAGGCGTCAACAGGCCCGTTGACATCGTTCCCATGCACGACGACGTAGCGCAGGTCAAGGAAGTTGAGGACGCTGGCGGCCTGGGCGCGGTCGGCGTTCATAGTGGCTGCGTCCACGCTGCGCCCCTCTTCCAGGGCAATGATCGAGCTCACAACGGGTATCTGTGCGAAATAGGGGAGCACATAGGCCGGGCTGCGCGATGTGTTGCCGCCGATGATGCGCTTGCCATGTATACTCTGATACGATTGTAGAATCG
>CAYOEZ010000195.1:0-9223 GCA_964402955.1 uncultured Ktedonobacterales bacterium | reverse complement strand
GGCAGGAGTATCGTTTTTAGCACCAGGCCGTCCAGCAAGGCCGAAATCTGCCGTGAAATCAGGCGAATCTGGGGCATTTCACCCCGATTCTGCCTCCACGTGGCGAGGTTTGGGGGGCTCGCGAGCCGCTATTGTCTAGAAACGACACTCCTGGCGCCGAGGGTGTTGAACAAGGCACCGAAACGTGTAGCATCGGCCCTTGTGGCCGTCGAATTGGCCGTATTCGGGGCTTTCGACGCCCACGAGGGGCTATGCTACGCAGGAAACCACCATTGTTCAACACCCTATGGGCAATGGCATGGTGCCTTGGGATAACGCTCACGGTCATGGATCGGAGATGACGCTAATGGTTCCATCGTTCTTGTTGCTGACGTAGATGCGCCCCTGCAGTGGATCGATCGCCAGGCCAAACGGCGCCTGCCCGATGCCATCAGCAGTCGTCAGCACAAATCGCACTCTGTCATCTGGCCCCAGAACCCAAACCTCATTGCTGGCAGTCGCAGCCAGGTAGAGGCGCCCGTTGGCAGGGTTCACGGCAAGCCCTCCTCCGTCACACGAGTCTCCCACAGAGATGTCCTTCAGCCACGCGCCGCGACGATCAAAGATTGTCAGCCAGCGCGCCGGGCAGTCCTGTGGATAACGTCCATGAAGCACGTAGAGCTTACCATTAGTCTCGTTGACTGTCAAACCGAACGGCGAGCCGGCCAGGCGCAGGTTTCCGATCGTATAGTCGCGGTCAATGCTGATGATCGTCACCGTGTTCTCATCGCGGTTGCTGACATAGGCGCGGCGGTTGGCGCTATCGACAGCCACGGCAAACGCGCCGCGGCCTGCCCCGAATCGCTTCCAGATGCTATCGCCGCGCAGCACGACCACGCCGTTGTCGCCGTGGGTGACAACGAAGACGCGCCCGCTGACGGGGTCGGCGGCGACCCAGGTGGGGCCCGGGCCGACCTCGATGTCGGGCAAAAGGCGCGTGTTGGTGTCCAGGTCGATGCGCGAGACGGTGCCGCTGTCGTAGTTAGCAATATATGCCACGCCATTGAGAACGGCGGCGCCAAATGGCGCGGCACCGACGGACACACGCTGCTGCGTTGCGTAGTTGAGGAGCGAGATGACATAGACCTCGTTCGTGTCACGCGCGACAGCATAGAGAGCCTGGTGGGCTTGATCGATGGCCAGCCCTTTGGGGTTCTTCATTCCTGGATCGATGGTGACGGTCACAACGGGTTTCCTAGCCGTCGGTGTGCTGGTGGCTGTGCCCGTGCGTGTGGCGGTGCTCGTCCTTGTCCGAGTCTGGGTGGGCGTCCATGTGACAGTTGCCGTAGACGTGGGCAGCCAGAAATTGCTGACGATCAGCGGCAGGTAGAGCCGCATGCGGGTGTTGGTTGGCGTCACGGTGGCCGTCTCTGTGGGTGTCGCCGTAGCTGTATTGGATGGTGTGGCAGTGGGAGTGGATGTGGATGTGTGTGTGGTCGAGGCCGTGGACGTGACAGTGAATGTGCGCGTGGCTGTAGTGGTCGCGCTGCTGGTTCGCGTTGCCGTTGGAGTCCGGGTCGGGGTTGGCGTGGCCGTGGCTGTTTCTGTGCCGGTCGGCGTAGCGGATGCCGTGGCTGTATCGGTTGCCGTCGCTGTTGCCGTGGCTGTATCGGTCGGCGTGAGCGTCGCTGTGGCGGTATCCGTTGCGGTTGATGTGGGTGTATTGGTTGGCGTATCCGTCGGCGTCGCTGTCGCTGTGGTCGTCTGCGTTGCCGTTGCCGACGCAGTTGACGTCGGCGTCGCCGTCACTGTCGAGGTGTGGGTGTCAGTGGCAGTGGGCGTCGCTGTCCGGCTAGGCGTGGCTGTGGCGGTGCCCGTTTCGGTTGCCGTGGGCGCGTATGTGGGAGTTCCAGTGCTGGTAGGCGATAGGGTTGGCGTGCTCGTTGCAAAGCGCGCCACGGCGCAATAGGCGCGCGCGGCGACGGCCTTGCGATCGAAGAAGCTCGATCCCCAGGGGAAATCGTTGACATAGGTCAAGTCAGCCTGGGCGATTTCGCAGCAACTGACCTCGTCGACGATCGAGAAGTCTGCAATTCCGGAGGCCGGGATAGTGATGTTGATGGCGTAGGTGTTTGTATAGGTCGAGCGATCAGCCGCGCAGTAACCGAGATTGTCGATGACCCCACGGCAATGCAGGACCTCGACGCTGGCGCGAACGCTGCGCCCGGGGCCTCCCGTTGCGCGCCACGTGGCGACCCACAGCCTGCCGCCATCTTCATCGTGTTGATCGAGTGGCGTGATGTTTATGCCGTCGTAATGTTGGCCGTAGTCGGCCTGAATCCTGCTGATGGTGCAGGCCGGGGTTTCCGTCGGCGTGCCGGCCGCGGTGGGTCCCTCTGGCGCGGCGGTGGCTGCCTGGTCAGTCACGGTCAGGCAGCACACCAGAATGAAGACTATGCCAGCCAGGAGCAAGAGAGAACGAGCACGCCCATGCGTGCGCTTCATGTCGATGGCTCCTGTGTTTTTACGGATCGTCGAAATTCCAGTGCGTGCAGCCCACGCCGGTCAGAACCTGAGCCCTGACGTAGTAGGTCTGGCCTGCTCGCGTGTGCAGGTAGCAGGGAGACAACGTGTAGCATTCCCGGCGCACAACCACCGGACCCACGACCGGGTCGAGCAGGACATCGATCCACACACGGGTGCCTGCCGGGTTGAGGCGGTCGTTCCAGATCTTGACCATCTTGCCGTCGCCAATCAGTCTGGCCCAGTTGGTGCCATTGCCTCCGTCGGACCACCACTGCATATCGAGCGCGCCGCCGGGATAGACAATGGGCGCGGTGAGCGGATTCTTGGCTTCGGGAAGTCCGACCTGTCCCCAGCCACAGATGGATGGGGTGGCAGTGGCTGTGCTTGTTTCTGTCGGCGTGGCTGTAGCCGTGTTGGTCAGCGTCGCAGTGTAGGTGCGCGTGAACGTGCGCGTGGGCGTCCGTGTCGGCGTGAACGTGCGCGTCGGCGTGTTGGTCGGAGTGAATGTCGGCGTCGGTGTGGACGTTGGCGTCTCTGTGGGCGTTGCCGTATCGGTCGGCGTTGCTGTCGCCGTCTGGGTGGGCGTCTCCGTTGGCGTCGCCGTCTCGGTGGGCGTCTCCGTCGGTGTCGGCGTCGAGGTCGCATCCTCTGTCGGCGTCGCTGTTGCTGTTTGCGTGGGCGTTGCTGTCGACGTGTCGGTCGGCGTCGGCGTCGCCGTCTCGGTGTGTGTCTCCGTTGGCGTTTTTGTTGGCCTGGCCGTTGCTGTTTCTGTCGGGGTTTCTGTGGACGTCGCTGTGGGTGTCGCGGTCGACGTGGGCGTATGCGTTTCCGTTGGCGTGGCCGTCGCTGTGTCGGTCGGCGTCGCCGTGGGGGTATGGGTCACGCTGGGTGTGGCTGTCGGTGTATCGGTGCGCGTCGCCGTCGGCGTGTGGCTTGGCGTCGATGTACGCGACGGTGTCGGCGAAGGTGTGAGCCGCAGCAGGCACCACGGCGCAGTCGCTTTGCGGTCAAAGAAGCTCGCGCCCCACGGTGAATTGTTGATACGCACCAGGTCGGCCTGAACGAGCTCGCAACAGTGGACGCTCTCCTGAACCGAGAATGTACTGGTCGGGCCAGGCAGTGTGAACTGGACGATGTGCGTGGTCGTATAAGCCGATCTGTCAGCGGCACAATACGTGAGGTCATCGATGTAGCCCTGGCAGTGCAGCAGGTGGACGGTTGCAGTGACGGCCGTGCCCGGCTTACCTTCGATGCTCCAGGTTGTGACCCATTCAGTGTTCCCAGGCAGGTCGTAGTTGAGGAGCGGCGTAACCGTCATGCTTGAGCCAGTCTGGCCGTAGTCTGCCATGCGGGTCGCAACATTGCAGGCTGGTGTGGCGGTCGCGGTGGGCGTGTCATCTTGTAAGCCCGGCCCGGGCCGGCCGATCTGCTCACGCGCCGACACGCCGGGCAGCGCCAAAAAGCACGTCAGGACCAACACTACGAAGGCTACCGTCACCGTGAGGAAGAGTGCACGCCAATTGTGCGTCATCTGCTTTCTCCATTTGCGCCCAGCGACGCTGGCCGGCGCAGCGCAGGAGATGGCTAGGGATCACTCCATCTCTCGCCGCCGCAGCTAACGCCAGGTATCTCTGGACAAACACATCCAAAGAGCTACTTGTGTGCTCTACAATAGTAAGGACGTAACATGAGTGAGAAGCGCGCGTTGATTTGCCTGTAGATCACGAATCGCCCGCATCCACAATCGGCTCCCCGGGACGGATGGGCTCGACAGCTTTAGCGCTTGGATAGCAGGTACTCGACCGCTCGATCCAGGACTGTGTCGGCACGCTCACTGCTGTTGGCTTCAGCGGCGATGTCCGGCGTTAGTCCTGTACCGCTGACGGTGCGCCCTTTAGGCGAAAACCACTGTCCGTTGATCATATGAATGGACGAACCGTCGCTCAACGTGTAGTCGCCGGTCACTGCGCCCTTGCCGAAGGTGCGTTCGCCGACGAGTGTGGCTCGCGCGTAGTCCTGCAAGGCTGCTGCCAGAACCTCCGCTGCGCTGGCTGTCCCTTTGTTGATGAGCACGACAAGGGGCGTCCTGGCGTCGAGCTGGTTGATGGTGCGAACAGGGGAGGACTGCTTGCCATCCGGCCCGTCCACCACCAGTAACCTGCCCTGATCTTTGTACGACCATGTGTACGTGCCTGCTCGTCCACGCTGTGAGACCACCACGCCGTCGGGGATAAACTGGCCGGCGATCTCGATGGCAGTATCGAGGTAGCCGCCCGGGTTGTTGCGCAGATCGATGATCAGGCCGCGCATCCCGTCGTTCTGCATGCGCAGCAGCAGATTGCCCAGATCGCGACCGACCGTATTATCGAAGAACGATATGCTGACATAAGCGATGGATTCAGCCAACATGCGGCCGGAGAGTAGGGGAGCAGTGGCCGCGCCGCGTTGGACAGTAAACGTCAGGCCGCTGCTGTCGCGCAGGACAGCCAGGGCAACCTTGCTGCCCTCTGGGCCGCGCAGCAAGCCGATGGCCTCGCCCAGGGTGAGGGACGCAGTTTTACGGCCATCGATGCGCTCGATCACGTCGCCGGGCTGGATGCCTGCGTTCTGCGCGGGGGAGGCAGTGAGGGGAGTGACGACGACGAGCGCGCCGTCTCGTTTCTCGACGGCAAGGCCGATGCTCTGCAAGCTGCCATCGAGCTCACTCTGGTACGCTTTCATTTCATTCTCTGTCAGGTAGGCGCTATACGGGTCTTGTAGGGCAGCGACCAGTCCCTGTATGGCGCCGCGGGCCAGATCATCACGCGTGGGAGCGTTGCCATAGTAGTCCCGCTCGATGATGCGCCAGGCCTCGGACACGACGGCCATATCTCGTTCGGTACGCGCCGACACAGGCGCCTTGCTTGTGCTCGGAGTCTGTGTCACGTTGAGCGACAGGCGCGGCCCTACGGCAACGCCAGCGGCAAACGTGGCCGCAAGCGTCGCCAGCGCTAGAAGCAGTGTCAAGAGTCGCCTGGCCAGACGTTTCATGGGCGTGAGTTACCATACAGAAACAAATATCCAACAAGTGACATGATAGCCCTTCAATATGTCGAGTGCAGAGCAGGGAAGTACCTTGACTCGACATAACAGAGAGCCGCTAGCGCTACTTTCCGGTCTTCAGATACTGTACGGCCCGGTCGAGTTGAGGATCGCGCTTGGCCTTCACATCTTCGTCGCTGCGCTTCACCTCGATGTCTGGCGTCAGGCCCACCTTCGAGATACTGCGGCCCTTGGGTGTGAGCCAGTTGGCAATCGTGATATGCACGGCCGAGCCGTCGCTGAGCGAGAAGTCCTGCTGCACCGAGCCCTTGCCATACGATACTTCACCGATGAGCGGGCCGCGCCCGGAATCCTGGATGGCGCCGGCGACGATTTCGCTGGCACTGGCCGACCCCTTGTTGATCAGAACGACGATCGGCCAGTCGGTGGCGATGCCGCCGGACTGGACAGGAATCGGCGTGCGCTTGCCATCGCGCGTCAGTTCATAGGCCACCACGCCGCTCTTAATGAACTGGCTGGCGACTTCGACAGAGGTGGTGAGATATCCTCCAGGATTGCCACGCACGTCGACGATGACTTTGGTGGCGCCTTTTTGCCTGGCCTGGGTCAGGGCAGCCTTGAGATCGTCCGACATCTTGGCGCTAAAGACGTTGACGAGCTGGACATAAGCGATGTTGCCATCGAGCATGGTCAACTTGACGTTGGGGACGCTGATGACGTCGCGCACCACGGCCACCTCAAACGGGTCGGGCGTGCCCTCGCGCACAATCGTCAGGACCACCGTGCTGCCTTTCTGGCCGCGAATCAGGCTGACGCTATCGTTGACCGAGAGATTCATCGTCTCTCTGCCGTCGATCTTCGTGATCCAGTCACCCGGCTTGAGTCCGGCGCGTTGCGCCGGCGTGCCATCGATGGGGGCGACAACCTGGATGCGGTTGTCCTTCTGTTCGACAGTTGCGCCAATGCCCTCAAATGACCCTTCAAGGCTCTCGCGGCTGCTCTTTACCTGATCGGGGGGAGAGAAATACGTATGCGGGTCATCGAGCGTCTCGACCATGCCCTTGATGGCGCCGTACACTAGTTTCTGCGGGTCGATGACCTTCTGGTCATAGTAGTTGTCGGAAATGCGCTTGAGCGCATCCCAGAAGAGCTGGAAGCGGTCCTGTACATCGCGCACCGTGCCCTTGCTGGCTGGCGTCGGACTGGCGACGGCAGGAGGCTGGTCGCTTGTTGCAGGCACAACTGTCGGATTGAGTGTGGAAGCAGGAAGCAACGTCGGCTCGGCTGCCGCGGCAACCTGGCGTGTCGTCACGCCGTTGACAAGGAACGCTGTGCCAAAGCCCATCACAAATGACGTCGTGGCGATGATCAAGACCGCCACGGCAACTATCGAGACACGTAGCATGCGATTCATGCAAAAACCTTCCTTAGGATAGTGAGTGAGATAGCATCAGGTTGGGCCACGACAAGGGCCATGCAGACGGGCCCTTTCCAGCCATACGTTACATAACCATCATAGTGTGTACTTGCAGGCAAGCTTCCCGAAACAACAGCCGCCTCTTCTGCACCCCGTTGGACATGAGCAACTGCATTATAGCGGTTTTCTTCCCCGATGTCCACAGGCGGGCGTGAATCATCGGCCGGAAAGGCAAGAAGAAGTTGGTAGGGCGGGAATTAGTGGGGAGCGGGGCAGGAATGATCTGAGACAGGGGCGAATGCGGCGCCGGGGAGTAAGCGAAGGGGTGTTCTATAGAGCCCTGCGTGCTATGGGTAAGACACCCAGCATGTGTTCGTGAGAGTGATGCAGCCCGGCAGGGCTTTGCACCTGTAGCGCAAGGCTTTAGCCTGGTGGTTTGCCACGCTCAAACGATACGACGATGATCTCCGTCGTTGCGTCGGTGACACGACCGACCTCGCTGCGCCGTGAGCCAGTGAACCACAGAATGTGACCGGGCATTGTCAGGAGAGGGATACTATGGCGCAGGGAACGAGGGACGCGATCGTCCGTCATTATGTCATGTACCTTCTTCTCCCCTATCATGCCCAGGGGTCGCATGCGATCGCCGGCCTGCCAGCGCCGCAGCAACAGCGCCTGCCCGACTACGGCGGCGTCGAACGACTCACAGAGCGGACGCTGCTTGAGCCGGGCATCCTGTCCGGGCGTACTCCGCACGATCTCAGTATGCACACGCCACTCTGTCTCGGGCAGCATAGTGACGCCGGGAACGGCGACCGGCAGACTCTCCACGGCAAGCAATGGCAGGTCCGAGGAGGTCCCGTCCCTGTCCTTGCTGCCAAGCGTTACCGTGGTGTAGCCGCGCTGCACGCGCATGTTGTGCGGCAGGCTTATTTGTGCGCCCACAGGCCCGTCCAGCAACTGCAGCGCCCGCTCGACGTGCAGCCAGGAGAGGTCATCGTAGCTGCCGGTGAGGCGCTGCCAGGCCTGGCGCAGCAGCCGCCGTTGTAACGCGACGGGCAGCGCCTGCCAGCCGGCGCGGTCGATGGTTACGATGCCATCCCCCTCCCCTGCCAGCGCCTGCCAGGCCAGTTCAACCTGCTGTTGGAGGTACGCATCTTCATCGGCCAGGATGCGCGCCGTGCGCAGGATGTTGGCCCGCGCCGCCGGCGTGACCTTGTCCAATGTAGGAATCACATGCTTCCGGACGTAGTTGCGCGGGATGGCGCTGTCGTCGTTGGAGAGATCATGGCGTGGGGTTAGCCCGTGCTCGCGGCAATAGCTGCCTGTTTGCGTGCGCGTCACGTCAAGCAAAGGCCGGATCAGGCGCACGCCGCCCGCCAGCGCCTGCACGGGCAGCATGCCGCGCAGCCCGCCTGGCCCTGCCCCCCGTAGCCAGTGCATGATGATCGTCTCCACCTGATCGTCTGCCGTGTGCCCTGTGGCAATGGCTGCCGCTCCGACCTCGACTGCAACGCGCCGCAAGAAGGCGTAGCGCACGCGGCGGGCAGCATCCTCAAGCGACAGATGGTGCTCTTTACGGTAGGTCAAGACGTCGGCCGACTCCACAGTTGCGGCAATCCCCCACTCCAGCGCCGTCTGCCGCACAAACGCGGCATCGGCATCTGAGTCTGCGCCGCGCAGGCCGTGGTTGAGGTGCGCCACGTGTAGCCCAAAACGCATCTCGCTGGCGAGCAGCTTCAGGACGTGCAGCAGGCACAGCGAGTCCTGGCCGCCGGAGACAGCGACGACCACCCTATCGCCTGGGGAGAGCATCCTGTGATGCGTTAGGTTATGTCTAGTTGACTCGAGAACGTGCATATGTGGCACACCCTGTGAAGCACGTAAGGGAAAAGCCGCGGCCACGCTGGTATGCGTTGACCGCGGCTCCGTTCTGTTGCTCAGTTCCCCTTGTATGCGTCTCTGCGTAGGCCGATCCAACTCACAATCACTTCATGCGCTGTGTCATCTATAGTATAGATGAAACGATAGTCGCCCACACGCAGACGCCAATCGGCCACCCCGCGCCGCTTGCGGCCGGATCAGGGAGGTAGGGCATGTCCGACGCCATGAATGCCGTGCGCATTCCCATCGCCGTCACCGTGAACGGCAAGGCCATTTCCGCCGAGGTCGATCCGCGCACGCTGCTGGTCCAGTTCCTGCGCGAGACGCTGCTGCTCACCGGCACCCATGTGGGCTGCGACACCAGCCAGTGCGGCG
>CAYOEZ010000194.1:0-9265 GCA_964402955.1 uncultured Ktedonobacterales bacterium | reverse complement strand
ATTCTCGCAATGACGGTTGGGCGAACACAACCTTTTTGCAGTGGGCACATGACAGTTCGCCGATGTGCGGTAGTAGTACTAAAAGAAGTTCACGGTCAGAAGATAGGGCTGGTTTGGATCCCGACGCGTGAACGGGGAAACGCGCACGTAGTAACGGCCGGCGCTCTGCACGACGGTGATGATCTGCTCGGCCACGCCTTCGCCAAAGTTATTGGACTGGGCGATGATGGTTCCATCCGCTGCATGCAGAGACACGTTGTCGTCGACGCGGTCAGGAACAACCATGTCAACCGCCACCGCACCGGCTCGCGGCACGTCGAAATAGTACCAGTCAACAGAGTCATACGAGCACAGGTAGGCGCGATACTGCATGCCCATGATGAGCGGACCCCATGCAGCATTCATGTTGTCGTTCGGCTCGTACGCCGCGCAATCCGGCAGCAGATTGCTCGCCACCACGGGCAGATACAGGTAATACAACACTTGAGTGGGCGTTGGCGTCAGGCTGGGTGTGGCGGTCAACGCTGGCGTGACCGTGTTCGTCTGCGTTGCTGTCGCCGTACGCGTTGGGCTTGTCGTTGCCGTTGCCGTCAATGAGCGCGTCGGTGTCACAGTGAGGCTGGGGCTGGCCGTGCGCGTTGGTGTAGCCGTTGCGGTCAGCGTACGCGTGCCCGTCGGCGTGACGGTCAGCGTACGCGTCACCGTCGCCGAGGCTGTGGCTGTGCCAGTTGCAGCGGGCAGCGCGGTTGATGTTGCCGTGTGTGTGCGTGTGGCTGTCGTTGTTGCCGTGCTGGCTGGCGTCGGTGTCGCTGTGGCCGTCGGGGTCGTCAGCGTGGGCGTCGCTGAGGGCGTCGCACACGCCCCTGGCGGCAACAGGAACTCGTAGGCGCCGATGTCGACGATTTGCTGCCCGTTGCAGCGGCCAAGCAGCGGGCGCACGTTGCCATCGCGATCACTGCCCGGCGCACCCACATTGGTGCCCGCATCGATGGCCGGCGAGTTGGCTGTCAGGCGGAAGTTGTTGGTCGCGGGCGCAACGAGCAAAGGATCGACCGAGGTGTCATGTGCGCCGTGCATGCCGGGGGCAGTTCCGACATAATTGCCCGCCAGGTTGTTGCCCCAAACCAGATTGAAGTCTGCCGACGGAGCGGACGGGTCAAGGGCGCGCATGCCCAGACCGTTGCTCACGACGATCGTATTTGTGATGCCGGCCTGTGCGTAGGCGTCAATGAATATCCCCTCCAGTGAGTTGCCCACGATCGTGTTGTTCAGCAGTGTCGGCCCGGTACCCGAATCAATGTGTACTCCGCCGCCCTTGTCGCCGGCTGTGTTGCGCGCGATGATCGTGTTGACGATAGTCGGATAGGCAGGGTTGGTGCAATCTTGGTCGGGGCAGAAGTTGCCCGTTATGTCGATTCCGCCGCCGTTCAGCGTGGCGGTATTGGACATGACGGTGTTGCCGTCGAGGGTGGGGGCGGTACGATCGAGGGCAATACCGCCGCCGCTCTCGACGGCAAAGTTACCCGTAACGTTGTTCCCCGAGAAGACGCCCACTGCCCCTGCCAGATAGATGCCGCCGCCGTTGCGGGCATGGTTCGCCTGCAGTGTCGAATCTGCGACGCTGGCCAACGAATCATCGATTGCGATGCCGCCGCCGTCCAACGAGGCGGTGTTGCTGAGGAAGGAGCTGGCCTGGATGCTCATGCTGGTTGTTCTGAGGTTGAGGCCTCCGCCGTAGCCGCTCTGCGCGGCATTTTCCGACACCTGCGTGCCAACCATTGATCCCGTGGAGTCAAAGGCCTGCAGGCCTCCGCCGCTGGGCGCGCGATTGGCGCGGATGATGCCGCCATCGAAGCGCGGCGACGAACCGTTGACCACCAGCAAGCCGCCGCCGAAGAGGTAGGCCTGATTATTCGAGATCGTTGTGCCGCGCAACTCGACATCGGCGCCGTCGGCAATGAGCAACCCGCCTCCGCCCATCGCTGTATTGCTCATGATGACGTCATTGATCAGGCGCGGTGCCCCGCCTTTGATGGCGATCCCCCCGCCGGAGGAGCTGGCGTTGTTGCTGATGACCGTCGTGGCGCTGATGAGGGGCGAGGCGCCTTCGATCAGAATGCCGCCGCCATCGAGATCGGTTTGTCCTCCGGTGATCGTGAAGCCTTCGAATGTGGCTGCGCCTGCGCCAAACTGCACCACAGTGCCGCTGCCCTGGCCGTTGACAATCGTCGTGTATGTTGCGATATTGCGCTGCCAGCCCGGGGGGCCTGCATAGCCACCCAGAATCTCGATGGTTTTGGTCACGATCAGCCGCTCGGCGTATGCTGATCCTGGCGATCCCGCGACGCGGATGGTATCGCCGTCTGCCGACGCGTCGATTGCGGCCTGAATCGAGGGGAATGCACAGAGGCCCGGACAGACATCACGCGTGGTTGGTTTGGCCGCCAGCACAGGGGGAGCGGCGCGAACAGCTACAGACAGAACGGCAGCAAGGACGATGGCGCAAACAGCCGCCATGACAAGTACAGAACGGCGGATCATGTATTCTCTCCTCTTGATCGGGGCATGCTCTTCTCTAGAGTAGTAACGAGTGCAGTGCTGTGCAGTTGCGGTCAGAACGAGGCCACTCCGTCGACATGGCTGGCAGCCATCTTGGCCCAAGTAATACCACATGCAGGGCAATGAGTCAAGGGGACGATCAAACAAAAACAGCAGAACATCGTCTTTGTTATCAGAGCGTCCTTAGGGAGGTGCGCGACTCGTGCGCCCATCATTCGAAGACTGCATTCTCGAAATCAACGAAAAACACGGCAAAGGGTACCCGATGATCATGAGCGGGCCAGGCGGTCGCCAGACGGGCACGCTCCACCTCTCGCCGGTCTCGGCCAACCTGCGCGCCTGTCTCATCCGTCTCAAGTCGTTTGCCACCGACGAGGAGTTTCTGCATCAATTCGGCAACGTCCTGTTCACTGCGCTCTTCCCACCGCGCATGCTGACGGCGTGGCACAAAAACAAGCAGCGGCTCAGCGAAGGGACGCACCTGCGCCTCAAGCTGGTCATTCAGCCCCCTGAGATCGCTGCCTTGCCCTGGGAACTGATGTGCGACGAAGATGGCATCCCTCTGGCCACCAGCACGGCGGTTGTACGCTATCTGGCATGTCCTGAGCCACCAAAGCCTCTGGCTGTGCAGGCGCCGCTGCGCATTCTCGTCTCTATCGCCAGCCCGCGCGACCAGGCGCCACTCAGCAGCGAGCGCGAAAAAGAGCGTATCAGTCGTGCACTGGCGCCGCTGGTCGAACGCCGCCTGGTTCACCTGTCTATTTCAGAACAGGCGACCGGCATCGGTCTACTCAATGACCTGCGGCGGGGTGTACACATCTGGCACTTTATCGGTCACGGCGTCTTCAACGCGTCGAGTGCAAACGGCTCGCTGGCCTTCGAGAACGAGTCGGGCGACACCGATCTTATCGATGCCAAACGTCTGCGCATCCTGCTCGAACAGAACTCGGTGCGCCTGGCAGTCTTGAATGCCTGCGAAACGGGGCGGTTCTCCCTGGACCCGCTGATGGGCATTGCGCCTGCGCTGGTGCGGGCGGGAATTCCCGCCGTCATCGCCACGCAATTTGCCTTTCCCGACTTGTCCGCAGTCGAGTTCTCGAGTATGTTCTACCGTGCTCTGGCCGACGGCTACCCGGTTGACGCCTGCGTGTCCGAGGCGCGCAAGGCGGTGATTACGACAACCGGTCTGAGCCAGCCCGACTGGGCAATTCCCGTGCTTTACATGCGCTCGCCGGATGGCTGCCTGTTTGTCCAGCACGAGGCGGCCAGTGCGCCGCGTCCTGAGCCTTCCGCTGATGATGTGGCCAGCCGCCTACCCGATGCCACAAATATACGCTATCTCGACACAACCTCGCTACGCAGCATGCTAACAACGTGGACAGCGCCCGGGGCCGTCGCAGGCACGCCGATGCGCGGTGCCGGCTCGATCGCCTTGCCCGATGACCGCGTCGAGGCACGCCGCTTACTGCTGGCTGTACGCCGCGAGCTGGCCGATCGGCAGGCATGCCGCTGAGCCGCCGCCAGGGCGTGCCGCGGAACATGCACCAAAAAGGCCGCACGTGATCTAGTCACGTGCGGCTTTATGTCTACCTCGGTGTACTGCCCCAGCGCTTGCAGCACTGGCGGAGGAGGAGGGATTCGAACCCCCGTAGCCTTACAGCTCATCCGCTTTCAAGGCGGCGCCGATTGACCGCTCCGGCACTCCTCCGCGTTCTCAGTATAGCATGCAGCAGCAGGTGGTGTCAACAATTTGGACTCGGCGCCAGTGCATCCGTGATCTCCTGCCGCCACTCCGGCGTCCGCGCGGCGCAGGCCCGCACCAGGCCAAAGCAGCCCGCGATCATCATATCGCCGTGCGGAACGGCGAAGTACGGCGGCAGTTGGCTGCCAATAGCGAGCGCTCGCCTGGGACCCGTGACTGACAGGAGAGGATTGAGTGAGCGGGGTAGGGTTGTGGATGGTTCCATGATGTAACAGCCATGCCCGTTGTCAGCGAAGACCGTTTCGTTGCGCAACGTCCCAGCTACGAGCTGCTGGATGTACCCGTCCAGCGCTGCCGTTGTGAGAAAACCGCTATGGTGCTCGAACATGCCGGCGACGCGCTCGCGCACGATATGCGTCGCCAGCGTGTGCATGTTGCCGAGATTGAGCAGCACCACCTCGTCGCTGCGCGCAACCAGTGGGTCTTGCAGCGCGCCCAGAGCGGCCGCCGCTCCCGTGTCTAACAGCACAACGGGCGTGGACAGCCGTCCGATGCTGCGCAGCACTGCCTGCATTCGTGTCAGGTAAGAGGGCAGATCACGCGGGGTGTAGGCAAAGGCCAGCAGTTGGTCCTCCTTGCCCGCCGCGCGCTTGAGAACAGAACGAATGTGATCAAAGCGAAAGACACGGTCGCTCACGCCGGCAGGGGCATTGCCGTGGTCCAGAACGGCCACGGCCAATCCATTATAGCCGGCCTCGACGTCAAAGGCATGCAAGGCCGCCGCAATCGCATCCAGGTCCAGATCCTTCAACACGAGATGCGTGTGAGTCACTGCAAGCCGCTCGACCTCGTCATCACCCACGATCGCAACGCCCATCGCCTCGACCTGCGCCAGGTCATCGTCGAGCGTGCGCGCTGCATCGGCTGTGGCAGCGACAGCCAGACCGCGCTTGAGATGCTCGTCCAACGCCCAGCTCACGGGTCCCCCGCCCATCGTGACACCGCTGAGAACGATGCTTTGCCCCGCGGCTGTGGCGCGCCGTACCTTGCCTGCCAGGATGGCTGTGGGCGACGGCATCACCATCTTCAAGCAATTCTCCGGCGCTACCTGTGAGTCGAAGAGCAGGATGTCCTGCGTTCCTGTTCCGATGTCCACCGCAAGAATGCGCATGGCGCCTTTCCCTTATGTAAACGGAAGAGGCGCACAGCCGGCGCAGATCGCATACCCTCCCCGTGCTGCGCGCCCCGGTCACGAATCCTACTTAATAGCGTCAACACCGCCCATGTAGGGACGCAGCGCCGGCGGAATCACGACGCTGCCGTCGGGCTGTTGATACTGCTCCAGAATGGCAATCATCGTGCGCGGCAATGCCAGCCCCGAGCCGTTGAGCGTGTGCACGTATTCGGGCCGCCCGCTCCCTGCTTGCCGGAAGCGGATATTGGCGCGGCGCGCCTGGAACTCTTCACAATTCGAGCAGCTTGAGACCTCGAGCCACTCCTTGCTGCCGGGCGCCCACATCTCGATGTCGTACTTCTTGGCAGCGGTGAAGCCAAGGTCACCTGTACACATCATGATGACGCGATAGGGCAGGCCCAGACCCTTGGCCACGTCCTCGGCGTTATCGAGCAGCTTCTCCAGCTCGTCATACGAGGTTTCGGGCTGCACGAACTTGTACATCTCCACCTTGTCGAACTGATGGACGCGCTTGATACCGCGCACATCGCGCCCCGCGCTCATCTTCTCGCGGCGGAAGCAGGCTGAGTACGCCACGTAACCGAGCGGCAGACGCGCAGCGTCAAGCACTTCGTCGCGGTGCAGATTCGTCAATGGGATTTCCGCCGTGCCAATCAGCCACAGGTCATCTTCAGTGTCGTGGTAGATGTTCTCGGCGAACTTTGGCAACTGGCCGGCCCCGTAGAGGCACTCCTTCTTGACCAGGTAGGGCGGATAGATCTCAGTGTAGCCATGCTTCGTCGTATGCAGATCGATCATGTAGGAAATGAGCGCTCGTTGCAAGCGCGCCCCCAGGCCTTTGAGGACATAGAAGCGTGCGCCCGACAGCTTGACGCCGCGCTCAAAGTCGATGATGTCCAACCTCTCGCCAATATCCCAGTGCGGCAGCGGTTCCCAGCCGGCCGGCGCAGGTTGCTGCAGACCGACCGGCGCAGGAGTCTGTCCCCACGTGCGTGCCACAATGTTCTGTGTTTCATCCGGGCCCACGGGCAGGCTTGAGTGTGGCAGGTTGGGCACCTGTAGCATCAAGTCATTGAGACGGGTTTCCACAGTGGCCAGCTCGGCATCGAGCTGCTTGATGCGCTCCCCCACCGTTCTCATGCGTTCCTTGAGCTTCTCTGCCTCCGTGCGGTCTTTCATCTGGCCGATTTGCTTTGAGACGGTGTTGCGGTCGGCCTTGAGCGCTTCGGCTTCCTGCAGCAGGCGGCGGCGATCGTCGTCGGCGGCAATGATGTCGTCAATGGGGGCAGTCGTGTTCAGCTTGCGCAGCCCCTCGCGTACCAGGTCGGTGTTCTCTCGAATCAGTTTCAGGGCAAGCATTGCTATGCTCCTTTATGTAAAGACAGGTTCTGTCGTACGCTCTCGAAAATGATGATACTGGCCGCCACTGCGGCGTTCAGCGATTCGGCGCGGCCGGGCATGGGGATAGAGACGCGGCCGCTGGCGCAGCGTTGCGCTTCGGGCCGCAGACCCTCCGTTTCGTTGCCGATAACCAGAGCGGCTGGTTTCGTCCAGTCAATCGCAAAATAGGGCTGCCCGCTGCCTGCTTCGGCCAGGTAGACGCCACGTCCCGCCAACATCGACTGCAGATGCGCCCAGGCAATGTCCGTCACGAGAGGCAGCCGGAGATGCGCTCCCATTGCTGCGCGTATGACCTTGGGGCTGTAGAGATCGACACTGTCGCGGGTCGTGACGACAGCAGCGCAGCCTGCCGCCTCTGCCGTGCGCAGGATAGCGCCGGCGTTGCCCGGGTCGCGCAGCGCGTCGAGGACAACCACAAGCCCGCTTTCAGGCAGCGTCTTTGGCGTCGGCGCAATGGGCAGCGCAACGACGATACCCTGGGGCGTGACGGTATCGCAAACGGACTGCAGGACGGGAGCGCTCACTTCTTCGCCGTGGAGGCTGTCCATACGCTCCAACAAATGGCGCCCGCGCCGGTTCGCTTGCAGCGCCACACTGTCGTACAGAATGAGGCGCGGCTGCATACCCGCGCTCAGGGCTTCGTCGGCCAGGATCGCTCCCTCAACCAAGAAGCAGCCTTCCTGCTTGCGGCCCTTGGCATCGAGCAGGCTGCGCATCCACTTCACTCTGGCGTTCTCGCGACTTGTGATCATCTCTGCCTGGCCTACCTTAGATTGGCCGATCGTGTGTGTCATTGCCCGTGCATGGGCCTTGCTTTATCAATGCAAAAATGCCGTAGGCAAACGGCCTACGGCATCGATGAGAACACAGGACTAACCTACGCTGCCGCCTTGGCCGTCTCAACCAACTGGGTAAAGGCGGAAGAGTCGTGCACAGCCAACTCGGCCAGGATCTTGCGGTCAACGATCACGCCAGCCTTCTTGAGGCCGTTCATGAACCGACCATAGCTCAGGCCACACTCACGCGCTCCCGCATTGATACGAGCGATCCACAGGCGGCGCATGTCGCGCTTGCGGTCACGTCGATCGCGATACGCATATTTCAGTGAGTGCATCATCGCCTCATGAGCGCGGCGATACAAGAGGCGCTTGCTTCCCTTCTGACCTTCGGTCAGATTAAGCACCTTCTTGTGCCGGGCATGAGCCGTTACTCCACGCTTAACTCTGGGCACAATTTCCTCCTACAGCCCGTACGGCAGCAGCCGCTTGACTTTCTTAACATCTCTAGCGTTAACTGGCGTCATCTGTGAATAGAGACGCTTCACCGATGAGCGCTTGTTGCGGCGCAAATGGCTCGATCCGCCACGCGTACGCATGATCTTGCCACTGCCAGTGATGTGAAAACGCTTCGAGGCAGACTTGTTTGTCTTTAGCTTAGGCACGCCCTACTCCTTGCTTCCTAGTATCTCACCAATTGTGGCTCCGCCTGGCGTGGGCACAGCAGCAGGCTGTGGCCTCGAGGGGGCCGCAACCTGTGGTTTGCGCTCAACGGGCTTCTTACCACCTAGTGGCGCCAAAATGATGGTCATGGTCTTGCCCTCCATGAACGGAGAGCGTTCAACCAGAGCGACATCCTTCAGGCCAGCCATGACCTTTTCCAGAATGGCTCGTCCCAAGTCAGCATGAGCGATTTCTCGCCCACGGAAAATGACCGTGACCTTGACCTTATCGCCTTCTTCGAGAAACTCGCCGATGGTGCGCGTCTTGAATTCCAGGTCATGATCGTTGATCTTCGGCCGCAGGCGCATGCCCTTGAGCTCGGAGATCTTCTGGTTTTTCTTGGCTTCTCGCTCCTTCTTTGTCTGCTCGTACTTGAACTTGCCGTAATCAATCATCCGGCAGACCGGGGGGACTGCTGAAGGAGCCACTTCAACCAGGTCCAGACTCGCTTCGCGCGCCTGGCGCAGCGCGTCATAAACGGCGACGACGCCCAACTGCTGACCCTCGGGACCGATCAGGCGCACGTCTCGGGCACGAATGCGTTCATTAATGCGAAACTCTTTACTGATGCGCGGTCACCTCGCTGTATGATCCCCAGACTACAATTTAGTGATGCCATTTTAGCATACTGCGTCGCGCCTGTCAATTGTCTTTTCGATTTTTCGGCAAAGTAGGCTGGGTATCATGCCCGGCGCCTGCTAAGCGCTGGCGCAACGCAGCGCACGCTCCATAGAGCGCATACGCCAGCCCCAGCACGATAAGTGCAAACTTGACCGACGCACAGACTGCCGAAACTACTGGCCAGGGCGCTGCCACGCCGTGCCAGAGCATCGCCGTCAGCGCCACGTTTTCCACGGTAGTGTATCATATTGTGTGTAAGCTGTCTTGACGGGAGAAGACAATAGGCGT
>CAYOEZ010000193.1:0-9276 GCA_964402955.1 uncultured Ktedonobacterales bacterium | reverse complement strand
GCAGCAGGGAGAAGTCGAGAATCGAGATGGCGCCGTCTTCGTTGAAATCGGCGCGCCCGTCGCAGGGCGGGCAAGCCAGCACATAGGTTGTGCGCAGGATGGAGAAGTCGGTGATCGAGACATCATCGCTGTCGTTGGCGTCGCCTTCGAGCAGCGTGCCCATGTTGATGTAGGCGCCAGGTCCCGGTAGCTCAACACCAAGTTTCTTGTTGCTCAGAGTGTGGCTGTGCTTGACCTGAACGTCGACAACAGTGGGCGAAGAAGGTATGGTGATCGCCGAGCAGTAGCCGCCGTTGCTGTCGGTCGTCTGCGTCCAGGCCACGATGACGTTGCCCGTAGACGCCGCGTAGACCGTGGTGTTGACCGGAAGCATCCAGCGGTTGGTCCCCGCCGCGCCGTGTCCCTGGTAGGCGACCAACAAGCACAGCGGGATTGTGACGGTGCCGCCGTTTGCCAGTGCTTCTCCCTGTGCAATGATGGCGGGAGCGAGGAGCGCGGCAAGGACGGCCAGCGCCGCCGCCGCCCCTGTGAGCCTGAGATGCACGCTGTGTTGCCTGGCACGAATTAGAGGATTCATATGTGTCATCTCCCCCCAGTTGGCAACGACCATTCTCCCGCCGGCTGTACTTCCAGCCGTTGCCACTCTCCATGTGCGAAGCCGGCTACGGGACGGTCGCTGCTCCTCGTTCAAGAGCAAGCAAGCCTTGACGAGCTTGTTCGTTCTGCGCGTCAAGGGCAAGCGTTCGTTCATAGGCCTTGTGCGCTCTCTCACCCTTGCCCAGCTCGCGCAACATATCTCCGACCGCGGCCTGCACCTCAGGCTTGTACGGTTCAGTCTCAGCAGCCGTCTGGGTCTCGGTGACGGCCTTGTCGATGTCGCCCATCCGTCGATAGGCGTCCGCCAGCCCCAAGTGCGGATCGGCCAAATTGCGTCGCATCAAGTCGGCGCGGCGGAAGTAGGTAATGGCAGCAGGCGCTTCATCCTGCGACAACAGCGCCTGGCCCATCATCATCTGCGGCCACACGCTACCTGGCATGGTGCGCAAGGACCGCTCTGCCCACATACGAGCATTATCCGCCTGCCCATTTTGCAGGTAGAGGGCGACCAATGCCTTGTAGACCGGCACGCTGCCGGGCCGCGCTGCGCTGGCCTGTAGGAGGAACGCCTCGTCTGGCCGGTTGCTGCCCTTGAGCCGGCCAATCGCCTCGGCTTTGGCCACAAGCAGGTCGCCAGCCGCAGGCGCCGCCGCCAGGCCAAGGTCATACTGCTCAAGCGCCGCCGGCCAGTCACCGCTCCGCGCGAGCAGCCGCCCCATGCGCAGCCGTGCATCGCTCCGGGAGGCCGTGTCGAACGTGGCAACACTCTCGGCCAGCACCTGCCCATAGAGCGTCAACGCCTCGTCGTCGCGCACACTTTCGAGCGCACGCGCCAGGCGGTATTGGGACTGTGGGCTAGCCGCAACTTGCAGGGCCAACCGGTAGTAGCGTTCGGCAGGAGCCCGATTGCTGCGCCACCAATAGGCGTCGCCCTGACTGACGAGATAGGTCACGGCCTGGGCAAGCGCCTGCTGCCACGCTGCCAGCGCAGCAGGGGTGTCGCCAAGCTCAAGGTATGCCCGGCCCAAGCGCACACTCTGCCACGAGCCAACGGCGTGTGCTGTGCTTCGCAGTAGAGGTAGGAGTGTGCGAATGCCGTCTGCGCGTGCTGCGCTGCTGGAAGCAGGTCGCAGGAGCAGGTGATCCAACGCCACGCTGGCGCGGTTGACCTGCAGCCAGGTCAGCGCTGTCGGGCCGCCCAGAAGCATGATCGCGGCAATGACCACGATGACGCCAGGCCAGGGCACACGGCGGCTATGCGTAGGGCTCAGGTTGGGGCGCTGGTCGGCATGGTTGGCCCGCTCTGAGCGCCATGCCCCGGCCAACGCGCCAGACGCGATCCAAAACAGAAACCCACCGTGGATGCCGAATGGCAGTGTACTAATATCACCGAGACCGGCCACGACGCAAACGACCAGGCTTCCGCTGACACCGGCGGCCAACAGCGCCGCTGTTTGTTTTGACAGAAGTACAGCAAGGTCCAGGCCGCACCGTGCCAGAACGAGCAATAAGACGAAAAGGGCAGCCAGACCAACGACGCCAAAGTCGACCCCAGTTTGCAGGAAAATGTTGTGGCTGTGGCCGAGGGGATAGTCTGGCAGCACCACGTTATAGGCATAGTTAGCCCTGGACACAACCGGGAAGGTGTAGAGACCAGCCCCTGTGAAAGGGTAGTCACGCAGCATGCGTACAGCGTTTGTCCATATCTCACTGCGGGCTGCCCCGTCGTCAGCGCTGGCTCCGTCGACGACGCCAATACTAGCGAGGCCCGATAGCCCGTTCGTGACAGTGGATCTGGAGTCGATCCTTGCAGATGCGATGGCCCAGACGCCCGTTGCCGCCAATGCACACACCAACAGCGCAGGTAAGAAGCGCACCAGACGTTGCCATTGCAGTAGAACAAGCATCGCTGCCAGCCCGGCCGCGGCGCCAATGTAGCTGGTGCGTGACTGTGTCAGGATCAGCACCGCTGTCATCATCGCCAGCAACAGGCCGATCAGCCACACCAGCCAAGGCCGTCGCCCGTCCCAACCGGGCTGCTTCTGCGCGCCAAGGTAGAGCGCCAAACCAAGCGTAGACGGCAGACAGACAGCCAGAGCGCCGCCAAGTTGATTGGCATGGAGGTCGCCGATCAGCGCGTGCGGTGTGCTCAAGATCAGTCGCGGCAGATGATCGTACACGGGCCAGAGCGTGAACAGCTTGACCGGTTGCCACTCTGCGCCGACCAAACCGGCGGCAGCAACGACACAGCCGATAAGTAGCAGCCATACACAGGCAACAAGCATACCAGGCGCCTGGCGCCATCTGCGCGCGCCCAGCCAGAAGACCAGCATGCCGGCCAGCGTCGTCGTGACCTGGACCAAACTGGCATGGCGGTCGACAGACACGGCCAGCGACACGGCCAGCGACACGACGAGCATGACGAGCAGTGCCACCAGCGGAAGATCAAATTCCGGCCCCAGGAACAGATCCCTTTTTCTGGCGAGGCCCGCCACGACTAGGAGAGCGATGACCACTGCCGCCAATGGGAGAGCTGCGCGCAAGGCCTCGGGGAAAAAAACACCGGTAGGATTGCGGCAATCATCCACGACTCGTGGACGTGTAATCGTGCGCAGACTGTGTGCATAATAACCCGTGTTCTGTCAAACATCGTGCCCGTGTGCGGCGGCCGTGAAGACGGCTTGCAGCCCGTCAGCCATGCGCTCGACGGTAAAGTAGGAGCGGACGCGTTCGCTGCCACGTTGCCCCATCCGGCGCGCCTCCTGTGGGTGATCAAGGATCTGGACAATGGCAGCGGCCAGGGCCGCAGCGTCGGCAGCAGGTACGATCAAGCCGGTCTGCTGATGCCCAATTAGCTCAGGCATCCCGCCGCTATCGGCGCCAATCACAGGCTTACCAAGAGCCATAGCTTCCAGAAGCACATTCCCTAACGCCTCGTTCAGTGATGCGTTGACGACCATGTCGGATTGGGCCATCAACGCGGGAGCGTCAGCCCGAAAGCCCAGGAAAAAGACACGGTCTGCGATTCCCAAATCCTTCACCTCGTTTGCCAGCGAGTCGCGCAAGGGACCATCACCGACGACGACCAGGCACAGATGGGCATGCTGTCTTGCGACCAGTTTGATGGCTCTTAGCAGGAACGTATGTCCCTTCTCAGCGCTCAGGCGTCCAACCGCCATTATGATGGCATCCTCAGGCTGCACGGGCAGGTCCTGGCGCAGTGTGTGCGGGACAGCGTCGGCGCGACGACATACATCCTCGACATCGATACCATTGTAAACAACCGTGAGCCGGCACCCGTCGAGACCGCTTGCCAGCAGTTCCTGGCGTAGCCCATCAGAGACGCAGATCACGTGCTGGCACAACCGCAGCGCAAGCACATCAATCCGGCGATACAGTTGATTGCGCCTGACCGCACGTGGGTAGCCGTGGGCAGTGGCAACCACCGGAATTCCTGTCAAACGGCCAACAAGCAGCCCAAGGACATCTGTCTTCAGATCGTGCGTGTGCAAGAGGTCATAGTGCTCGCGCTTGATCGCCCGCACGAGAGCGAGCAACGGCTGCAAGGAAAGGGGACCATGGTCTAGTACCTGCCATGCCGTCACCCCTTTGCTCTTTGCATCTGCAATAAGCGGATGGATCGCCGGTAGGGCTGTTTGGTCCATCCCCAAGAGGCGCGCCCGACTGCGGTTGTAGAACAGCAGGATGTCCACAGCAAAGCCACGCGTGCGAAGATAGGCAGCCGTTCTGACAATCAGCCGCCCGAGGTTGCCGTAAAGCAGCATTTGTCGCAGCTCAAGAACTCTCATGGGCGGCCCACCTCTGCAGGGACGACCAACTCACATGGATTTTCTGCCGTGCAACACCAGCGCAGCAGCCGCAATTGCAGCCGGACCTTGTACCGCTGCTTGGGAAAAGCAATGGCAAGAAGCGCGAGGACCGCGATCTTCGCAACAGCCAGGAAGACATTCAGTATTCTGTGCATTATGGCGTAGAAACGACCACGATGCTTGCGGAAGAAACGCTGCCTGCTAGCGAGGGCGCATAGGGCTGCCGCGTCGCGCACCTGGCGCGTACTGGCGCCTCCCTGGTGGACGACGACCGCTGAGCCCGTAAAGTGCACCTGCCAGCCGGCCTGTCGCAACCGTAGACAGAGATCAGCATCTTCGCCGAAGAGGAAGAAATCTTCGTCGAGCAACCCCACCGCGTCAAGGGCAGGCCGGGCCAGCATGAGACATGCTCCCGACAACCCCTCTACCCCTCCACTTGTCGACCGATCCCACGCGGGCAGATGATGCCCGTCAAACAGGCGGGACCTGGGGAAAAACCCGGCCAGTCCGCTTCGATCGCAGAGGTCACTCCACAGAGTGGGTAGTCTGCACGGACTACGCAGGTCATCACGACCATTGAGTCGCTGCACACGCGGCCCAAGCGCGCCAACGTGCGAGTGGCTGGCCAGGTACGCCGTCATATCGGTGCAGGCCGGGCCGACCACGCGACAGTCTGGATTGAGGAGCAAGACATACTCGCCGCGCGTTTGCCGGATACCCTGGTTGCAGGCTCGGGCGAAACCGGCATTGTGCGTGTTGGCAATCACGCGAACAGCAGGGTAGGCGCGGCCAATTAACTGTGCCGTGCCATCGTGCGAGGCATTGTCGACGACGGTAACATCCCAGGCCACGCCCTTGATCGAGTCAACCAGACTGGCCACGCAGGCCACGAGCTCCGCGGCCACGTTCCAACTCACGATGACCACCGACATGAGGACGTTATCGCCACTGGCGGACATGCCGGCGCTGCTCATGGTTTGTGCGCCATCGCCATCAAACAGCCGGCCAACTCGACACGTCCCAGGAGCGCCTCCGGCAGCCAGAACAAGGCCTTAAGCGCACGATTGTGCCGCCAGGGACGCCCTCCGGCCATTGCCTGACGCATGTGCAGAATGTGTTCCAGGCTGCCTGTCACACCAACCGCGCTGGGAATAGACACGACCTGCACATTGCTGAAGCCAGTCGTCGTCAAGTAGTGGCGCAGACAGAGCGGCGTGAAATGAAAATGATGCCTGTGCCGCGGCAGGTCGAGATGAAACCAGTGCGATCCGAAAACGCGCCGTTGCACGCTGCCCCAGTTGGGCGCTTCCAACATGATGAGTCCGCCGGGCCGGAGCAGTGAGTACGCGGCGCGCAGCGTACGCGCCGGCTGACGTGTATGCTCCAGAGTATGCCACAGCGTGATCACGTCGTAGCTCTCCTCCAACAGGGGGATATCATCCAGCGTTCCGCAGCTGACGTTCAGCCCGAGCGCCGTACGCGCGTTGCTGCACGCTCCGGCGTCCGGCTCTATGCCCTGCACCGACCAACCGAGAGAACGCACGCGCTCCAGATACGCGCCGCTGCCACAGCCAACGTCGAGCAAACGACCACCGGCAGTGAATGGCGGGATCGACTTCCATCGTCCTTGCACGGGCGAAAGCAAGCGTTCCGCTACCCAGCGTAGCCAGCGCGGACTCGACGCCGCCACGTCGTCTGGCAGAGGGTAGCCGAAGTAGCGATGCAACGCCAGGCTACGCACCGAGCCGAACCGCCCGCTTGTTCTCGTGACTGGCTGGTGGGCGCTATATTCGGGCGGGTACAGCGACGCCGCCTCGTCGTCAGCCGCGTCAGCCCAGGTGTAGACAAGCCCGCAGCACGGGCAGCACAGCACCCTGTTGTCTTGGACCGAGAGAGCGGTCACGTATTCTGTGCCGGTGCAACCTGGGCAAGCGATAGGCCGCTGGGTGGCGATGAACGATGCTGGCTGACTCACGCCTCCGTCTCCTGATCGGCGCGCCCTGTCCGCGCCGGCAGATAGCGCAGAAGCAGCGTCCAGTCGAGCTCATCGAGGTACTTGCTCTTCCACAGGAGTAAAGCATATGCCGCGCAGTATCCAGCGAAAGCAAGAACAACCAGGACCAATTCCGACTGTCTGCTCATCGTCGGGACAATTACGGCGATTGACGTCGCCAGCAGCCAGATAGCAGCAGCCAGGATTGCGCTTATGGCGCACGGCAGCATGTAGATGCGTAACAGGCGCTTGAAGCTGGCCGCAAAGAGACGGTGGAAGATGGCAAAGAAATAGATCGATGATATGATGAGCGCAGCCGGCGTCGCCACGATCGCCCCCGCGTAGCCGAGGCCACCGATCAGCGCCAGCCCAAGCAGAGTATCGCCGATCAACAAGACGATGGTGTACCTGGTTTCAAACTCCGGTTTGCCAATGCCGCGCACAATGGTGGTCCCTGCGGACGTCAGGGTATGCACAAAATGGCCGACCGCCAGCGCCTGCAAAATGGGCACTGCACGGGCAAAGTCTGGCCCAACCCATGCCGTGAGGATGTTGGACGCTGCTGCGATCAAAAAGAGGCTCGATGGCGCGGTCACGAGAACGAGGTACTTGCTTGAACGGTAATACAGGTCAAGGACTCTACGATTCTGGCCCAGTGTCTGGAGCACCGTCGCCGCAGGCATGAGCGCGCTGGTGACGGTAAGCGCCAAATACTTGGTCAGGCGCACCACGCGCGAGGCAATCTCGTACTCGCCGACGATCTGCAGCCCGACGAAGTGCCCAAGCAGTAGCTTGTCAATATTGATCGCTGTCAGCTCGGCCAGGCGAGTGATCTGGATGCGCAGGCCAAAGGACAGCAGCTCGCGCAGCGTATTTCGACTCGCCAAGGTCCAGCGCGTGGTCGTATCGGGCCGCAGCCGGAACAACATGGCCAGGCGTCCCACTCCCAGGGTAACAGCCAGGAGGCCATCCTTGATGACCAGGCCGGCCAATCCATAGCCAAGACTGAGGACCGCTACCGTCAGCACAACATCCAGGACAGTGCCGGCGAGGCTGATGCTGCTGTTCACGTCCATGAACTGGAGCCCGTTGAGGAGAGACTCGCCCACGCCAAGCGCCTGCCCGTAGGCAAGGACAATGGTACTGCCGATCAATAGCCAACGCACTTGCTCGTGCAAATGTGCGGGGATGCCCATCAGGTCAACAATCTGGCCGGCAAGCCCGCTCACAACCAAAACGAGTGCAGTCCCCACGACCGCGTAGTACATGATGCCGACAACGAGCAGCCGGCTTAACCCGTCGACGCTTGCCTCTGCTTGTGTGCGGGCCGCACAGCGGCTCAGGCCAGTTGCAACGCCAAAATCGGTAAGAGTGAGGTAACTGATGACACTTGTCACAAGCACCCATAGGCCGAAGAGAGGCAAGCCCAGGACGTGGATGGTGTATGGCGTCAAGATGATAGGCGCAGCTGCCGCACCCACCCGCCCAAACAAGTTGAACAGGGTGTTGCGCACAACCCGCCGGCTGAAAGGCGAGAGCGGCTGTGCGCCGGGCCCTTCTTCAGCGTGCGGCACCGTGCGCCTCCTGCTTATGCCGCTGCCTCACAAGCGCACAGGTCGATTCAGACGTGATGTATCCTCCAATTTTTGGTCAGAGAATGGGCCATGGCAAAGGGCATGCTGTCCGCTGTCTGCTGTCAGCACAGCCCCAGCAGACAGCGGGGACATGAGTGAAGTCTGTCGCGCACTCTGGCTGACTTCAGCAGTGCACTCACCGATACTGAATGCCAGTGGACGCACCGCCAGGCGTACAGCCGGCTGCTCGCATTGTTGTCTTTCTAACGTCCGAGTGTGGGTTCTGCACAACTCACAGTCGTAGCCGACACGTGTAGCGGCGCGCCGGAGGCGGGCCATGAGTAAACCTGAATAGAGGCTGTCGCCACGTGAACTAAGCCGCGCGGCAGGTTCCAACCAAGTGTCCCTGAGGCAATGCGAGCTTCACCGGCCCCTATGTCGTTGTAGATCACGGCTGGCAGCTCAGTTCCCGGCGCGATGTCTAGCAGTCTGACAAGCGTCTCATCCCACGTGAACGAGATGTCTGCGCCATCAGCCTGCCGTCCATCGTCGAGATCGACGTAAATGGCGACCTCGGCAGTTCCGTCAACAGCAATATGCGACAGATCGGCAACCATAGACACGTTCTCCGTCGAGCCGCACAGGAACGGACCCGCACGCCGCAATTGCCCATCGCTGAAGTGCAACAGTGCCAGCGCACGGTCAGGCATAACTGTAAGGCTGCGCGCAACGGTGATTGGTCCGACGTTTGCATAATTTGTTCGGAGCAGGGAGAAATCCATGATTTCCACCTGCCCATTCACGTTGAAATCAGCGCGTGCATCGCAGGCCGGACACGACTGGCCATAGCTCGTGCGAAGGACAGAAAAGTCGGTGATGTCCACTCGGTCATTCCCGTCTGCGTCGCCCTCCAGGAGAGTCCCCATATCAATTGGTGTGGCATCAGCGCTGGCAACAATGCCAGTCTTTTTGTTACTCAGCGCATGGCTCTGCTTCACCTGCACGTCCACCCTCGTTCCAGGTAGCAACAAGGCGGGGCATGTGACGATGCCCGACATATCGGTTGTCGCCGAGCATCTTGCCACGGCGTTGCCGGTTCCGGCCTGATAGGCAGTTACCTGTAGCGGCAACGCCCAGCGCTCTGTGCCGGATGCACCGTGTCCCTGGTATGTCACGGCCAAAATGAGAGGAACAGTTGCACTGGTTGGCGTGACCGTGGGCGTCTCCGTCACGGTGGGTGTGTTTGTGGGTGTGGCCGTGTTCGTCGGGGTGTTCGTGACGG
>CAYOEZ010000192.1:0-9278 GCA_964402955.1 uncultured Ktedonobacterales bacterium | reverse complement strand
CATCGGCCACGGCTGCGGGCACAATCTGATGGCCGGAGCCTGCGCCGCAGCGGGTGTGGGCGTGGCGGCGGCGCTGCGCGAGCTGGCCGGGCGCATCTGTATCATGGGCACACCGGCCGAAGAGTTCGCCAACCAGGAAGAAGGCAAGATCAAGCTGCTCAAAGCCGGGGCGTTTGAGGGCATCGATGTCGCCCTTGGCATGCACCCCGAACAGCACAGCGCCGTCATCCGCAGCGACATCGGTTTCACTGGCTTCGAGCTGATCTTTCACGGACGCCCGGCCCACGCCGCGGCTGACCCGTGGAACGGCGCCAATGCTTTGGATGGCCTGATTCTCACATTTGCCAACATCAACGCCTTGCGCCAGCACGTGCGCCCGGATGTGCGCATTCATGGCATCATCACCGATGGCGGCGTCGTGCCCAACATTATCCCCGAGCGTGCGGCGGGCCGCTTCATGGTGCGATCGAAGGACCCCAAACAACTGGAAGATGTCTACAAGCGTGTGCAGGATTGTGCGCGGGCGGCGGCGCTGGCTACCGGCACGGAGGTTGAGATCAAGCATCTGACCACCGTGTACAACACGCGTTTCAATGCCACGCTCAACCAATTGATCGTCGAAAACTTCGCCCTGCTGGGTGAGCCAATGGACGCAGAGCCAACCGACAACGGCGGCTCGACTGACTTTGGCAGCGTCAGCCAGGTGGTTCCCTCGACCTGGTTTGTGGTCAAGACGCATCCGTTGGGCATCCCCTGGCACTCGATGGACGTTACGCGCGGCGCGCGCTCAGAGGACAGCCTGCGCGGCATGATCGCCAGCGCATGTATCATGGCGGGCGTTGTCATCGATATCCTGAGCGACCCGATCGTGCTCGCCCAGATTCGCTCCGATTTCGTGAAAGACGAGAAGAAATAGGACGCAGATGTACGCGGAACTTACCGCGGATGCCCGATAGAGCACCCGATGGAGCGGGGTGAGCTTCGGGGCAGGCTCTCAGCGCGGATGGAACATGGTGGCAAAAGGTCAATATCTGTGCACATCCGTTCTTTCCGCGAGAATCCGCGTCCCATTCTACACAGTGAGGCGGCGAGCGATATGTTTGTGCCATTGCAGCCGGATTTCGAGCGGCTGCGCACGGTGATCATGCGCCAGGGCGAGCCCGATCGCGTTCCCAATGCCGAGCTGCACATGGACTGGCAGGTAAAGCAGGCGTTTCTGGGTCACCCGCTGCGCGGCGTGCAAGACGACGTTGACTTTTGGTATCACGCAGGGTATGATTATATCTACCTGCGCGCGAACTACGAGTACCGCATGGTCGGCGACGGGCACGCCAGGCAGGATCATCTCTATGTTGGCGATATGCAGGTGAGCGAGTGGGAAGGCGAGGAAACAAGCCTTGTCAGCACCTGGGACGAATACGAGGCTTACCCCTGGCCTGACCCCGCTGCCATCGATTACAGCAACCTCGCTGAGTGCGCCCGGCGCCTCTACCCTGGCATGAAGGTCATCTCCGGCGTCGGTGGCATTTTCACGCGCGTCTGGCGCATCATGGGCTTCGAGACGTTCTGCTATGCACTGGCCGATCAGCCAGAGCTTGTGGCCACGCTCTTTAAGCGGGTGGGTGACACACAGCTTGCGGTTTTTGAGCACATCACGGATATGGACCAAATCGGCGCCATGTGGCCAGGCGACGACCTGGCCTACGCGACCGGCACTATGGTACCTCCCGATGTGCTGCGTCGCTACCTTTTCCCGTATTACCGGGCGATGGGTGAGATCTGCAAGAAGAAGGACCTGCCCTTCATCCTCCACAGCGACGGCAATCTCTGGCAGGTCATGGATGACATCGTGGAGTGTGGCTTCAATAGCATCCATCCTGTGGAGCCGAAGGCGATGGACAGCCGTGAGGTCAAGGCTACTTACGGCGACCGGTTGAGCATTATGGGCAACATCGAGATCGGCGAGACGCTGACCCTGGGTACGCCGGCCGATGTGGAGGCCGAAGTCAAGCAGCGTATCCGCACGCTGGCGCCGGGCGGCGGCTATGCTGTTGGATCGAGCAACACGGTGGCGCACTATGTTCCCGTCGAAAACTTCAAGGCCATGGTGCGCGCGACGCGCGCCTTCGGGCGCTACCCGATACAGGTATAGATAACCACGGAGGCACGGAGAGCACTGAGGCCCGTTCTCTCTGTGTTGCCCGATACGGCGGGGCAGGCTCCCTCCGTGTCTCCGTGGTTCAATCCATTGACAAAGGAGACGCAGATGTCCAAGAACAAGGTTGTAACCTTTGGCGAAATCATGATGCGCCTGTGCCCGCCGGGTTTCCAGCGCGTCGTGCAGGCCCGCTCGTGGGACGTGACCTACGCCGGCGCCGAAACCAGCGTTGCCGTCTCGCTGGTCAACTACGGCATTCCCGCCGACTTCGTGACTCGCCTGCCGAAGAATGAAGTCGGTAAGGCCTGCCGCAATTTCGTGCGCCAGTACGGCGTCGGCACGGACAACATTGTCTGGGGCGGCGACCGCCTGGGCATCTATTTCTTGGAAACGGGCGCCATGCAGCGCGGCAGCCTGGTCATCTACGACCGCGCCGGATCATCCATTGCCACCATCGAGCCGGGAATGGTAGATTGGAAGACTGTCTTCGATGGGGCCGACTGGCTCCACACCACCGGCATTACTCCCGCCCTCTCTAAGGGCGCGGCTGACGCGTGCATCGAGGCCGCCAAGGCGGCCCACGAGATGGGTCTGACCGTCTCCGCCGACATGAACTACCGCGCCAATCTGTGGAAGTGGGGCAAGAAAGCCTCAGAGGTCATGCCCGACCTGATGGCGCACTGCGACGTCGCTATCGGCAACGAGGAAGACGCCGAGAAGGTCTTCGGTATCAAGGCTGCCGGTGTGGACGTGACCAAGGGCAAGGTCGAGGCTGACGCCTACAAGTACGTGGCCGAAGAGCTGGCCAAGCGCTTCCCCAGCCTCAAGACGATCGCCTTCACCCTGCGCGGCTCGCTCTCGGCCAGCCACAATACGTGGTCGGGCGTGCTCTGGGATCAGGGCAAGCTGTATGCGGCCCGCACTTATGATCTTACCCACATTGTCGACCGCGTGGGCGGCGGCGATGCTTTCGGCGGCGGGCTGATCTACGGCATGAAGACCTACGGCGCAGACCGGCAGAAGGCGCTGGATTTTGCCGTGGCTGCCTCGGCGCTCAAGCACTCCATCCTGGCCGATTTCAACCTGGTCACGGCCAGCGAAGTCGAAAAACTGATGGGCGGCGACGCATCCGGGCGCGTGACACGATAGGCGTCGTTACAGAACCGAAGATTCAACAGAACGCGGATGCGCGCAGAACGGACCCGCCGCACGTGGGTGAGTGCAGAGACTCCATGTCTCCGCGCCGCCGCAAGGTAAGGGGCTGCTCTCCAAGCCCCGCATCCGAGGTGAAAAATGCTGCACATGTCTGATACTGCGCCGATGGTGATACGCGAGGTGCGGGTTGAGGATGCGGAGGCGATCGTCGGCCTCCTCAACCCGATCATTGCCGCGGGCATCTACACCGCCCTGGTGACGCCACTGACGGTGGAGTTCGAGCGCCAGTATATCGCATCGTTTCCCTCACAGGGGGTGTTCCTGGTCGCCGAGCTGAATGGACGCGTCATCGGCCTGGAGAGTCTGGAACCCTTCGCCACCTATACGCCTGCCTTTGCCCACGTCGGCGTCATCGGCACCTTTGTTGAGCTGGCAGCGCGCCGCAAAGGAATCGGCGTTGCGCTCTCGCAGGCAGTGGCGGCCGCCGCACGCCAGAAAGGGTACAATAAAATCTTCACCTACGTGCGGGCTGACAATGAAGCCGCGCTGAATTTCCATCTCAAACTGGGCTATTGCGTTGTTGGCCGGGCCCAGCGCCAGGCCAAGATCGGCTCGCAGTATGTGGACGAGATTATCATCGAAAGATTCTTGTAGTTTCTGGGGAGGATGAACATGGCACGCTTTGCTCGTCTTGAGGTTCTGAATGAAACGATCAATATCGGTGTGGTGCCCGTTTTCTACCACGGCGATCTGGAAACGGCCAGGAAGATCGTGGCTGCCTGCGCCGGAGGCGGCGCACGCGTCATCGAGTTCACCAACCGCGGCGACAATGCCTATCGCGTTTTCTCCGATCTGGTGCAGCATTTCGCCGTTGCTGATCCCAAGATCATCCTGGGCGTCGGCTCGGTGGTCGACGCCGGCACAGCGGCTATCTACATTTCCAGCGGCGCCAATTTCGTTGTCGGTCCCATCCTCAATCCCGAGGTCGCCAGGGTCTGTAACCGGCGCAAGGTGTCCTATAGCCCCGGCTGTGGCAGCGCGTCCGAGATCTCTGAGGCGGAAGAGCTGGGCGTGGAGATTGTCAAAGTTTTCCCCGGCGATTCGGTAGGCGGCCCCAACTTCGTCAAAGCCGTGCTTGGCCCCTGCCCCTGGACGCGCATCATGCCCACGGGCGGCGTCGAGGGAACCAAAGAGAGCATCACGGCCTGGTTCAAGGCGGGCGTTGCTGCTGTCGGTATCGGCTCGCATCTGGTCAAGAAAGAATGGGTGGACGATGGCAACTATGAGGCCATGACGGCGCAGGCGGCGCAGATCATCGGCTGGATTCGCGAGGCGCGCGGCAAGGGTTTGTTCCTGGGCGTCGAGCACCCTGGCCTCTACCCATACGGCGGCGCAAGCGCTGGCGCCATTGCCGAATGGTACGGACAGACGTTCGGCTTCAAGGTCAGCGAAGGCAATTCCAGCTACTTCGTCGCCGGCCCCGGCGCCGGGCGCATCGAGGTCATGAAGAAGGGCGACACCGATCGCTGCCACCTGGCCATCCTCGTCGCGGACTTCGACGCTGCGGTTGAGGCCGTCAAGGCTAAGGGCATCGATCTGGACGAAGCGACACTGGTCAACAAGCCGGACACCAGGGCCGTCTACTTCAAGCAGCACGATCCGGCAGGCAACATCGTGCACATCCTGTGGCGTAAGTAGGCATTCAAATGTGGAGTGCGACGATTCCTATCGTCGCAACCGTGACTTTTCGCGACGACTCCTGTCGTCGCACTCCACATCTATCCCGCGACGATAGGAATGCCCGATAGAGCGGGGCAGGCTCTCGTCGCACTCCACACGTACCACCGTCGTACTTCATACATGTACGTCGTTCGAGGAGGGGACCATGCTTGGCGGCTATATGGGCAAGATGCTGTGGGTCGACCTGACGACAGGCAGCATGCACGATGAAGCGCTCGACGAACAGATGCTGCGCGACTTCGTGGGCGGCTACGGCCTGGGGGCGCGCCTTCTCTACAGTCGCATGCGCGCGGGGACGGACCCGCTGGGTCCGGACAACATCCTGGGCTTTACCACCGGCCCGATCACCGGCTCGCCGGCGCCCACGGGCACGCGCTGGACTGTTGTCTGCCGCTCACCGCTCACCGATGGCTGGGGCGACGCCAACGGCAGCGGTTTCTTCGGCGTCGCTCTCAAGCGCGCTGGCTATGATGCGGTCTTCTTCACGGGCATCTCGTCCCGCCCCGTCTATCTGTACATCGACGATGGTCATGCTGAATTGCGCCCGGCCGAGCACCTGTGGGGCCGAGACACGTATGAAGTCGAAGATTGGGTCAAGAGCGAGCTGGGCAAGGATGTCGAGGCGGCTTGCATTGGCCCCGCGGGCGAGAAGCTATCACTTGTCTCGGGTGTCGTCCATGCCAAGGGCCGCACCGCCGCGCGCTCGGGTGTGGGCGCGGTCATGGGCAGCAAACGGCTCAAGATGATAGCGGTGCGCGGCACGGCTGTGTATCCGATCGTCGACCAGGCAGCCGTCAATGCGGTACGCAAACAGTACACGCAGGAGATCACGAGTGGCGTTGGCTCGGCGGACTTCTACCGTGATACGGGCACGCCTGGCTATACCCCTGAAGGAATCAAGAACGGCGATTCGCCCACCAAGAACTGGGCCGCCAGTGTGCTTGCCTTCCCGGACAAAGACGCCTTCAAGTTCGATGAGTTGCTCACGATGCGCGTCAAGCGTAATGCCTGCTGGCACTGTCCCATTGCCTGCTGGGGAACGAGCCGCGTTGAGTACCAGGGACAGACGGTGGAGGCGCACCAGCCCGAATACGAAACCGGCGCCGGCTTTGGCAGCATGATGCTCAACAGCAGCTACCCGTCACTGGTCAGAGCCAACGAATCGTGCAACCGCTATGGCCTGGACACGATCTCAGCCGGCGGCTGCGTTGCCTTCGCCATCGAGTGCTTCGAGAACGGCTTGATCAGCACGAAGGACACCGGCGGACTGACACTGCGCTGGGGCGACCACGTGGCCATGAACGCCATGTTGGAGAAGATGGGCAAGCGGGAGGATTTCGGCGATGTGATTGCCGATGGGGTCAAGAAGGCTGCCGAGCGCGTGGGGGCGGCCTCTGAGCCGTTCGCTATCCATTGCGGCGGCCAGGAACTGGCCATGCACGACCCGCGCTTCGAGCCAGGGCTGGGTGTGATCTACAAGCTGGACGCCACGCCGGGACGTCACACGCAGGCCTGCCAGTACACGGTTCCTCCGGGTTTCGCAACGAAGAGACCGGCGTTTGGCGAGAACCGCGAGCAGCAAGACGGACGCGGCCGCTGGGTCAAGGAAGCGACCTGCCTGAACCACACGATGAATGCCTCCGGCGTCTGCTTGTTTGGCTACTGTGCAACCAATGTCACATTTGTTCCCGATTTCATCGCCGCCCTCACCGGCGAGCCGTTCACGGTGGACGACATGCTGCTGGCGGGCGAGCGTATCGCCAACATGCGCCAGGCGTTCAACGTGCGCGAGGGACTCAACGCTGTGACGCAGCGGATCCCTCTACGCGCCTTCGGCAAGCCGTCGCTTCCTGACGGCCCGACGGCCGGCATCGATGTCCAGATCGACCAGATGTTGCGCGAGACGCTCGAAGATATGGGCTGGACGCTGGATGCCGCGATTCCCAAGCGCGAGACGTTGCAACGGCTGGGGCTACACGGCGTGGCGAAGGATCTGTGGGGATAGATGGCTCACCACCGCACCTCTTGACATCTCCACTGCTCTATACTAAAATACGTATGATGACAGACTGGACGATTGAATACTACGTTGAGGACAATGGACACGTACCGGTGCGCGAGTTTCTCGCCAGCCTGGACCCACAGACGTATGTCCGCTTCCAGTGGTCTCTGGAGCAATTGCGCCTGCGCAATGTACGGGCACGCGAGCCTTTGGTGCGTCATATCGAAGGGAAGATTTGGGAGCTGCGAGAGGAAAGTCGAACCGATATCTACCGGATCTTGTACGTCTTTGTGAGTGGCCGCCGGATTGTTCTGTTGCATGGCTTTCAGAAGAAGACCGAAAAGGTCCCCGGTAAAGAGGTTGAGATCGCCCGCCACCGCCTGCAAAGGTTCATGGAGCGTGAAGAAAGAGGTGAAAGTTCATGAGCGTGCCTGAGACATACACCCAGAAAGACGGTCGCCCGCTCTTCGAAGAGGACCGTGCCCGCGTGCTGGCCGATCCCAACATGCGGGCCCTCTACGAGGATGAAACCGCTAAGAAGGAACTCTGGCTTCAACTTGTTGAAGCCCGCCAGGCAGCAGGCCTCACCCAGGCGGAACTAGCCAAGAGACTCGGTGTCTCCCAGGCCCAAGTGGCCCGGATAGAGAAAGGTGGCTATGATGCCTACACGCTGACCACCTTACGCCGCTATGTCAAGGCATTAGGCCAGGGCTTTCAGCTTGAGGTGAAAATCCAGCGCACCGTATCGCATGAGGCAGGCCAGGTTGCAGCTGGGATATAGGACATCGGCCTGGCTGCATCCGTCGGTTTGGTAGCAACGATTCATGGCGACCGCGATGGATCGGTCACATGCCAGTCATACAGATGTTCAGGGAGCCGGTAGATCGCACCCTCGGCCTATAGCTATGCTGGCGATTATCAAGAACCAGTGTAAGGATGTATTGGCATGGCACCTTTTGACCTGGCGGAAGTGAGCGGCTCGAGATAAACCGGGACGTGGATGGACTCCTAAAGGCACTTGCCTATCAGAAGGACCCCATCGTACGCAAGCGTGCCGTGGAGGCGCTGTGTCGGGCCGAGATCATCGATTCAATGAGACTTCGAATTACAAAGCTTCGAGGGAGGTCCAAAGATGTATGGGTTCGCATACTCACTACTGCGCTCCACGACAGCCTTCGGGAAGTACGCTGGACTGCCGCTTGGGTCTTGGGCGAGATTCGCGATATTCGGGCTATTGGTCCGCTTCGCAGCGCACTGGACGCCGCGATTCCCAAGCGCGAGACGCTGCAGCGCCTGGGGCTGCATGATGTTGCGAAGGACTTGTGGCACTGATGTGATTTGCCGAATCCTGGCAAAGAGTGTATAATGCCCTTGGTAACAGGGTGCGTTGGTGTTTCCTCTTGGACTGGAGGTTGCTATGAGAGCCAAAGTAACGGCCAGGGGCTGCTCATACCGATAAAGTTGCTTGAAGGTGTCCGCGAGGTGGACATTCTGAAGCAGGAGGATTGGATTCTGGTTGCACCTGTATCGTCTGACGATCCTGTTCTTCAACTGGGTAAGTCTCCGATTGTCGTCGATGAACGTAATGCTGCCGAGAACCACGACCGCTATATCTATCAGCCATGAACCAAAGGGATATTCGCGTCGCGTTTTCGATTGACAAACACTTCTCGCAAGCGGGTTTTACCGTGCAACCATGAGAGGCAAGATGGGCTGAGGGGCGCAGAGGAGAAAAAACTCCTGGTGCGCTCTTGTTGCTTGATATTGGGAGGAGGGACATGGTGGCGCTCAATAAACGTTATGTTCAAGTTGGTCTCGGCTCTCGTTCCATGATATACTCGCAGGCGATTGTGCAGGGCTTCAAGAATACCAGTGAGCTTGTGGCTCTGTGTGACACGAATGGTGGGCGTTTGCAGCAGCGGGCGGCCTGGGCGCTGGAGCATGGCGTCACGGTGAAGACATACGCCGCCAGCGACTTCGAGCGCATGATTGTCGAGTGCAAGCCAGACGGCGTGATCGTGACCACGCCGTGCGCCACACACCCCGCCTACATCTGCCGGGCCATGGAGCTGGGCTGCGATGTCATTACCGAGAAGGCAATGGCCGTCGACGCCCCTTCTTGCCAGCAGATCATCGATACGCAGAAAAAGACGGGCCGCTCCTGCAAAGTCACCTTCAACTACCGCTACTCGCCGCCGCGCACGCAGATCAAAGACCTGCTGA
>CAYOEZ010000191.1:0-9352 GCA_964402955.1 uncultured Ktedonobacterales bacterium | reverse complement strand
CTCCCTGCGGGACCATGACTTTGCGCAACAGGCCAACCAATTTCCGAACAGTCACGTCAATCCACTGCATTGCAATGGTCATGCGTGTATGGTATACTACGCATGCGTTCTGCCTATTTGACTGAGTTGGCAGAGCAGCGCTTCAGGCGCCTGTATCATTCTTAGGTCTACGCGGTCCGGCGCGATCAGCACAGCAACCGGCTCAGAATGGCGGAGCATGCCCGCAATATGGCGGAGCCCTGCACGCCGCGGCGGTCAGGCATGGACGCTCTGAAATAACCGGCCGAGCAACAATCATGATAACGCCCCATCTTTCAGTGCGTACTCTCGCTACCCCCCGCTCCATTATCGGCTTCGGCTTCTCCGGCGTTGCTGTGTTTCTTGCTTTGCGCGGGGTGAATCTGAGCCAGGTCGGCGCCAGCCTGAGCCAGGTTAGTCTGCCCATTGCCCTGGCAGCCACGGCCAGCGCGCTCCTGGCTACTGTCGTCAGTACTCTTCGTTGGCGTGTTCTACTATCGCCGTACCGTGCGCCACTCAGCCAACTCGTTGCTGTCTTCTTCGTCTCTCAGATGTGCAATGCTGTTTTACCCGGCAAGCTGGGTGCACCGCTGCGCGCCGGTCTGACCAGCCGGGTGACAAACTGCGCCCTGCCCTTTGCCCTGGGATCTGTGGTCATCGAGCGAGTCCTGGATTCAGCGTTGATCGCTGCTCTGTCGGCCGCGCTCTTGCTTCTTCTTCCTGTGCCGCAGGCGGTGGGCGTCCTCGGGCGCGACACTGCGCTGATAGCGACTGCCGTTCTGCTCATCCTGGTACTGCTGGCTTTGCTCAGAGAACGTTTGGCCGGGCCTGCTGGCTGGCTGATCCACCGTCTGGGTCTACCCACCAGTCTCGACCGAGCACTCGATGCCCTGGCCGTCCTTCGCCGGCGCCGCACATATCCTCCCCTGCTGCTCCTCTCGCTGCTGATATGGTTCCTGGGGACGCTCACCAATGAGCTGACGCTGCGAGCGATGCACCTCTCCTTGCCCTGGTGGACACCCGTCGTGCTTCTTGTCGCCCTGCAACTAGGGGGAAAGCTCCCTTCGTCGCCAGGGAATGTTGGCATCTTCCACTACATAACGGTTGTGGTCCTGACAGAAGTCGGCGTCGAGTCCAGCATTGCTCTTACTTATGCCGTGATCTTGCACTTCGCCGTTTTTGTTGTGCCGGCTGTTGTTGGCGCTGTCAGTCTGTGGTGGCTTTCCGTGAGCGTGGGGGTGGGCGGGCGGGCCGGCATCCGAGGCCTGCCAGCGACAGAGATTGCTCCGCCCGATGGAGCACCCGATGAACCGAGGTAGCCGATGGGGTGGGCCAGGCCCTGATCTGTGGGGCGGGGTTTCGCGCCTGGGTGACCTGCCAGAATCAGCCAACCGCGGCGCGGATAGCACACGGTGAAGCGATGACACACAACGGACTGCCCGATTTAGCCACACGTGGCATCATCTGCCTGTCTACCATCGACTGGGACTTCCTATGGCAGAGGCAACAGGAGTTGATGACGCGTTTTGCCCGGGCCGGCGTCCCTGTAGTCTACGTCGAGCCGCTTGGTGTACGCTCTGCACGCGTCGCTGATGCGGGCAAGATCGCCCGTCGCGTGCGTCGCTGGCTGAGCCAGGGCATGCGCATCACCGTTCCGGTCGAGCATGGCTTGCAGCGGCTGTCACCATATGCGCTTCCCTTCCAGGGGCATCGTCGCGTGGATGCCTTCAACACCTGGTTGATCTCGCACTCCATTCGTCGGGCCATAAGCCAGCTAGGCCTGACAGAGCCGGTGCTGTGGACGTATTACGCAACGCACAGCGTGCTTGATCTGGCCGATGCCTTGTGGCCGGCGCTTCTGGTCTACGACTGCATTGACGATGTGACGCGCAACGCCAGGGGTGTGGCTACAGACTATGCCGCCACCGAGCGGGTGCTCTTGTCTCGTGCAGACCTGGTGCTGGCAACATCATCAGCGCTGCGAGCAGACAAGAGCCTGGCGAACAGGCAGATCCACCTGACGCCACCCGGATGCAATGCTCAGCATTTTGCCTCGCCCGCGTCCGAGGCAGCGGACATCGCTTCGCTGCCCCATCCGCGTCTGTGCTTCTTTGGCGGCATCGATGAACGGCTGGACTTGGAGCTGTTGGCGACACTGGCTCGCCGCCGTCCAGACTGGACAATCGTCCTGTTGGGCGTTGTGCGCACCGATATCTCGTCGCTCAACGGTTTGCACAACATTGTGTTCGTCGGGCAGCGGCCGTACCAGGCCCTGCCGGGCTATGTGCAACACATGGATGCTCTGCTCCTGCCCTACCTGCTCAATGAATATACCAGGCGCATCTATCCGGCCAAGGTCTTCGAGTGTCTGGCCACAGGCAAGCCGGTGGTTGCCACTGCTCTGCCTGACCTGCAGCAACTGGCTGGCGCGCTGCGTATCCTGCAGCCGACCGATGATCCAGTGTCCGTGATCCAGCAGTTGCTGACCGAAGATTCCCCAGAGGCAGCGGAAGAGCGCCAGGTTGTTGCTCGCGCCAACTCCTGGGATGCCCGTTTCCAGGAGATTCAGGATCTGCTGCTAAAGGCTCTGCAAGCCAAGGATAATAGCGGATGAAGGTAGCTCTCGTCCACGACTGGCTGAATCAGTATGGCGGCGCAGAAGTTGTCCTGGAGACGATGCACGACATGTTTCCCTCGGCGCCGGTGTACACCTCAATCTATGATCCACGCGCCATGCCTGCCAGCTTTGCAACCTGGGATATCAGAACCAGCTTTATCCAGCGCCTGCCTCTTGCGCGCCGCGCTTTCCGCGCCTTGCTCCCCCTATACCCGCTCGCCTTCGAGCAATTCGACCTGCGCGGCTACGATCTTGTCATTTCCAGCTCGAGTTCGTGGGCCAAGGGTGTGATCACCACACCCGAGACCGTGCACGTCTGCTATTGCCACGCGCCTATGCGCTACTGCTGGGATGTCTACTACGAAGAAATGCCCCGGCGCAGCCCGCTCCTGCGCGGCCCACTGGCAGCGATCATATCCTTGCTGCGCTTGTGGGATGTAGACGGCGCCAATCGCGTCGACCGCTTCGTCGCCAATTCTGACTTTGTGGCCGCCAAGATCCGCAAGTACTACCGCCGCGATGCAGTGGTCGTGCACCCTCCGGTTGACACGGGTTTTTTCCGGCTCGGCAACGAGGACGGCGATTTCTTCCTGATCGTGTCCCGCCTGCGGCCCTACAAACGTATCGACCTGGCCGTCGATGCGTTTAACAGGTTGGGCCTGCCGCTGAAGATTGTTGGTGTCGGCGAGGAAATGGCGCGGCTGCAGCGCATGGCGCGGGGAAACGTGGAGTTCCTTGGATTTGTGCCACGGGAGCAATTGCGCGACCTGATGGCCGGCTGTCGGGCGCTGGTCGTTCCAGGAAAGGAAGACTTCGGTCTGGCGCCCGTCGAAGCGATGGCAAGCGGACGACCGGTGGTTGCCTATGCCGCGGGTGGCGTGCAAGAAACCGTGATAGACGGCATAACAGGCGTTCTGTTCGCGGAGCAGTCGGCGGCCTGCCTGGAGGACGCCGTCCAACGCTGCCTGACGATGACTCTCGACGGGGCCGTTGTGCGGCAACACGCGCAGGCCTTTGACGTGTCGTGCTTCAAGCGCGGCCTGGGGGATGCCATCGCCGCAGCCTGGCAAGGGCGAGGCAACCTCGGATGAGGAGACTGGTAGGCGCGGCGCGGCGACCGTCTTTCGGCATTGCCATGATCGCCCTACTCGGCTTGCTGCTGAATCTGCTTTACAGCGTTGTTGTGCCGGCGTGGATGGGGCCCGACGAGCCGCGCCACGTGGAGTACATCCTGCTACTGGTGGAGAAGGGACGGCTGGTGACATGGGCAGATCCAATACCTGCCGTTGAACAGCGAATCATCCGCTCAATGGATCAGTACCACTTCTGGCAGTTCGGCATGGTCTCTCCTGACGCGTTCGAGCCTGGCACTTTGCCAACCAGATTCGACCAGGTGTGGTCGCCTGGATTGAGCCACGAGTTGCACCAGCCGCCGCTGTACTATCTGCTGCTGGCGCCAGTTGCCTGGTTGAGCCGCTCACTGGACGTAGCCACTCAACTGGCCCTGATGCGCGGTGTTTCGGCGCTGCTCGCCACTCTTACCGTCTTCCTGACCTGGCTGACAGTGCGCGAAGCCTTTCCTGACGATCGTAACCTGGTGCTCGCAAGCGCATCTTTCGTCGCTTTCCTGCCCATGCATGCCTTCCTCGCCGGCATCGTCAACAACGATGTTCTGGCGGAAGTGCTGGGATCTGTGTTGATCTACCTGCTAGTGCGCGGCCAGCGGCGCGGATTCTCGCCGGGACTACTTCTGGCGAGTGTTATGGTTGTGACTGGCGGCCTGCTGACAAAGCGGACGACGGTCTTCGCGGTTCCGCTCCTGGCCTTAGCGCTTGTGCTGCCCCTACGCTGGAAGCTGCACCAGCTCTCCTGGCGGGTTCTGGTAGCGATCGCCGCGCTGGTCGGAGCGCTGCTGTGGGCTGGCGCCCGTGTCCTGGATGTGCTGGTTGAGCAGAGCGCACGGCTGCCAGGCCCATTGCAGTCGCTTGTCTATGTCTATGTTCTCTTCCTGGTGCGACCAAGTGGCGAGCACACCTATAGGGTGCGCTGGCAGGAGTTTGCCACTGCTGGCGCCTTCGCCTATTACTGCCGCTGGCTGCAGACGCTCTTTGAGACCTTCTGGGCCCGCTTCGGCTGGGCCAATGTGCGTCTGGACTGGCGATTGTACCTGGTTCTGGCCGTTCTCAGTCTGCTGGCGATGGCCGGCGCTTGTCTGGTGATCTGGGAAGCCGGTCGCGGCAGGTCTCCTGCCCTACGCCACCAGCAGGATACGATCCTGCTCCTGGCCGCGGCCGTCGTCTTTGCCGTGGCAGTGTTGATTGTCAAGATGGTGCGTGAATGGGACTCGGTGCCGAGGGCGACGACTCAGGCGCGCTTCCTCTTTCCGGCGCTTGTTCCCATTGCCATTCTGTTGACGGCAGGACTACTGAGGCTGCTGCCCGAGCGTCAGCACGCCCTGCTAATACGGAGCGGCGCTGCGGCGCTGCTCGTCTTCAATGGTCTCTGCCTGCTGCGCTACATCCTGCCTTTCTACCATCTGCTGTAGTAAGAGGGCTCGGCAATGTCAGAGACGTCACTGTCACCACGCAGATCACGTTCGTTTCTCCTGCCGCGCATTCTCGTGGCCAGGCTATACCTGGCGTGCTCAACAATCGTTGCCCTTGCCGCCACAGAGGGCGTTCCTCCTGCCACTGGCGAACGCCTGGCAGCCGGGCTGCCTGTCTTTGGCGTGGCCGTGCGGTGCGCGTGAAACAATGGCGGGGTGCGTAACCTCGTACGCCAGTCTGGGGTGACCTGGGCGTGCACCTCTGTCAGTTGGGTAGCCGTGCAGCCATCGCCGGAGGTCTGCAACTGGGCTGGCCTGATGCTAAGCTGCAACTGACTCAGGATGCCGGCGTCGTGCCGCTGGTTCTAAACTGATGCCAAAGTGAAATCGACATGGACCGGTTGCGCGACCAGTTGGCCGGCACTACGCGTGATGGCCTCAGCTTGAGCCTGCAGGGCGGTTCGGCATCGCCGCTGGACGTCTACCTGTCGCTGTACCAAGCTGGCGAAGAAGGCATCAACCTTCTCTTGCACCTTGGCCTTTGTAGCCAAGCAAGTGTTTGCGGTTACTTCGGCACGCACTCAATCCCAGATCGCCTCGTCGGCGTTGAAGTCTGGGCTGTAGGCAGGCAAAGGCACAAGGCGCAGGTTTAGATCGGGTGTCTTCAGATAGGTGCGGATGGCGTCGCCGCGATGTGCCGGCGCATTATCCCAGATGACGATCAAAGGGGCCGCATGGTTCTTGCGCATCTGCTGCAAAAGAACGTCGCCGAGGTCTCTGCTGTGCAGGTCTCAGTCGCTGCCACGACCTCGACGTCAGCAGTTGCCAAGCAAACGCCCGAGTAGTAGCTGACTTTCTGCCCAGTCTCGGGCTTGTCGAGTCGACCAGAGCAGGCTGACCACGCAGGACCCACTTGGCCCGCAACTCAACATCAGCCCGGGAATGTGCTTCATCGACGAAGAAGATATTGGCTCCCGTGGTCCAGGCCTCGGCCCGCAACGTCTGATAGGTGGTCACGAACTCTTTGCGCGCTGCCGCATCAGCTTTGGCCAACCGTTTCTTGGGCCGCTTCAACACGAAACTGAGGCGGTGCAAGGTAGTTCAGACAACTGCTGCGGCTCAAAAGGCGGCCACAGCGCTGCTGGACAAACAAGCGTACCCCTTTCCACGTTCAGTTAGCCACGTCGATGCCAGACTTCTGGGGAGGGGACTGGATAGGCAGCCTGCAACTCCGCTCGTTGCGGTGGATTGAGGGCGGGGGAGAACCACCTGTTTGCCCAAAGGCCGTCGCTGCCGGACCCGCATGGCGAAAGTCTTCCGGCCAGTTTCCGATCGTGTGGGCATCCCGCCCAAGAGCCTCGGCAATCTGGGCAGATGACGACCCTCGGGCAAGCAACCAGAGGGCATGCCAGTGTTCCCGCTCCAGCGCGGTCGGTGCACGGTACACGCGGTCGAGACGGCACTGATATCCAGGTGCCAGTGTTCAAGTATCCGAAGGACGTCGTTCATCACAGGGCCTCGGAAAGTAATAGTGTCGCCAGCAGTATACCCTATTGACCCTGTAGGTTTCACCTTGGCTTTAGTTAAGTGTTCCGTCAATTCTAAAAGGTTGGCTTGTCCGTTCTTGGCCTCGTCTGGTAAAATGCCGCCGGAGGGCAAGAATTATGAATCGCAAGTACGTCGTCGAACTCAATGACAAACAACGCGAGCGTCTTGAGAAACTAATATCGTCGGGCACCGCCACTGCTCGCACGAGCACTCATGCACGCATCCTGCTCAAGTCAGATAGCAGTGAGGGCGGACCCAAGTGGTCGTACGCTGACATCTGCAAGGCTCTGGATGTCTCAGGGATGGCCGTCATGCGTGTGCGCAGGACGTTCGTTCACCAAGGGCTTGATGCGGCACTCAAGCACAAGACGCCGGATTGCATCTACGAGCATCGCCTGGATGGTGAAGCCGAAGCGCATCTGATCGCTCTCGCCTATGGTCAGCCACCTGACGGGCACGACCGCTGGTCACTGCGACTTCTCGCCGAGATGATGGTCAAGCTCGACTACGTTGATGCTGTCTCACATGAGACTGTTCGCGCCACGCTCAGAAAAACGAACTCAAGCCGTGGCTGAAGGAGGAGTGGTGTAGCCCTCCCAAGGCCAACGCTGCCTTTGTCTGGTGCATGGAGGATGTTCTGGACGTCTACAAGCACCCATACGACGCCACACGACCTGTCATTTGTCTGGATGAGATCACGAGACATCTCTTGGCCGATGCGCGGGAATCTCTTCCGCTCGACGAGGTTGAGCTATGAATGCGCGCCGGCGCCTGATGAGCACTCACATTGTTCTCACCCTCTGCCTCGTGCTGTCAATGGTCGCTGCCTGCCGGCAATCGGGAGTGACTCTCTCGCCAAACACAGCAACAGCGGCGGCGGCTACGCCCACGCTGCCCGCGCCTACGTTCCAGACCATAGCCGCGCCATCTACTGCCAGACCGGCACAGGTCCTACCTTCAGTAACGAGTCTCCCGCAGAGCATAGCGACGCCATCGCCGCGCCTAGAAGCGGCGCCAAGGCCAACGTTTCTGCTACCTCCAGATGAGACGTCGCCCTTTGGTGTGACTGTACGCGGCGAAAGCGGCGATCCAGCTGTGCAGGCACTAGTGACGAAGGCCGGTGTGCGCTGGGTCCGGACATCGGTTAGTTGGGCCAGTGTCCAACCGTCGCCCACTGTGTTCAGGTGGGACGCCTTCGATAGCCACCTTATCACGTTTGCCGAACTGAGGGTGATCCCTGTTGTGTATATGTCCGGTAACCCCGAGTGGGCGGCCAGTTCGCGCTGCGGGCCGATCGATCGAGTGTCTCTCTCAGAGTTTGCCCGCTTTGTATCGACGCTTGCGCAACGCTATAATGGAAGCACTGTTGTCAATGGCCAAACGCTGCCGGCTGTTCTGTACTGGCAGTTCTACAACGAGCCGGACAACACCTGGACGTCCGGGCAGGCCAGCGGCTTTGACGGTTGTTGGGGACAGGCAGGTACACAATACGCGCAGATGTTGGCGGCCGCATGGACGGCCGTGCATACAGCCAACCCAGCGGCACAGGTGGTCTTTGGCGGAATCGCCGGCGAGAGCGTCGACTGCCCAACGTCTTGGGAGTGTTCCGGCCAGGCAATCTTCAACTTCGACATTGGCGGCGCTGACTTTGTGGATGACGTTCTGGACTACATGGCGAGCCATCCAGGCTCTGACTACTTTGACGTTTTTGATTTCCACTATTACCCTTCTTTCCACACGCGCTGGGATGACTATGGGCCCGGCCTGCGCGGCAAGGCGGTGTACTACCGGCAGCGGCTGGCGGGATGGGGCTTCGATCGTCCGCTGATGTGCTCCGAGGCCGGCCGGCGCAGCGATCCTGGCCAGGTGATCGACCGGGTAGCGGGCAGCGACGACGAGCAGAGCCGCTATGTTGTACGTCTGTTCACTCAAGGTATGAGCGCCGGTCTGCTGAATGTGCTCTGGTTCACGCTGGCGGACATTGTGGAGCCAAAGCAGAGCGGCGCAGCAGCCTGGGGACTGCTCACACAGAGCCTTCAGCCCAAGCCGTCCTACGTCGCCTATAGCACTCTGACCAGGGAGTTGTCTGGCCTTCGTTACAAGGGACTGGCTTCTTTCAAGGGCGAGATAGAGGGTTACGTCTTCAGCGCGGACAATCGCGAAACGACTGTCCTGTGGGCGAAGTCAGGTTCGATCCCGGTCACTTTCCGCGGCGGTCAGGTGACGGTCATCAATCTGCAAGGCGAAGAGACGACGGTGCTTGACGGAGGCAACGGTGACACTGATCGGCGAGCAGACGGCTCTGTAACGATAGCGGCGACACAGAATCCGGTCTTCGTTCGCCGTCAGCCCTAGGCGTTGTCCCTCCAGACGCTGCCTCGCGCCGGCCGGTCAGAGCGCTGTGTCTGCGAATCGCCCAGCATCGGAAGTGGAAGAAGATGGGCGCGGTCCCTTGCCATTGCAGCTCAAGTACGTAACAATTATGCGAACAACAGAGCGCGGTGCGTCACTGCACATGTCCTTGCTTGACATGTCCACCACCGCAGATGCTCGACCAAAGGTGAATGCTATGACAAGGTACACGTTTCTTGCAGTCTTGGTGATTGGCGTGCTGGTTGTCTTGT
>CAYOEZ010000190.1:0-9419 GCA_964402955.1 uncultured Ktedonobacterales bacterium | reverse complement strand
CGGATTGACTCATCAGAAATCTTACTCTGGGGGGTATCGTAGACTCACATAAAATGTTACTCTGCCGTTGACGACTATCAACGGGAGGGTAACGAAGGATGAACATCGTGAGCCGACGTGATCTGACAGTTGTGGTGCGCAATCGCTACTGGCGTGCCAGTAAGAAAGAAAAGATCAAGATCCTTGATGAGTTTGTCGAAAACACAGGCTATCACCGCAAGTATGCGTTGGCGCTCCTGCACAACCGCGTACGTCGGCGCGCAGCCACCGGACGGCGACGGAAACGTATCTACACGCCAGATGTGGTCGATGCTCTCACCTTCATCTGGAAGAAGATGCGCTACCCTAGCTCCCATCGTCTGCAGCCATTCATTCCGGAGATGATCAGCGTCCTGGAGCGTCACCAGGAGCTGCATCTACTGCCGACGACATGCCAGCTTCTTGTGCGGATAAGTCCTGCGACAATAGATCGGCTGCTCAAGCCAACACGGCAGCGGATGGTACCGCATGGTCGCAGCACCACTAAGCCGGGGACACTGCTCAAGAAATCGATCCCCATCCGAACCTGGGCTGACTGGGACGATCTCAAGGCCGGATTTGTCGAGATCGATCTTGTTGCCCATTGCGGCGAAAGCACAACAGGCAAGTATCTCGAGACATTGGACGTCGTCGATGTCGCAACTGGCTGGTGCGAGTGCATTGTGCCACTCAATCAGGGCCAGCAGGCCATCTTTGCTGCTCTGCTGGAGATATGGCAGCGTTTTCCTGTGCCCGTGTTGGGTATCGACTCAGACAACGATGGGGCGTTTATCAACGAGCACCTGAAGCGCTACTGCGATGAGCAGAAGCTGACCTTCACGCGCAGCCGGCCATACAAGAAGAACGATCAGGCGCATGTTGAGGGCAAGAACTGGACCGCCGTTCGCCAGTATGTCGGGTATGATCGTTTTGAGGGGGAACTGGCCCGACTTGCGCTCAATGATGTCTACAAAGACCTTCGGCTGTACATCAACTTCTTTCAGCCTATGATGAAGCTGAAAGAGAAGATCCGCGTTGACGGAAAGGTCAAGAAGGTGTACGATGTGGCACAGACACCGTATCAGCGTGTCCTTGCCTCCCCTGATGTCAGCGAGGTGGACAAGCAGAAGCTGCGAGCATTGTATCCGACACTGAACCCGGTGAAACTCCTTGATCGTATCGAGACCCAATTGGAAAAGCTCTGGCGGATACATGCCGTCAGACCGAGGTCGGAGTAAGATTCTTACATGAGTCAACGAATGCCTCAGAGTAAGATTTCTACGTGAGTCTACACGGCGGCGCTGATAGCTCGACGCCAGGCTGAAGCTTTGCGCTACAAACACGAAGCCCTGCGGGCTACACCGCGTGAACCGGGTAGTCCCGCAGGGACTTTGCAGACGTAGCACGGTGCTCTAACGCCATGGATCTCCTAATTCTCTGGCGGATGGTTGAGGATGAGGGTCGGCAAGGACAGGCTGTAGGCATTCGATCCTACAACCACACGTCCGTTCAGCGCATCCGACAGGACGTCCAGGCCACCGAACGTTATTTTGCTATGGATGATGTTCGTTGTATCGAAAGCCACAGTGGCCATACCAGGTCCAATTGCCTTGAAGCGAATAGACGCCAGGGTGAATGATCCTGTCAACGCCGCGCCGCTGAGCTGTCCTTCCGAGTAGAGGATGCGCCCGGTGCTGTTGTCGGCGCTGTTGCTGAAGTGGCTGTCCATGGCTGAGCCGGCGGTGATGCTGCTGGTTGGATTGCCCGCGGCGTCAACGACCTGCAACGTCGTGGGATCAAAGGCCAGCACCGCTTGAGCGCCGTCTACCTGCTGCGTACCGGCCGCGACGTTGATCTCCAAGACGAAGATGTCGCCCAGATTAGCTTTGGCCGAGGCCGGCTGCAGCGACATCACCACATTGCCGTTGGGCTTCACAGCGCGCCCCGAGAGCGTGGCAGCGTCGACGATTGGCCCGTTGCGCAGGAAGTTGGCATGAAGCAGCGAGAAGTCGGTGATATCCACCACACAATCGGCGTTGAAGTCGGCGCGTCCGTCGAACCCGCCCTGTCCGCACGTCTTGAGGAAGGCGGCGCGCAGGATCGAGAAATCGCTGATGTCAACGAGGTCATCGTTGTTGGCATCGCCCACCGGCAGCATGCCGAACGACACAGTAACGACGCCGCCGCTGAATGTGACATTCTGTTTCTTGACCGACAGCGTCTGGCTGTGCTTGAGCACGATGTCGTAGCTTCCATTCGCCACCGGCAGCACCGTGAAGGCTCCATTGGCGTTACTCGAAACGGTTACCTCGTGCACAAGGGTTGACGTGCCGGCGGCGTAGAACTTGACATTCAGCGGCACGGCCTCCGTATTGCCGGGCGGCGTCGGGCGGCCCGCGATCTGCATCGTGCCCTGCAGAATGCCACCGGAGATCTGGTAGCTGCCGGCGCCGCTGCTACCGAGCACATTGACCCCCGACAATGTGAACTTGCTCTCTCGTGGCCAGGTGCGCGAGAACAAGACATCTGTGTCTGGCGACGGCAGTATACCTTTGAAGCGGATGGTGGCCAGGGTGACACGGCCCGTCAGGGGGGCGGCGCCAAGCTGTATACCGTCCGAGTAGTCAATCGTGCCGGCACCGTTGTTGACGCTGTTAGCAAAGTAGTTCGTGAACGCAGCGCCGGGGATGATGCTGGTGGTGGGGTTGCCGGCAGCATCGACGACGACGAGGACGGTGGGGTCGAAGCTGAGGAATGCCTGGGCGCCGTCCACCTGCTGTGAACCGGCATTGATCACAATGTCAACCAGGAAGGTCTGGCCGGCGGTATAGCTGCCGCCATCCGGGGCCAGGATCAGCTCCGCCTGCCCCGCCGGGGTTGTGGCGGTTGCCGTTGGCGTCGCCTGCGGCGGCGTTGCTGTCGGCGTCGGGGTGAATGTCGGGGTCGGAGTTGCAGTCGCGGCCCCGCAGGCTATCGGTTCAACCTTGATCGCACTGATAAACGGTTGCGCCTTGTTGGGCCGGCCGGTGAAGTTGAGGTTGAGCTGTCCGTCGGTGACGGGAATCGTGAACCCGATATCAAGGGCGCGGTAGCGCGCTCCGGTGCGCGCGATCACATCCAGCGCGTCAGCCACCCTCTGGCCCTCGGCATCGACGTCGAACACACGCTCTCCCACCTGGATGGACGGGTAGATTTCCGCAAAGCGCAGCGTGACCGAGTAGGCGCCGTTGGGTACGTCAAAGACATAGGCGGCGGGGCTGGAAAAGTAGCGTTGGGTCTGATAGAGGGCATCATCATTGGTGCCGTCGATCGGCCGCAGGTTAGCAAAGGCGTCGCCGCCGGTGTTTCCGAAGTAGGGGGAGGTACAGGCGGCGTAGGTGCGATCCGGCTGCCATGTCTGGCCGGTAGAGTCAACATATGCAGGACCACCGGCGTTGATGCGCACCGTGGGCAGGCAGGAGAAGCCCATCGGGCAGGTTGGCGTCGGCGTAGGCGTGCTGATCGGGCCGTAGTACACGCGCATGGACCACATGTCAACGTAACCCATTTGCAGGTTCGTCAAATCATCACTGGCCCACAATTGCCAGGTGCCGTTACCCTGGCGACCTCTCCAGTGGGGCATATTCGACTTCCAAATGTCGGTCGTGGGTGAGCTTCCGGGGTCCCGATTAAGCAGGGTGTAGACCGACTCCCCCGGATCATGAATCTCCACGATGAGGTCGCGCAGAAGGGGGTGCTGGATAGTCACATGCAGGTCGACGCCCGTTACGAGGTTGTCGTCGGGAATGCCGGAGATGACAATAGGGCTCTTCACCAGGACACCGTTGTCCGGAATGAAGAGGTCGGTGATGTTTGTGCCGCCGACATAGCTATAGCTGAGCTTGCTCAGATTGTCGCCGCTACCCTGGGCCGCGAAAAAGCGCCGGGCCACGGTATGGGCGATACCCTCTTGCATGAGCCTGAGTTCCTGCTCATTGTTCACGTCGGCAAGAACATGGCCTGCCTGGCCTGCCGGCCTGGTCGTGATACCCATGCTGTCGAGCAGGGCCAGCGTACCGGCGGATGCTTCGACCTCAACCTCGGCCATGTGGATGGCGCTGATGCTGCTCTGGCCGGAGGGCAGCACAAGATCGGCGGCGGCCGGCGCGGTTGCGCCAGCCAGGAGAACCAGTCCGAGTAGGAGCAGGAACAGAACGGGTATCAGAAGATTGAGGGGCAAAGGGCCACGTCGTTTTGACTGGTTAGTCATCAGGAACCTCCTCGCCATTTGTGATAGCCGTCGAAGGATGAAGCTTGTGCCGGTAGCATCAGAACAAACTGAGTTGCTGGGGAGGCGCGTCGGGTTCTTTTTCTTCCACCTGATCAATTTCGGCCAGGATGGCGGGCAGCTTCTTCATGTCATCAATCAGGCTCTGGTGCAGGCTGGGCTGGTGCAGAGCAGCCGCAGGGTGATACATGGGGAAGACGATAACGCTTTCGCGCTTGAAGGGGCGGCCATGAATGCGCGAGATGCTTTCGGTGAAGACGAACTTGGCCATCGAGTAGCGGCCCAGCGTCACGATGACTTTCGGCTTGAGGATGGCGATTTGCCGGTCAAGGTACGCGGCGCAGGCGCTAATCTCCTCAGGCAGAGGGTCGCGGTTCTCAGGCGGCCGGCACTTGACGACGTTGGTGATGTAGACATCGGCGCGCTTGAGGTCGATTGCCGCCAGCAGTTCATCCAGAAACTTGCCGGCCGGGCCGATGAAGGGCTTGCCCTGCTGGTTCTCGTGCCAGCCCGGCGCTTCGCCGATGAACATGATCGAGACCTTCTCCGGTCCGTCGCCTGGCACGGCCTTTAGCCGCAGCCGGCCCAGCCCGCACTTCTGGCATTCGTTGACTTCAGCGCACAGATCGGTCAGCTCGGACATGCTGTTCTCCTTGGATCAGATAGGTGCATCACGGAGAAAGGGGAATGACGCGTACCTCCGTGTCTCCGTCATTGGCTGTTTGGGCTATTTGCTGAAGCGATACTTGATCAGGGCGCGCAGGGCAGGCAGGCCATCTTTCCAGGGCGAGAGCTTCTTTTCCTCGCGCGGCTCATAGGAGATGGGCACTTCGACGATCTTGTAGCCGCGGCGGGCGATCTTGGCCGTAATCTCCGGCTCAAGGTCGAATCGGTTGCACTCGATAGTCAACCCCTTGGCCACCTCTGCCGCCATCAGTTTGTAGCATGTCTCCATATCGGTCAGACGTGTACCATAGAGCAGATTGGTGACGACGGTCAGGAAGGTATTGCCCAGATAGAGCAGCAGCTTCTGTTTGCTCAACGGACGTGCGCCATAGACGACCTTGGCTGTGCCGTTGATCAGCGGGGGAAGCAGCTTCAGGTAGTCCTGGGGATCGTACTCCAGATCAGCATCTTGAATGATGATGGCATCGCCCGTGGCCTCGGCCAGAGCGGTGCGGATGCCTGCTCCCTTGCCTTTGTTCACCTCGTGGCGGAAAAGGCGTAGGCCAGGGATATTGATACGCTGCAGTATCTCCCAGGTGCGATCGCTTGAGCAATCGTCAACGACAATGATTTCTTTCTCAACAGGCACGGCAGCGACGCGCTCAAGAATAGTGGCCACGCCTGCTTCTTCATTATAGACTGGTATCAAAACGGAGAGCTTCATTCTTTCTCCTGGTCAGGCTGTTTTCGTCTTCTGCTGCGCCGGTTTCTGCCTCCACGCTGTATACGTCAGTTGGACGCTGACAACCAGCAGGAAGACGGCAAAGAGCTGGGTGAGGACGCTCTTGAGGGGGCCGAGCGCCAGCATGGCGCCGAGAATGCCGGTGAAGACCGACAATACGGCGATCCAGGGCACGATGCGTGTCACGACATTACCCTTGTGCAGGTGAGTATAGGCGCCCATGATGGCTGTTGGAACGATCACCAGCAGGGAGATACCCTGCGCATAGGATTGTGGCAACTGCAAGAGCAGGACCATCGCCGGCACCATAACGATACCGCCGCCAACTCCAAGCATGCCGCTGAGAATGCCGGTGATCAGACCGATAATGACGACGACGATAATGCCGACAAGGTTGTGAATCATCGCCGGATCAACGGTCTTGTAGGCCGGCAGCGGCGCCAGCAGCAAACGCAGCCCTACAAAGAATATGAAGATACCAAAGATCATGCGCAGCTCGCGGGCGGGGATACGATTCATCACCAGTGCGCCGACGCGTGCGCCAACGATGCTGCCGGCTGCCAACTCGACAGCGAGGAGGATATACGTTGCCAGGGAGATGGTTTGGCTGCTTGACGCTTCGCCGTTCACTTTCCAGATGTAGGTGAGAGCGCTGGCAATGGCAGTGAAGACGATGACAGCCAGCGATGTGCCGTGGGCTTTGTGCTGGGTGAGGCCAAGGAAAGCGGTCATGAGGGGGATCATGATAATGCCGCCGCCCACGCCCATGAGCCCACTGGTCAAGCCCGCTGCGGCGCCGATGAGCAGGCAGATGGTGATGTCGCGTCGTGTGTTCAATTGTGCTCCTTGTGCCGCGGGAATGTGGGCTTATTCTAGCGCAAATGGCGCAGTACGTCAAGGCATGTGCGTTACCATCAGACGTTTCAAGATAGTCGCAGCCTGACGACCACAGAACACACGGAAAGGCCCTGGGTGGGCTCGCCGGGGCATTTCGGCGCAGACTAGACTCTCATGTGCTCATCCGCAGCTTTTTTCTGTGTGTTCCGTGTGTTCTGTGGTTCACACAACGTTATTCTGGATTGGCTGGGTTACCATAGCCAGGGCACAAACATCCTGGTTGTGGTCATGTACTCCGCATACGGCGAGCCGAAGCGCGTCAGGTTCTCCTGCTCCTCGACGCGGGCAGTGGCAACGAGGCAGACCGCTATGGCGAAGGTCAGAATCGCTCCGATCAGCGAGTGAGTCTTCAGGACCGCGCCGGCCGCCAGCAGCAGCAGCGAGGTATAGAGTGGATGGCGGATGTAGTGGTAGGCGCCCACGCGTACGACCGTTGTCGTGTTCTCGATCGGACCTTCGGGGTGGCCGACGGAGCGTAGGAGGTAGAAGCCATGCGCTGCCAGCAGCGCCGAGGCGATCAGGAGCAGCCAGGAGACGATCTGTGGGGGTGACAATGGGTCGAGGAACCAGTCAGGCCCGTTGAGCACGATCAGGAACAAGATGGCGAGCATAGCAAAGAAGCGGTAAAAGCCGTATTGGCGCGGATTGCGCAGCGGGCGCCAGGATATGGCGAGAATGAGGACAAATCCAATCATGAAGATTGCGATCTGTGTCATGAGCGACCTCCGTTACCACTGGGATGGGTGGTATGGGCATTGTGCGCGTAACGCCTTACTATTGGATGCACCATCGCCAACAACAGCGCGATTTGTACGCCCATGCTGTGTACCCACAGGTTGTCAAGCATCTCGTGCGTGATCTTGGCTGCCAGAATGCCCAGGACGCCAAGAGCAAGCGCATGAGCCACAGCATCGTCTCCCGCGGCTGCCCGGGTCGCCCGCCAGCAGGTCCAGAGAGCAGCGGCGAGGAAGAACACGTATGCGGACAGTCCGACCACACCAGTCTCCGCCGTCACATTGAGCAGGACATTGTGCGCGTGGCCGAGCGGTTCCTGCCATCCGGCCAGAGAATAGCGTGGATAGGCCGCCGGGTAATTGCCGGCGCCGTAGCCAAACCAGAGACGGTCCTGGATCATTCCCCACGCTGCTTGCCAGTGTGCCATGCGCTCGACAACTGCGAAGTTTGCGTCCGTCACCTTGACCCCGCGCACATCGAAGACGCGCACGTAGTCGGAGACAGTCGTGAAGCGCTGGGTAATTGCTGACGGCAGCAGGTTGGCGCTGCCCAGAATGAGGATGGCGGCCAGCAAAACGCCGCTGCCTGCCATCACGAGCGCGCTGCGACGGCTATAGAGCAGGGTAATGGCGACCAGGGCAACGGCAAGGCCGAGCCACGCTCCCCGCGAAAAACTCATCAGTAGCGCTCCGCCCACGCCGGCCAGCCACACGAGCAGCAGCCCGCTGCGCAGCGTGAGCAGATCGCGGCGACGGGAAGCGGCGCTCGCCACGCCTGCCAGCAGAAAGGCATAGCCCAGCGGGAGGGTAAGATTGAGATAGCCCGCAAAGGGGTTTGGCTGGGAGAATGTTCCGTAGGCGCGCATGAATCGTCCGATCAGGAACCACTCAGGCCCGGCGCGAAAGAGAAACTGGTAGACGCCAAGCAAAGCTTCGGCCAGCGTCGCGGCAAGGAGGAAAGAGATCAGGACGTGGAGACGGGGTGATGGGGTAACAGGAAGACGCCCGACGGCAATAGTCTCTTGCTCTCGCCATCTTCCCATTGCCTCATCTTCCTCAAGGATGCCGGCAGCAATGATGTAGACTGCGAGTATCTCACTCCATTTGACCAGCTCTTTCGCCGCAAGAGAGATAGAGAGGGCGTCGAAGAGTGAGAGAATTTGCGTGACGAGAACCAGGAGGAGCGGCAGAATGAGGGGGGCACGGGCAATAATGATCTGGCGATGCACAACGCCGCGCATGAGCCAGGCGATGGCCAGGAGAGCAACCAGAACCTCGGTGGCAGTGAGTGACATGCCGCCCAGCGACACTGAGCGCAGACCGCCAAAGGGAACGGCGAAGGCAAGGAGATAGAGGCTGACGACCGGCCGGATGAGCGTGGCAATGACAACTGCAGCGCCGGCCACGAGCAGAGCCGCGCTGGTCAGTGGGAGTGCGGCCAGAGCCAGACCGCCGGCGACAACAAGGAGAACAGTAACGAGGCGCATGTACTCGTCAGTAGTCAGAATGCCAGTAGCCAGACAGCAGTAGCCAGTCCACAGTCTGTCTGACTACTGACTGCTGCTCACAGAATCTCGCGGAACCAGGCGATTGTCTTGGACAAACCCTCTTCGACGTGGACAACCGGCTCCCAGCCAAGAACGCGGCGGGCCTTAGAAATGTCCGGGCAGCGCCGTGACGGGTCATCGCTAATGCGGTTACCCAGGTCATTGACGGGAACATGCTCGACGGGTGAGGAAGAGTCAGCCAGTTTCTTGATCATGCGTGCATATTCGAGAACGGTGCGCTCATCCGGGTTGCCGAGGTTGACGACCTCTCCTGCAAGATCGGGCAATTGGGCAGCCTTCAGAATGCCGGCCACGAGATCTGAGACATAGCAGAGGGCGCGCGTTTGTGTGCCATCGCCATAGACGGGAATGGGCGTACCGCGCACAGCGTGGACGACAAAATTGGGGACAAGGCGGCCATCGTTGGGGTCACTGCGCGGGCCATAGGTGTTGAAGATGCGCACGATGCGCGCGTTGAGGTCATGGTGACGGGCATAGGTCATGGTGAGCGATTCGGCGTAGCGCTTGCCCTCGTCGTAGCAGGCGCG
>CAYOEZ010000189.1:3244-9544 GCA_964402955.1 uncultured Ktedonobacterales bacterium | reverse complement strand
AGGCCGGCCGTTACCTGGGTGAGGACGTGCTGGCCCACCTGCGCTCTGCTCGTGCTGTTGAGCCGTCGCCTGTTGGCAAGGATGTGCTCGATCAGATACTTCTGAATGCCAGCATCGCGGCAGAGACGGCGCTGCCGCTCTGCCAGGACTGTGGATACGCGGTTGTCTTCCTCGATCTGGGGCAGGACGTACACGTGGTCGGCGGCGACCTGCGCACGGCCGTCAATGAAGGTATTCGTCTCGGCTACAAAGAAGGCTATCTGCGCAAGTCGATCGTCATGCACCCCTTCTCGACACGCGACAACACTAAAGACAACACTCCCTGCGTTCTGCATACGGAGATTGTGCCGGGAGACCAGATCACGATCTGGGTAATGCCCAAGGGCGGCGGCTGCGAAAACATGAGCTACCTCAAGATGTTGACGCCCTCGGCGGGACGCCAGGGAGTGGTGAACTTCGTCGTTGAGTCGGTGGACAGGTCGGGCGGCAATCCCTGCCCTCCCATTATTGTGGGTGTGGGGATTGGCGGAACATCCGACCAGGCCATGGCCATCGCCAAGCGCTCGCTTCTGCGTAAGGTTGGCCTGCCCCATGCCGATGCCGAGATTGCGAGCCTGGAGCAGGAAATCCTGCACAAGGTGAACAGCCTGGGACTGGGCCCGATGGCGTTGGGCGGCCTCACCACCGCGCTGGCTGTCCATGTCGAGACCTTCCCGGCGCACATTGCCAGTATGCCTGTCGCTGTCAACTTGCAGTGCCACTCTGCCCGTTGGAAGTCGGCGACGCTGTAGGGTGCGCATGGCGGTGTAACTGTTCAGCGTTATGGTGTGGACGTAGTGGCGCTGCAAGCTCACCCCGCTCCATCGGGTGTTGCTGCGCCAGACCCACGCCGTTGAGACAACACAGATGGGCGCAGCAAGCAGCGCCACCACGTTGTTGGCGTCTATCACGAGACAACGGTGAACAGTTACATGCTGGTTTGCAGCGCGGATGTGCTCTGCGGCGTATCTACGGACGAGGAGATTGGGCCAGTGAAGATTACGACTCCGTTGACAGACGAAGTGGTTGCCAGCCTGCATGCGGGCGACAGGGTGCAGATTAGCGGCGTTATTTATGTTGGCCGCGATGCTGCGCATAAGCGACTGGTCAATGCGCTCGACAAGGGTGAGCCGATTCCCTTCGACCCGCGCGGCCAGATCATATACTATATGGGACCGTCCCCGACGCCTCCCGGACGCCCAATCGGCTCGGCCGGGCCAACAACGGCCGGGCGCATGGATGCCTACACGCCGCGCATGCTCGAAGCCGGGCTGAAAGGGATGATCGGCAAAGGCAATCGCTCCAAGGACGTGCGGGCTGCCATTATCAAGCACAAGGCGGTCTATTTTGCCGCCACGGGGGGCGTGGCGGCGCTGATCAGCCAGACCATCAAGAAGTCTGACCTGGTCGCCTATCCCGAACTGGGGGCGGAAGCTGTCTTACGCCTGGAGGTCGAGGACTTTCCGGCGATCGTCGTCAACGACATCTACGGCGGTGACGCCTATGAAGATGGCAAACAGAAGTATCGCGGGTGATAGAAGTGAGGAAGGCGCGGCATGATGAAAGAGGTCCCCTCCGCTTTTGATCGTATCACATTCGATCCAGCGGTGATGGGTGGCAAGGCATGCATTCGTGGTATGCGTATCACGGTTAACCTTGTCCTCAATTTGCTGGCCAACGGAATGTCTCTTGACGATATTCTGCAGGCGTATCCCTACCTGGACAAAGAGGATGTCATGCAGGCTTTGCGCTATGCGGCATGGCTATCCGATGAGATGGTTTATGATGTCCAGGTAGCAGCATGAAGTTCCTGGCTGATATGGGGATCTCGCCACTCAGTGATGCCTTCGTGCCTCTGTGAACGCGGCTGTCTAGTAAGCTTGCTCTTGATCGCTGAGGATAAGAAGATGAAATCGGTCCGCAAGGAACTGTCTGTGCGCATACGCGTGTTGTCCGGAATCGTTCTGCTTGCTCTCGTGCTCTCATCTCACACGGGCTCTACCTATGCCAAGGCGCCGGAGCAGCTTGCAGGCGCGGGCAAGACGGTATACATCGACCCCGGCCACGGCGGCATCGAGACTGGCGCGGTTCACACGGGCGCCGATGGTAAGGTCGATCTGATTGAGCGCGACGTGAACCTCAAGATCGGGCTGAAGTTGCGTACGCTGCTGCAGGCCGATGGTTTCCGCGTGGCGATGAGCCGCACCACGAATGCATCACCAAACACGCCTGCCATCGATCGTAATGGTGACGGCCGCGTCACCAATCGCGACGAGTACCAGGCGGTGGTAGACCTGGCCAACGATGCGGGCGCTGATGTGATGGTGTCGATACACAATAATGGTTCCGTAAACAAAGAGATCAGTGGTACAGAGGTCTGGTTCAGCCCCTTGCGTCCCTTCGCCGACAGAAATCTGCTCCTGGCCCGGCTTGTGCAGGCTAACCTGGTCAGCCATATGCGGGCGATCGGCTACAACGTTGTTGATCGCGGCATTAAGGATGATTCCAGCTACCGTGTGTTCAACGGCCGCATCTATGAGATCTTCGTGCTCGGGCAACCTGATGACACGCGCTTCCACCCGCGGGCGGCCAACATGCCCGCAGCCCTGGGAGAGTCGCTCTTCCTGAGCAACGACGCTGACGCGGCGATGCTTGGGCAGGAACGCACCCAGGATGCTATCGCCCGGGGCTATCACGATGCAATTGTCCAGTACTTCGCCCGCCTGGCGCAGGGTGGTGTCCTGGAATGGCCCATACCGGCCGTGCAGCCATCGACGTTCGCTCAGCCACCTGCGCCGTTCACTATGCCCACGCCTGCGCCGCGTTACGTAACGCCTCTACGCGAAATGTACTAACAAACACAAGAAAGGAGAACGACAATGGCAATTGACCCTGTCTGCGGTATGACCGTCGACGAAAAGAAGGCTGCCGCCGTTTCCACATACAACGGCAAGACCTACTACTTCTGCGCCAGAGGCTGCAAGGTGCAGTTCGACAAGAACCCTGAGAAGTTTCTGAACGCCAAGCCGGGCGAGCAGGGCCACGGCATGATGAAAGGCTAGCATCGTCACGCTATCCTCCCGCAGCAGGGAATGCTGCGGGAGGACAACCGTCTTGAGAGAAGCGATTGACACGGTTCACGAGAGTTCTGCTGATCGTCTGCGCTCTGGCCGCGCTGCTTTTCGTCCTCTGGCCGTGGCCTCTCAGCCAAAAGCTGTTTGCGGTGGCCTACGGGCTTGACCCGCAGCGGCCATCGCACACCTACTTTCTCGGCGGCGCACAACTGCCGCTGGAAGCCCGCAAAGTGGGTATGTTTGGCGGATTCATCATCACCTACCTGGCGCTGCTGGTTGCGGGCCGGGCGCGCGGCGCGGCCTTCCCGCCGCTACGGGTTGGCGTCCTCCTGGGCTGCTTCATCGCTGTGATGGGGCTCGATGGCCTCAATGCCACCTTTTTCGATCTTGGTTGGCCTCACTTGTATACCCCGGGCCTGCACCTGCGGCTGGCGACGGGTTTGCTCACAGGTATCGCCATGGCCGGGCTGCTGCTGCCGGCGGTCAATGGCAGCCTGTGGCGCGACATCCGTCTGACGCCGTCTCTGGCCAATGTCCGTGCCGTCGGCGCAGCGCTCCTGCTGGCTGCGTCGTTCTATCTGCTGGTTGACTCGGGTCTGGGAATCTTGTATTATCCGGTGGGGCTGCTCAGCGCGGCGGGGCTGGTGCTCGAACTGACGATGATCAACATGATTTTCGCGCTGGTGTTGATGCGCCGCGTCGGGAGAGCCGAAACCGTGCTGGACGTGCTTCCGCCCGCGGCCGGGGGGCTGCTGCTCGCCATCTGCGAGCTTGTGCTTATGTCGGTGGTTCGATACGTCATGCTCGGAGACTTGACCAGCCTGATGTGACGTAACTGTTCATGGTTATGGTGTGGAGGTAGGGGCGCTGCTTGCTGCGCTCATGTGTGTTGTCGCAACGGCGAAGGTCTGGCGCAGCAAGCAGCGCCCCTACGTGGTTGCCGTCCATCGCTCGACGACTGTGAGCAATTACGATGTGATGCAACCTTTGCTGTGTGGAGAGTGGTTCATGGCCGTCCTTCGCCCTGCGCGTTCGCTTGCACGACGCCTGATCGGCGCCGTTGTGCTGATCGTCGTGCTCGTTGTTGTGGCCGGCGGCGCGCTGACCGGTTTGCGCGTGTATAGCCACCTGTCGGCGCTCAAACAGCGGCTGGATCGTGTCGAGTCGCTGCTGGGAAGTCAGAAAGGGAGCACGCCGCCGCTCGAGCTGGCCGCTACGCTGCGCCAGGAGCTTGGCGGCAGCCAGCAGGACGTCCGCGCTCTGCAAGCCGATGTCGATCCCTTGCTGCCGCTGTTGCAGCGCCTGGGTTGGCTGCCTGCCATCGGGCCGAGCATCGAGGCAGCGCCGCATCTGTTGCGTATGGCCGACCACTTCCTCAGCGCGGGAATGACCCTCTTTGACGGACTCCAGCCCGTCGTCGACGCTGTGCTGGGGGACAGCGGTGGAGACCGCAACAACAAGCTCACAACCGAGCGCTTGTTGCCCCTTGTCCTCGACGCTCAGCCCGCCTTTGTTGACGCGCAGGACTTCATCGAGCGCGCAGCTGCAGAGCGGGCGCAGATTGACTCAGTACGCCTTGTCTCTCCTCTCGCCAGACAACTCGATCGCCTGGACAAGTATCTGCCTGCCGTGCGCGCCGTCAGCCGGGCCGCGACGGTGGCCCCGCTTGTGCTTGGCGCAGTTCGCCCGATGACATATGCCCTGCTTGCCCAGAACAACGATGAGCTGCGCCCGACCGGTGGGTTCATAACGGCGATTGGCATCCTCAAGCTGGACCAGGGGAAGATCACACGTCTGGACATAACAGATAGCTATGTGGTGGACACGCAGTGGAAGGATCGTCCGCAGCCGCCAGAGCCATTAATGCGTTACATGGATGCGCCGCTCTGGGTGTGGCGCGACTCGAACTTCTGGCCTGATTTTCCGACGTCCGCCAAAGCGGCGGAGTTCTTTGCTGAGCTTGATCTCGACCTGAAGGTTGACGGTGTGATCGCGGTCGATCAACTGGCGATCAAGTTGCTGATAGGGGGGCTCGGTTCCGTTGTGGTGCCGGAGCACGACAACGATGTGCTGACGCAAGACAACGTGATTGCCAAGATACGCGACTACTGGGCGCCGCCGCCCGGTACAATCGAGGGCGTGGTCGAGGGGACAGCAACAAAGGCGCCCTGGTTATCGTGGTACGTGCAGCGCAAGCAATTCATGAGCTACTTGCTACAGGCCATGCGCCTGCGCCTGGAAGACAACACCCGCCCGGTCAACTTTGTCCAGTTGGGCACGTCCGTGCTGCAAGCTCTGAACGAGAAGCACATCCTCGTTTATCTGAACGAGCCGCTCGGGTGGGTGGTGACCGATGGGGCCAACTGGGGGGGCGCAGTCGCTGACACGGTCGGCGACTACTTGCTCGTGGTCGACACCAACATGGGGTTCAATAAGGCCAACGGCGTTGTGACCCGCGCTCTCGACTACGCTGTGACTATCGATGCGGCGGGGCTGGCGCGCGGGCGTGTGCTTGTGTCATACGACAACCCCAGCTCGCGCGCTACCGAGTGTGTGCACGAGCCATCCTACGAGGCGACGTACGATCTGATGATGAATCGTTGCTACTGGAACTATTTGCGCGTCTATGTTCCCGACGGAGCGACGCTCATGGCGAGCGAGGACGGCGCCGATCTGGAGGACGCCGGAGTGGAAGCGGGGAAGCAGGTGTGGGCCTATTGGCTGGTCATCCCCACGCGCTCAAAGCAGGAGGTCGAGTTGACGTACTACTTGCCCCGGCCCGTGCTGAGCAGCGTGGGCGCCGCCCGCGAGTACAGGTTGCTGGTGCAAAAGCAGGCAGGCACCGACACAACGTCCCTCCATGTCAGCGTGACATTGCCAGCGGGGGCAAAGGTGATCAGCGCCAGCCCATCGCCCAGGAGTATTCAGGGTAACATCGTGCGGTTCGAGAGCAATCTGGCGACCGATCAGGAGTTTGTCGTGTTGATCCGCTAGCCTGACGCCAGGCTGAAGCCATGCGCTACAAAACGAAGCCCTGCGGGCTGAATCGCGGCGACAGGATAGCCCTGGGGGCTTCGTCCATGTAGCACGGCGGCTTTAGCCATGGGCGCTATTTTTCACGGATCCCAAATTGCCTGACGCCAGGCTGAAGCCATGCGCTACAAAACGAAGCCCTGCGGGCTGAATC
>CAYOEZ010000189.1:0-3144 GCA_964402955.1 uncultured Ktedonobacterales bacterium | reverse complement strand
GCCTGACGCCAGGCTGAAGCCATGCGCTACAAAACGAAGCCCTGCGGGCTGAATCGCGGCGACAGGATAGCCCTGGGGGCTTCGTCCATGTAGCACGGCGGCTTTAGCCATGGGCGCTATTTTTCACGGATCCCAAATTGCCTGACGCCAGGCTGAAGCCATGCGCTACAAAACGAAGCCCTGCGCGCTGAATCGCGGCGACAGGATAGCCCCAGAGGGGGGCTTTGTCCATGTAGCACGGCGGCTTTAGCGCCGTGGCTATTTCTTCACGAATCCCATCGGCTGGGGCTGCCCGCCAAATCCATGGTCAGGCGCTTTGATCTCGCCAAACTGCTGCTCGAATTTCGCGATGTTCTCGCTGAGCGCGTTCAAGAGAAGCTTGGCGTTCATCGGTGTCATGATGACGCGTGCGTAAACCTTCGCTTTGGGGGAGTTGGGCAGAATGCGGGCGAAGTCGACGATCAACTCAGACGGCGAGTGGGTGATCAACGCAAAATTGGAGTAGACAGCTTCCAGGTCGCCGGGCAACTCGACGTTGATCTGCACCGATTGTCCTGCCTGGGGTTGGTTTGTTGTTGACATAAGCATCTCCTTCAATGATCGGTGCAGAGCGTTCAATCCGCGCCGTTGCTGCCCCGTCCTACGACTTAACCCCCGATCGTAACCAATAGCCGGCCATGGCAAAGGGAACAAGCACCAGCGTACCCAGCGCAACCACGGCGCACGAGAAGAGCAGGAGCGCGTTGAGCTTGTGCAGCACACCGGCCAGGAATGTCGCCACGTTGTTGAGCAGTGCGCTTTGCGACAGCCCCCAGCCGTAGTGCTCATCGGCGGCGCGGATGGCGATGACCAGGCCAAGCAGCACCAGCCAGAAGATCGCCTGTGGCGTAATGTCCTCACTGCTGGGTGCGACAGCAAAACCAAGTGAAAAAAGTGTGTACAGGATGAGCCATGTCGTCCAGCGCTGCATATCCACGGCGTGCAGCGCTGCCATGAGCGACGACAGCGCTATGCGGAAGCCTTCCACGAGATCGGTGGGCGCGATGGTGAGTGGGTCCATCTGGCCAGCCGGCAGGCCAAAACGTACCAGCGCATAGATCGCCAGGCTGCCACCAAGGAATGGCGCCAGGGCGATCAGGCTGCGGCGAAGCGGATCGGCCGGATCGGACAGAACCCAGCCCAGCGCGCCGTTCTTCTGCGGGGAAAAGAGGTGGACTTCACGCACATGAACGCCCGTGGCGAGGCATGCCAGGTAGTGGCTCAACTCGTGAACGACCGTGCCGGGGAAGACGAGCAGGTAGAGCAACGAATGGTTATAGCCTGATAGGGTGAAGATGCCGGCCAGTGGAAACAGACCAAAGCGCAGGAGAATGCGGCTTAGCATGAAGATGATGGCCATCAAGGCCACTGTGACGCCCAGCGCGTAGGCCAGGGTCTCCAGACCACTCATTGATCTCTCCCTATCGATCGTGACATGCAGGGCAGCGGGAGTCGTTGTGGCACGCAGTGACTACGGTGCGGTTTCGAGCTTACTGATGAACTGATCGATTGTGTCGGCGCCGCGGATGCGCACCCGTGTCAGCTCAAACAGGTCAGCAGCCGAGTGTGTGGCGCCGTAGGCTGTGGTGACTGCGGCAAGATAGCCCTGCGCACGCAGCGTCGCAATCGTCTGTGCGTTGTAGCGACCAGAGGGATAACAATAGAAGCGAACCGGCTGGCCAAGCTTATCTTCGAGAATCTTCTGGCTTCCTCCGATCTGCCAGGCTTGATCGGCGGCCCTGCTGGCTGCGAGATCGCTGTGGGTGCGGCCGTGCGCCTCGATTGACATACCCTGGCGGCTCATCTCGATCGCCTGACTCCACGTCATGTACTCAGGGTTGCCGACGGCATCCGTGATGAGGAAAAAAGTGCCTGTGAAGCCGCGCCGGCGCAGAACGGGGTAGGCCTGGCTGTAGTTATCATCGTATCCGTCATCGAACGTCAAGACGACGGGCTTTGCCGGCAGAGCGTGTCCCTTCTGCAAGCGCTCGACCAGATCGGCCAGGCCGATTGTCTGATAGCCGTGGCTGGCCAGATAGTCCATCTGCTGGCTGAAGGCTTTGGGCCCGACAGAGAGATCGAGGCGGATGGCATCGGCGCCCGCCGGCGCGTCGGAGACATGGTGGTACATGAGGATGGGCACACGCGCCGGGCCAGTCTGGGGCGCCGCCGTTGGCATCGGCGGCGTCACGGCAGCAACTGCCGCCAGTACTGCGCCGCGTGAGGTCGCCTTTATAGTCTGGTCGTCGCCGCGTTGGCTTGCGCTGCGCGTGTCTGCGCTCTGTGCGTCACGAGCGGCGGCGATGGCGGCTTGCCGTGTTTGTTCCTGAGCATCGGCGATGAGGGAGCAATCGTTAGCGATGCGCAGAATAGCCTCCTCGGCAATCTGGCGCGCTTGTGCCGCGACCGTTGCCGGGTCGGGCGGCGGCGTGGGGCTAACCGGTTCACTTTGTCCCTGTATATGATTGGCGCTCAGGCTGAGCACAATGCTCAGGCTGAGCACGACGAGCGAACGGCGAAGCGCGTCCAGGCGCACCAACGATTCTCCTGATCTCTATTGCCTGTGTCACATCATACATCATTACACAAGGGGCCGTCAAGATAGACGAAGAGGGCGCCCCGCTCGATGGGGGCGCCCTCTCTGACGCACGTCGCTTCTACTCTGCTAAGACCGGCTCTCGGACCAACTCCTGCGGCGTCGGCGGCATCATGACACCCAGGATGCGTTGCATGGCCATGGTATGGCTGCACATGCCCCAGGCTGCGAAAAAGTTGCAACCACAGGTCCACTGGCCGTCGTGGAAGCTGACGTCGTACGTATTGTGATCGCCCCGGAATCTGACAGCCAGGTCTTCCACTGTCACCCGGTCGTGCTCTGCGGCGTAGATCTTTGCCTTCTGAATCTTTCCGATCATGCTCGAGTTCATACACTCCCTCCCTTGTCGTAATCGTAACAGCAACTGCAAGAGCAGTGCATGCGGCGCTGGATGTGTAGCCTGAGAAAACAGAAAGACACCAGACGGCGCGAGCCGCTAGTGTCTAGATAGACAGACGGGATGAGTTGCCACCAGGCCAAATACTTTCATAGGGATTCTCTCTCCTGCC
>CAYOEZ010000188.1:0-9562 GCA_964402955.1 uncultured Ktedonobacterales bacterium | reverse complement strand
ATACAGCACCCGATAGGGCGGGGTGAGCTTCGGGGCAGGCTCTCGTCGCACTCCAGACTAGGGCACGGGTAAGGAGCATGGCCGCGCCCAGCCCCGCCAGAACGGCGAAGGCCAGGCTGCTATCCATACCAAAACGATGAAACACGCGCATGGTGCTGCCGAAGGGCATGAACAGCCAGAAAGCCATGCCGGGCAGGGGGATGGGAATGGCGCCCTCGACGCGGAACGGCGTATAAGCCCCATGATTGAGCGCCCACTTGCCGGCCAGTGTCAGCATGGCGCGCGAGAATGTGTTTTCGACTGCCGCCGGCGTCGGGATGTAGACGCGCACCCCGTTGATGTGCAGCGTCAGCCCCAGCGCCAGAATGGCGCCGACCAATCCGACCAGAAAGACCGGCCAGGCTGCCCGCGCCCGCTTGCGCAGGGCATAGGCGCCGAGCAGTAGCGCCGGCAGGCCGATATAGAGCGCTCCCGGCACGATGTTGGCGGATGTCTCTGCCCGGCGTTCGAGGGCAAGGTCCCCCCACAGGGGGTGATAGGCGCTGGGCAGCAGCAGGTCGTCGACGCTGGCCGATGCATCGTCTGCGGAAACCATCGGCCAGTCGATGTCTTTCTCTTTCGAGCCGTACTGCAGAAGCGGCAGCGCCAGCGGCAAGATCATCAGGCTGGCGATGATGGCGAAGGCGACGCCCCCCGCCCCTGTGCGGCGCGTGAAGAGGCGTTGCCGCCAGGGCCAGCCCCGCGCTAACAGGTAGACTGCGACGGCGACCCCGGCAATGTAGACGTGATACCACGACGAGAGGCAGGACATGGCGAAGAAGAAGCCCGCCAGCGCGCCCAGTCGCCAGGGCGATGTTGGCCCTGCGGCGCGGCGCAACTGTGTGCGCTCGCCCGCCGCAGACTCCTCCGTGAGCGCAACGTTACTCGCGCAGCTTGTGAGCAGCCTGTCCAGGTAGATGAGAGCGAAGGGAAGCCACTGCGTACCCAGGTTGGGCAGCCAGCCTGCGCCCAGGTTGTGGATGCGATACTGTGAGAAAGCAAAGAGAATGCCGGCCAGCAGCGCGGCCCAGCGATTGTGCGACAGGCGCAACGTGAGCAGGTACGCGCCGAAGCCGGAGAGCACAAAGGAGAGGAACACGGCGCTGTTGAAGCCGGCCACTGCTCCCGCCAGCAGCACAATTGGCATCATGACCAGTGTGTTGGAGGGCGTAATGTGTGAGAGGGCCAGGTTGTAGCCAAAAGGATAGAAGGTCTCGGGGTCAAAGAGCGGCCACACGTGCAGGTCAAAGATAGCCCGCTTGAACCAATACATCTCGTAGAGGTGAATAAAACCGTCGCCCGGAGGGCCGGCGATGGCTGTGGTCGCGTTCATGACCAGTGGGTAGGTCATGACCACGGTCAATAACAGAAAGACAACGAGGATCGACAAGTTCTTCATATGCTGCGCCGCCGCAATGCTCCGTCCTGACTGGGTGTGTCGTCCTGTAGCTACACCGGTGCGCCCTACGCTCCGGCGTGAGCCTTGCGCACCAGCAGCCCCAGGACAGTCAAAATGGAGATCGCCCAGCCCGCAACCAGGGTCGCCGGTAATCTGTAGGAGTATAGCACATCGTGTTTGCCAGCGTCAAGGCGCACACCCATGAAGGCGACGTTGGCCCGCAGTAACTCCGCCGGTTTGCCGTCGACGGTCACCCGCCAGTTGGGATGCCACGATTCGCCCACCACCAGCACGCCACCCTCGGCTGCATCCACCTGTACGCTGATTTCGTAGGGACCCTGGCGGGTGAGCGCTGCCGCCTGCGGCGGCGCGGCCTGTGCAGCCTGCGCTGCCTGACGAGGCTGGTTAGCCGCAGCAGCGTAGACGGCCCGCTTGTCCCGATCAGCCGCGGGGAGCAGGGCAAGCTCTGCGGCGATGGAGGGCGCGCTCACTGCGTCGGCCTGCGCGTAGAGTCGAGCGAGCGGTTGCCAGGCGGTGTCTTCGAGAATGGTCACATTGGGCGTCTGCCACGCCACAGAGGCAAAGCCTGCCTGACGCATCTGGTATAACGCCTGTTCGGATGTGGCGATACGTTTGTGAACCAGCACGTAGCGCACCGAGCTGACGTGCAGCGCTGTCTCCAGCGCCTCGATATTGACGCTGGGGGTGAGTCCGCGTTCTGGCTTGGCCCACTTGTAGAGCCGCCACTGCGCCGTGGTGGCGCCGTTGTCGTAATAGCCGCCGAAGCGGGGCGTCTGGTTGTAGGCGAGCGAGAACGTGTGCAGGAACTCGTTGTCGTCATACAGGTCACTGTACTCCCAGATGCGGAAGCCGCTGCCCTGAGCGCTCAGCCACGAGTAGGCGTCTATCTCATCGCTCTCGAAATAGCTCGGCATGGTGACGACAGCCGCGCTGGCGGTACGGAAGTCGACGGCGACGAGGAGGAAGAGCAGCAGCCCGGCCAGGACGAGGCGCGCCTCATGTTGCCGGCGCGCCTGAACGATGGTCAGGACGAGCAGCAACACCACCAGGGTGACCTGCGCCGCATAGGCAGCCGTCGGTCGCGGGCGATCCATGATCATCGCAGCCGCGGCCAGGATGCCTAGAATCGCCTGTGCCGGCAATCGCGTGAGATTGCGCAGCAGCACGGCGACGCCAAAGCCGGCCAGCAAGCAGAGGAAGAAAGCGATGTGCAGCATACCGCGGAATCCGGAAAGAGTGCCAAAGAACGGGACGTGCTCAAAGAGGTTGATCGGCAGCCATGCCCGCGCTGCCCAGGCGAACGACAGTAGCAGCAGGAAGGCAGCAACCGCGACAACGCCAGAGCGGCGTAAGCGTGCCAGCCCCAGCAGAGCGAGCGCGCTGGCGATGACGCCGAGATACCATGTGTTGGCGCCAAAAAAGCCGAAGACGATGTAGGGCAGATCGGCTGGCCGGTATTTGACGGCGATACGGTCAGCCGCGCCCGCCATGAGCGCTCCCACCGAGACGCCGGTGTCGCGCGCAAACTGTGCGTCGGCGATTCCACCCTCGCCGAAGCGTGCGGTGATGCCGATCTGTCCCAATTCTCCCACTCCAGGCAGGATGTAGAAGGCCATCAACCCCAGCGCAACCAGCAGTGCGACTGCCAGCATGCGCACGGTGTTCCGCCACTGGCGGCGCAACTCAGGCAGCTCGCGCAGGAGGATGTACAGGCCGGCAAACGGCCCGAAGAGCAGGGCATGCTCGATGTCGACGATGCCATAGAGGGCGAAGGCGACGCCAAGCTGAGTCGCAGAGACGCCGCGCCGCGCAGAAGCTGGCGAGCGCCCTTGCTCGTAGACCAGAAACGGCAGTGGTAGAATGGCCCAGAAGGCGCCGTGCGAGATGATCTCGATGCCCAGGTGTAGGTGGAAGGGGAAGACCGCGTAGCTGGCGCCAGCCACAAGCCCGGCAGCCCAGGCGATGGCGTCGTCGTAGCCGCTATTGCGCACCACGGTGTGCACCAGTTCGCACATGGTCCAGGCTGAGACGACGTAGGTGGCGACGATGAATAGTTTCAGCGCAACGGGCAGCGAGAGGCCGGGCAGGAGTGACAGCAGCGCTGCAATGTAGTAGACAGTCGATTGCAGGAAGCGCAGCCAGGGATAGCCGGCAAAGAATGATGGATCCCAGTCGACATAAAGATAACCGGCGCGTATATTGTTGGCAATCTGCCAGATGTAGGTGAACGGCGCCAGCGCTTCGCGGCGCGGGCTGGCGGGAAGACCGCTGCCAACCCAGGCTCGGAAAAAGACAAGCACAAGCGCGGCCAGCACCGCCCATACCAGCAGGCGTACGCGCCACGGGCTAGCAGCTATCTTGCGCACTCTATCTGACAAGCTCATACACGTATACCCTGTCCACGCTGATCGGGTCGGGCGTCAGTTCCTTGCTCAGGACGTTCGTGACCCGTTCATCTTTCCAAAATGGGATTTCGTCAAAAACCTGTACCTGGCGCAGGCGACCTGACGCTGTGATAGCCTGCTCGATGCTCTGCCATGATTGGTCGGGCAGATCGCCCCAGCCTTCAGCGTAGGCGCGCGATCCGACGATGACGTAGCGCACGCCCCATCCTGCCAGCAAATCGAGGCTGGCCGCCTCCGGGAAGCGCCCCAGCGTTTTTTCCGCCTCCACGTAGGCGGGCGGATAGAAGGTGCCATGGGCATAGGTCATCTTCTTGCCGTGGACGATGCCCCGGTACAGCATCGGTCCGTTGAGCGCCCGCACCAGGGGGAACTGCATGATGGCGACGTCTCCCGGCTGGTCGGCCAACCACTGATCTACCGGTTGTACGATGGAGGTGTAGGAAAGCCCGTAGGGCAGCGGCGCCGCCACAAAGTCGACCAGCACAATCAGGACGAGGACGAGCGCCAGCGCCGGTTGCAGCGCGATGCCGCGCACACCGCGTTGTCCCACACGGTTGAGCAAGAAGGCTGCGCCTAAGCCAGCCAGGATCGCCACGGCAAGCGTCGTGATCACGCCGAAGCGATACCAGTGGCGCATGGCGCTAAACAGCGGCAAGAAGATGAAGGCCAGAAAGCCCGGCAACGGTATGGGGATGGCATTCACGCCGCGCAGCGCCGAGTAGACGGCTTTGTGCAGCGCCAACTTGCTGGCGAGGATGATCATGAGGCGCGAGAAGTTCTGCTCGATCCACCCTGAGACGGGAATGTAGACCCGCGCGCCGAAAACGTGCAGCGTCGTGCCGAGAGCGAGGACGGCAGAAACAGCGCCGCTCCAGGCAAGGGCGGCTCTCACCCCCACTCCTCGCTCCTCCTCAGGCTCTCCGGTTGGGGAGCGACGGGAGGACGCCAGCCGGACGCGAGGTGACAGAAGCGCCACAAGCGCAAGAATGAGCGGGGCGACGCCGAGATAGATGAAGCCCGGCGCATACCACGGATACTCCGGGACAACCGAGCGCAGGCGCAGGAAGAACTCTCCCCACACGGGATGATAGATGTTGGGCAGGAAAAAGTCGTCAAGGCTGGCCGACCAGCGATCGGCATAGCCCAGCGTCCATGATGAACTCTGGTTGGTCAGCCCCATGGCTGGAATGAGAACAGGAATGCACATCATGCCGATGATAGCCACGAAGGCCAAGGCGGCGCGCCACAGCCGCCGGTCTGCTAACACGGATCGCCAGGGGCGCGCCCGCAGCAACAGGTAGACGGGCAAGATGATGACGAGCATGTAGGCGTAGTACCACGACGAGAGCGCGCTCAGCGCAGCAAAGAAGCCGGCCAATGCGGCGGGGCGTGTGCGGCGCTCGTCGATCGTTTTGTCGAGGTACAGCAACGTGAGCGGTAGCCACTGCGTCGGCAGCAGCGGAATCCAGCCTGCCGCCAGGGCGTGGATGCGGTAGGGCGCGAAGGCGTAGATGACGCCGCTCAGCAGCGCCGCAGCGCGATTGTGCGTCAGGCGTAGCGTCAGGAGATAGGCGCAGAAGCCGGACAGGATGAACGAGGCAAAGACAAGCCCGTTGAAGGTCAGCACTTCGCCGCCAATGAAGGTGAGGGGCAACCCCAGCGCCTTGCTCGCCAGGATGGTCTCGGACAGGCCGACGTTGTAGCCGAAGGGATGGAACATCTGCGGGTTGAACCAGGGTGATATGCCCAAGTCAAACAGGCTGTGTTTGAACCACCACATGTCATAGAGCCAGACGAAGTTATCCCATGGCGGCCCTGGCACAGCATCGGCCAAGTGCAACACCATGGGATACGTCATGAGCGGTGTCAGAAGAATGAAGAACCCCAACACAGAGAGATGTTTTTTCATGTGATCCGGGAGATGTCTGTCATCGTAAGCGCCGCTGTGACGCTATTTGGCATCGTCTGTCGTCGCCGCAGACTGCGCCAGCGACGCAAAGGGGCGCGCGTCCGCCGGGCCGGCCAGCCCAAAGCGCTTCCTGAACATGAAGAAGAGGTTATAGGTGCCGTCCTTCCAGACGTTCAGTTTGCTTTCGCCGATGCGCGCTCGATAGTAGATGGGCAGCTCGGTGCAACGCAGATCGCGTTTGGTGAAGGCTTCGATCTTTAGCTCTTCGGAGAACGCCATACCATCGCTGACGATGTTGAAGCGTGGCAGGATCGAACGCTTGAACATCCACATGCCTGACTGCGAATCGCGCAGACGTATCCAGAACAACAGGGTCATGGTCCAGTTGAGAATGGAGTTGCCCAGGATGCGCACGAAGGTGCCGGCGCCCTTTTCGCGATGACCGGTGCGGTCGCAGGTGATGAAGTCCCAATCCTCTTCGAACATGATCTCGAGCAGGACAGGGATAAAGCTGCGCGGGTAGGTGCCGTCGCCGTCCATCGTCACGATGATGTCGCCTGTCGCCTGGTTGAGGCCGGCTTTGTACGCTGCTCCGTAACCCTTGCGGCTTTCCTTGACGACGCGTGCGCCCAGCGCCCGGGCAACCTCTGCGGTTGCATCGTTGCAGTTGTTGTCGACGACGATAACCTCATCCACCTGCGCTGGCATATCGGCAATGGTGATCTTGATGCCGACTTCTTCGTTGTGGCACGGAATGACGACGGAAACACGTTTACCCTTGTACACCTTGCCTCCCTGCGAAGCGGAAATAGATGGCGCTAGCAGCTTGTCGGCGAGAGTTGTCTCACCGCAGAGACGCAGAGTACGCAGAGGTTTTGATGGTTTTCTGTGCTCTTTCTCGGCGATCTCTGCGTCTCTGCGGTAGAAATGACCTCCGGCATTGGCTCTCCGACAGGCTGCTAGTAGCGCTTTCCCTGCGCAAACGACAGCAGGCCATGCAGAATGCCGATGCCAGACACAAACATGTCAGGCAGCAGGAACAGGGCGCTCTGGGCGAAAAAAACCCAACCGCGCTGCCGGCGCAGGAAGCCCAGGAACGGCAGATTGAGCAGGAGTATGCCCAGGAAGCACAGCAGCGCTGCTGCGAGCGCCGGCGGCCAGGCGAGAGCCGCCACAGCACACAAGACGGCTAACCACGACAACGGCACACCCAGGGCGAAGTACCACGGGACCGACGCGTAGTACTTTTGTTTGGGCCCGCTGCTGGCCAGCTTGCGCCGCAACAGAATCTTCGTCAGCGCGCTGGCCCGCCAGACGTCCGTCGTCAGCAATTCGCGCAGCGAGTAGTGCTTGAGATGCTCCACAAGCAGCCGCTTCTCGGACACAAGAACGTGACCTGCGTTCAGGAAGCGTTGGCCCAGGTCCATGTCTTCGGTGATGCTGGCGCCTGAGTACCTGGGATCGAAGCCGCCCATCTCAACAAAGGCGCTGCGCCGCGCTGAGGCGGCGCTGGTGTAAAATGTGCCGACCTGGCGTGGCAAGCGCAGGTAGGTGAAGTGCATCCACAGGTTCTTGTATTGGCTGGCGAAGTTGCTGTAGCGCAGCCGCGCATCGAGCAAACCGACGACGCCCGTCACGGCCTTATCAGCCAGGTTGGCGGCGATCAAGCGCAGCGCGTCGGGCCGGATCAGACAGTCAGAATCGGTGAAGAAGACAATGTCGCCAGTCGCCTTCTCGGCGCCGGCGTTCTTGGCGCGCGCTGCGCCGATGTTCTGTTGCAGGCGGACGACCATACAGGGAAACTGCCCGGCAATGCTGGCCGAGTCGTCCCGGGAGCCGTCGTCAACGACGATCACCTCGAAGTTGTCGTACTCCGAGGCAAAGATAGATGTGAGCGTTTCGCCCAGGGTGCGGGCGGCGTCATAGGTTGGCACAACCACGCTGATCTGCGGCGTCGACATGCCTGCGCTGGCGCCTTGCCACACGGACCGTGACTGGTTTGCAGCCAACCGTTAGCCCTCCCGGCGTCTGGAAACAATGATGGCGTTTCTGGTCAGAAGCTCGTCGTCGCTATAGGCGGACAACTCGCTCCGTATCTGCGGCGTCAGGTACTGGCGGCCTTCGCTGTGGCCTGGCAGCCAATCGACAATCCGCATGTGTCGTTCGAAGGCGGCGCGATAGTCGCTCATGCGTTGCTTGTTCAAGTAGTAGTCCACCGCGTTGGCGTTCTGGCGCAGGTGATCCCACGGCGGCACGGCGCGCTCCTGCTCGCGCTCGGGCCACGTCCATTCCAGATGATGGCCGCCGGACAGGCTCGTGTACAGGTGAAAGTCGATGTGCGCCAAACCGCCGGGCTTGAGCACGCGGCTCACCTCGCGCGCCGCTGCGTCAAGGTCGGCGATGTGCTCGAAGGCATTGGTTGACACGACGAGATCAAACGCGCCGTCGCCAAAAGGCAGAGCGGTCGCATCGGCGCTGCGCAGGTCGATGCCCTGGTAGCTCAGGTTGCGCCCATACTGCGCTTGTATCTCGGCGAAATAGGCGGGATCGAAGACAAGCTCGCGCACCAGGCTCTTGAGCGCGCGTTTGGCGCCGTTCTTGCGCACGATGGCCGCGTACTTGCGCAGGCTTGGTCCTACGCCGACAACATCGAGGTCGATGCCGGTGATCTGGTTGCCATCGTTGTGGTAGAGCAGCGTCTCGGGATAGTGCTGGCCGCAGCCGATGTCGAGCATGTGCATGCCCGAGATCGGCCTGTTCAGGTAGGAGGCGAGACGCTGCCGGTCTTCCTGGTAGATGCGGAAGTCGTCGCGGGCGAACTCGCGCGCTCCCTGCTGCCAGTAGCGCCACAGGGCCAGGTAGTCGCTCATACCTGTTTCATGACCTCATCGATGCTCTTGACCACGCGTGCCGGGTTGCCGTAGGCAAGGCTGCGCGGGGGAATGTCCTTGGTCACAACGCTGCCGGCGCCGATCAGCGCGTATTCGCCGATGACGACCCCGGGGCGCAAGGTGCAATTGCAGCCAATCTGTGCGCCGCGCTTGATGGTGGGACCGACCAGTGGCCTGTCCTCAAACATGGGGCCAGGATACATGTCGTTGGCAATGATGACGCCCGGCGCCATGAAGGCATCGTCCTCGATGATCGTGAACTGGGCAACGTAGCAGTTGCAGTGAATCTTGACGTGGTTGCCGATGCGGCAGCCGTAGTCGATCACCGAGTTGCTCCAGATCTGTAGGTTGTCTCCGATCAAGTTCTCCTCGCGGATGACGACATTGTGGCCCGTTCTCAGCTCGTTGCCGATGCGGGAGCCCACGTAGATGACAGTTCCGCTGCGGATGATGGCGTTGTCGCCGATGACCAGTTGTAGGCTGGCGATCTTCCGTCCTGTCATCTCGCCGAGGATGACGTGCGGCTCCAGCTCCGGGTTGAGACCGAGGATCACGTTCTCGTTCAGGCGCGGGCGCCGTGTGCTGGCTGGTGTCATGGTAGCTTCTCCCGTTGGCCTCCGTTGAGGAGGGAGGTCTGTGCTTTTTCCAAGATGCGCACGATCTTGAGGCCGACCTCGCCGCTGCTGCGCGGCGTCTTGCCCTCGCGGACGCACTCGACGAAGTGCGCGCACTCCACGTGCAGCGGTTCGTCGCCTGGCACGCGTGGCGATGTGACTTCGCCGTAGCGGTAGGACAGCTTGAACTGCTCGAACGTATCGGAGTAGGGCGGGCTGTCGACGCCCTTGTCGTAGATCTTGATCTTCTCGTCCGGCTCAAGGTCATCGTAGACAACCATCTG
>CAYOEZ010000187.1:0-9589 GCA_964402955.1 uncultured Ktedonobacterales bacterium | reverse complement strand
GGTCCGGGACGGCTGGATCGCGGCCGGCAGGGGCAGCGCCTGGCTCGACCCCAGCGATAGATTGGGACTAAATCCGAAAGGCTATTTCGATGTGCTGGGGGGAGCCACCCGCCAGAGCTATTTCAACTCCGGAGTGCTGGCATGCAACCGGGACACTTGGGCCGTTTATGGTCCACGAGCGCTAAACGCATTCTTCAGCAATGGCGACACATTCATCCGCCACGACCAGAGCGCGATCGGCTGCGTCCCCCTCATCCGATCCTTTCTTGCCTGCCCAGACGCGGATTGTGGGCGCGCCCAGGGCGAGCGCTGTTTCGAGAACGGCTTCGAAGGGGCACGGTTCAGCGGGGCCGGCCCGGTAGTAGGAGCCATAGGAGGAAACTTGAAGGCCAGCATCGAGTGTCATCTGGCGCACGCGGCGCGCCTGCGCCAGGTCGCGGTGCGGGACGTGGATATCGCCGCCCCACTCGATGCCGGCGATGCCGCCGCGCACACACAGGGCGACAATGTCATCAACGGCAAGCTTGCGAAACGTCACCGAGGTCAGACCGCACTGGATCATCAACTCCTCCACGGGCAGTGCATGAGGCACAGTGTAGCAGACAAGCAGGGGCAGGTCAAGGGAGCATAGCAGGCGCGATTTGTGGTATAATGGCACAAGCTGAGCACGTCGCCGGGCACGAACGGCGAGCAACTTCCGGCGGACACGCTGTCCGCCATCCTCAAGGAGCGCATACTCATGAAAGCTGGCATTCTGTACGCCGATCGCGACATTCGCGTGGGCGTCGCCCCCGATCCGCGCATCAAGCCCGACGAGGTGCTGGTGCAAACAGGCTACGCCGGCATCTGCGGCACCGATCTGCACATCTACCGCGGCGAGTTCCACGCCCGGGTCAAGACGCCGGCCATCCAGGGGCACGAGTTCGGCGGCGTCATCGCCGAGGTTGGCAAAGACGTCAAGGACTACAAGGTGGGCGATCGCGTCGTCGTTGATCCCATCGTCTCGTGCCACGCCTGCCCCGCCTGCCTCAGCGGCCACATCAATGCCTGCCGCACCCTCAAGCTGCTGGGCGTTGATCTCGATGGTGGCTTCGGGCAATTTGTCGCAGCGCCCGCCAGCCACCTCTGCTCGCTGCCCGACAGCGTGCCCATGGTGTACGCGCCGATGGTTGAGATGTACGGCCTGGGCTGCCACGTCCTGTTGCGCGGCGAGGTACAGCCGGCCGAATCGGTCGTCATTCTGGGGGCCGGCAAGCTGGGCCTCTCCGTTCTCGACGTCCTCTGCCACAAGGCGGGCGCCAACCTGACGATCGTCAGCGACCTGCAGCCCTTCCGCCTGGAAACGGCGCGCAAACTGGGCGCCGACTACACCATCAACATCGAGAAGGAAAACGCGGTCGAGCGCGTGATGGAGATCACCAAGGGCGCGGGCGTGGATTGCGTCATCGAGGCTGTCGGCCACTTCCATGAAATCAAAGGACAGGAAGCGCCGCTGGCGCAGGCCGTCAAGATGATTCGCAACGGCGGGCGCATTGTGACCTGTGGGCTGGGCGAGCAACTGTCGGCGGTGCACTTCAAGACGCTGGTGATCAAAGAGGCACAGATCATCGCCTCCCGCGTGACGCTGGGCGAGTTCCCGCGGGCCATCCGGCTCATGGAGAAGGGGCTGGTGCACCCCGAGCTGATGGTGACCGACCAGATGGCGCTGCGCGACGTGACGGCAGCCTTCGCTAAGGTGGACAAGGAAGACCCGAAGACGATCAAGGTTGTGGTAGACGTACAGGATGTGTAGGAAGGGTATGAACAGACCTGACGGGCCTGCGAGACCTGTCAGGTCTGCCTGCGAGCGGGCGCCCAGGCAGTTGACGCTCGCCAACATCAAGGTGTATACTACTCTCGCTGAGAAAGGCGGTGAAGACGATGACATTGCGCGAGATTCTGGCCGACATCCACGCGTTGGAAGAGGACTTGCTGGCCTTTGAGCGCAAGTATGGTATTCGCTCAGAGACCTTCTACGCAGCCTACACGAGCGGAGAAGAGCCACAGGACGACTCATGGGTGCTGGATTTCGGCGAGTGGGCGAGCGTGTATCGTACATGGTTGCAGCGCCAGGCTGACTATCGCAACCTGCTGCAACGCATTCAGACTGATTCACCCAGCCTGGCGGGGCTGATCAGGGTGGTCGCATGACGAACCCCCGGCGTACATCGGAAGACTACGAGCTTCTCATCTACTCGCTCCCGCAGCAGGACAGGTCCATACAGTGCTCGACGCTGGCGTTTGTGCGCCTCGGCGTGTCTTTGGCGCGTGTGGCCGGCGAGGTACACTTCGCACAGAAGTATCGCCTGGTGGTGCGCCAGCGCATCGTGTTCGATCGTCTTCCAGCCATCATAGACGAATACGGGTATGAAGTGTGGCGAGGCAGCGCTAAGCTGTACTGGTACGACTCCCAACCGCACCCAGGCGATCAGGCGCTGCAGGCCACACATCCTCACCACAAGCATGTGCCCCCTGATATCAAGCATTATCGTCTGCCCGCCGCGAATATGGGCTTCGCGTTTCCGAATCTGCCCGCGCTCATTGCGGAGATAGAGGCGATGCTCGAGCAAGAGGGCTGAGACGTCGAGCGCGACTTTGCCCCCCTGACCCCCCAACTCTGGGGGGAATGGCGGCGGGCGGCGGCTGAAACGCGGGGTGTCTAGAGAGCGTCACGCCGCCACGCGTCGCGCACACGCTGAAGCAAAACGTCGCTGATCCAGATGTCGTCGCGATCGAGAATCGCCTGGAAGACGAGTTCGCCTTCTTGGGCCGTCAGTAGTCATACCATCTCTTCCTGCACCATGTCGTCCGACCAGCGCGGCTTGATGCCGAAGGCGCGAGCCTGGCGCGTCATCTCCGGGCGCTCCAGGCCAGCCAGCTCGGCTGCCCGCGCGAAGGAGACAAGGCCGCGGGCATAGAGCAGCAGAGCTTCTTGCACCTTGACCTGAGAGAGACCCAGGAGCGCTTCCTTCAAGCGCCCCCTGTAGGGTCCCACTTGCTGGGCCTGTTCATCAGATAGCTCGATAACGACTTTTTCCATGTCCTTGTCCTCAGAATGCGGGTGTACCTCACCCCGCTGCAATGATAGCAGATTGTCGCTGGCCGGTCAAGCTGCGTTTCCGCTTGTCTTCCATCCACCATGATGCTATAATCGGTTTGGCCCCCCTGTCCCCCCGGCGTTGGGGAAAACAACGTGGAGGTTAGAACAAAGCAATGGCAATGACATCGCTGGAGAACACTGACAGTCTGCTGCGCAGCAAGAAGGCTGAGCGCGTTGGCTTGCACGACAGTCCCTGGGCCGACAGCATCGCCGCCTGGGTGCAGCAGGGCTACCCCACACGCATGGAATACAAGACAGTGGGCGAGACGCGCTGGCGCAAAGAGGATGGCCGCCGTGAGGATGTCACGGTCGCCGGTGAGTATGTGGAGCCCGTGCCGGCCTGGGAGCTTTTCGGCTACGACATGTACGGCGTCGGTCCCTGGTTCGATACCCTGCCCTGGCGCGGCTACAGCGAGGTTGTTGAGGAAACAGACGAATGGGAAATCAAACGCAACGGCGCCGGCGCTGCCCTGCGCTATTGGAAGCATAAGTCGGGCACGCCCGAGCACATTGACTTCCGCATGACGACGCGCGAGATCTGGGAGCGCGACTATCGCCCACACTTGCTCAAGCTCGACCCTGAGCGCTTCGAGCTCGACGATTTGCGGAAGAACTACGCCACCGCCACCAAGGCGCACAAGTGGACGCAGTACGGCCACATGTTCATCTGGGAGGCCATGCGCCAGAGCATGGGCGACATCACGCTGTACGAAAGCTTGCTGCTCGACCCCGACTGGGTGCGCGACTACAATCAGGTGTATCTCGACTTCTACAAGATGAACTTCGGCTACCTGATCGAGCACGTGGGCAAACCTGCCGGCATCTGGCTCTATGAGGACATGGGCTACAATCACGGGCTCTTTGCCTCACCCAAACTGCTCGGCGAGCTGATCTTCTACAAGCAGCTTGTTGCCTTCTTCCACAGCCACGACCTGCCCGTTGTCCTGCACACGTGCGGCAGCGTGGCCGAAGCGGTGCCGCTGATCATCGAGGCGGGCTTCGACGCGCTCAACCCGATGGAGCGCAAGGCCAAGAACAACGACCCCTTCGCCTTTGCCGAGAAGTATGGCGACAAGCTGGCCTTTGTTGGTGGGCTCGACGTGCGCGTGTTTGAGACGAACGACAAAGACATCATCCGCCGCGAGGTTGCGTCGTACATTGACGGCATGAAGGCGCGTGGGGCGCGCCTGGTCTTCGCCTCAGACCATTCCCTGCCACCCGACATCACCTACGAGAGCTACCAGTACGCGCTCGATGTGTATCGCGAACACATGATGTACTGAGATGTGGAGTGCGACGTCTCCCGGCGTCACTGTGACGTCTGGAGACGTCGCACTCCATATGACGCGCGTGCTCTTCCATCATCATGCACTAGAGGAGAGTCAATGTCGTACGCTGACGGCTGGGCAGCCATCAACCTGGAGATGCCCAAGCGCATTCCACGCACTGAGTATTCGATTACATCACACTGGAAAGTGGTCAAGCGGGTCACCGGCATTAATGTGGGGGTGCACAGCTCCGACGAGGTCAAGGACCAGGCCGGCATCGCCTTCATGAAAGCCTGGAACTTCGATTTCTTCTGGACCACGCTGATCGGCCCCAAGGACTTTGGCGCGTGGCAGACCGACATGGGCCACGCCGAATACGCCGAAGGCGGCGTGGACCGGCGCGACACGATTTTCTGCCCTTTCAAGGATGAGGAGGATGTGCTCAGCTTCGATTTCTTTGAGAAGTTGGGGACGCCCGACAGAAAAGAGTTGACCCGGCGCTTCGAGGAACACTACCAGTCCCAGTGCGCCACGCATGACTTCGGCGTCAACATGACCGGCGTCTACGTGACGCTGATCTCCGGCTTCATCGGCATGTTTGGCTGGGACCTGCTCCTGCTGGCCGCCGGCACAGACCCCAGGCGTTTCGGCGAGCTTACCAACCGCTACACAGCCTGGATCGGCGAGTATTTCGCGGCATTGGCCGCAGCCGACGTGCCGGTAGTGATGGTACACGATGATATGGTGTGGACATCGGGAGCGATCTTTCGCCCGGCCTGGTATCGTGAATACGTCTTCCCGAACTACAAGAAGCTCTTTGCCCCCCTGCGCGATAGCGGCAAGAAGATCATGTTCACGTCCGACGGCAATTACACGGCCTTCATTGACGACATTGCCGCGACGGGCGTCCATGGTTTTGTGCTGGAGCCGCTGACCGACATGAAGTATATGGTGGAGAGGTATGGCCAGACGCACGTCATCATCGGCAACGCTGAGACGCGCATTCTCTTGAGCGGCTCAAAGGCCGAGATTCGCGCCGAGGTTGAGCGCTGCATGACGCTGGGCCGTGGCTGCCCGGGCTTCTTCCTGGCCGTCGGCAACCACATTCCGGCCAACACGCCGGTTGAGAGTTGTCTGTACTACAACGACGTGTACGAGGAACTCAGCAGCCGCTAAGATGTGGAGTACGACAAAACCACAGACGTTTGGATGTGGAGTGCGACGAATCCGTCGTCGCCAAGACAAGTATCTTGAACTGCGCATCGTGTGCTGTAGCGAGTGTGGAGTACGACGTCTGGAGACGTCGTACTCCACATCTGCGACGACGGGAGTGCCCGATACTGCGGGGCACGCTCTCGTCGCACGCCACAAGCTAGCCTGCGCTGTTGCGCCAGCCCTTGTAGGCCGCCTTGCCCGGCCAGATGGCCGCGCTGCCCAGGTCTTCCTCGATCGTCAGCATGCGGTTGCGCTGCTCGGCGCGCACCTGCCCGGCATTGAGCCCCACCGAGAAGTCGCCGATGCTGTCCTGGTCGCCGCGGCTGCCGCCGGGGTGCCCGCTGTAGCCGTTGGCCAGCGCCGTGCGGCAGGCAATCAACGCCTCGCTCACAGTACCCACCTGCGTGATCTTGAGCACCATCGAGTTGGCCGCGCCGGCGGCAATGCCCTGCTTGAGCCGCTCGATATTGGTTGTGAACAGGTCATCGCCCACGATCTCGATGCCCAACTCTCTGGTGGCCAGAGCGTGGCCAGGGAAGTCGTTCTCGTGCAGCGGGTCTTCGAGCGAGCAGATCGGGTAGTGGGTCACGTAGTCGAGCAACAGCGCGATCACCTCGTCGCGCGACTTCTCGCCCGCAGAGAACAAGCCAACGTAGCGATCTATGTCCTTCTCGTAGTAGCAGTCGGCGGCGCAATCGAAGTAGATGCCGACCTTGCCGTCGTAGCCGCAGCGGGCGATGCTCTCGGACATGATCTCAAGCAGGGTGCGATCGTCGTTGATCACACCTGCCAGCGTCGTGGCGTGATATGCCGGGGCGTATGTGTCGGGATACTTCTTACGCAGCGACTTCTTGACCTCTTCGGCGCAGCGCCAACTCATGTGGACGGCATTGGCATAGCTGCCCGCGCCGTAGGCGGCGAACTCGTAGCTCGGCTTGAACCAGCGCGACGTACCCGGGTCGCGGTAGCGCCCGCCCGCGCCGATACCGTAGATCGGGAACGGCACAGTGCAGGCAGCCGGCCCGCCGATGTAGCGGTAGAGGGGCAGCCCACTGCTGTTAGCAGCCGCCTTGAGCACCGCCAGCGAGACGCCGACGATGCTGTTAGCCCCCAGGCGCGCCTTGTTGGGCGTCCCATCCAGCTCGATCATCTGCTCGTCAATCTCACGCTGATGGGTCACGTCCATGCCGCGGATGGCGGGGCCAATCACGTCATTGACGAGCGCAGCGGCCTTGCGCACGCCCAGGCCGTTGTAGCGCTCGCCGCCGTCGAGCACGAAGGCTGCCTCGTGCCCGCCCGTTGAGACGCCCGTCTCCGGCGTGGCAACGCCGCACGCTCCGTCGTCGGCCACGACCGTTACTTCCAGCGAGAGCAGGCCGCGCTGCGCCAGAATCTCTCTCGCCTTGACGCTTTCGATCCTTGCACCCATGGGGTTCTCCCGGAGACGAGATGCAGGACAGGATACAGGATGCAGGTATCTTATTCCGTATCTCTACTCCCGTATCCTGGATCCTGCATCCTGCATCCTGTGTCTCTACTTGAGCAGCGCGCGCATACCTTCACCCTGTGTGCGGCACCACTGCGTCAGGGTCACGACATCCCAGCCGATGCAGAAGTGGCGTACGCCCAAATCGAGCCAGGGCTTGGCTTGCTCGAAGCTGCCGATCTCGATACGCGGGTGTTTACCGGCGGCCAGCGCCATCTTGCACATCTTGCGCTGCTGCTCTTGAATCGGCTCCGTGCGCCCCTGACCGGGCACGCCCACGCTGATCGAGTAGTCGGTAGGTCCGAATTGCACCATGTCCACGCCGGGCACGGCCAGGATATCTTCCAATTCTTCCATAGCGCCTTTCTTCTCGATCATGACGGCAATGACCACATTGTGCATGGCCTCGCACCACTCGGCGTTGCCGCCGTAGACCCAACCGACCGCCCGGCGCATGCCGGCGCCATGCACGCCTTTGTCGTCTGGCGTCTCGGCGCGCACCAGGCGCACGCACTCGCGCGCGTCGGCGGCTGAACGGATGTCTGTGAAGAGAACATTCTGAATGCCAGCATCAATGGCGCGCTGGGCAATGAATCCGCGCGTCTGCTCCTCGACCTTGAACATCGAGGACATAGTGGGGAAGAGATCAATAGCGCGGCCCCAATCTTCCAGCAACTTGATGTCCCAGGCAGCGTACTCACCGACGAACTCGATGTAGTCGAATGCGCCGGTCTGGCCGACGAGCTCGACCAGACCCGGCCAGGCGCAGACCAGGTGCGTGCCAATGGTGGGCTTGCCTTCGTTGAGCATCTGCCGAAGCGTGTTGGGTCTCATGTAGACGTTCCTCCTCAGTGTATGATGTCCGGTAGTCCATAACCACCGGCTGACGAACGGTAGGTCAGACATTCCTGCCTGACGTGTCCCCTCGGCACACAAGAATGTGCGCCCTACCCCTGACACAACCCACGGCACACGGGGACGTATGCGCTACGGGCCGACGCAACCCACGGCACACAAGAATGTGTGCCCTACGACTGACGCGACCCACGGCACACAAGAATGTGTGCCCTACGAGTATCCGCGCGGCACACGGTGACGTGTGCGCTACGGGCCGACAAGGTGCGACTGCACCCACTCCTCGTTGAGCGTCAGCCCCAGACCGGGGCGCTCGGGCGGGCTCATCATACCATCCTTGTCCAGTGCAACGCGTTCGTTGAACATCCCCTTGCGGGCGTCACCCTCGGTCTTGACGCTCTCCACAATCAGACCGTTGGACACGGCCGCCACCAGATGCACGTGCAGAACAGAGGCGCCGTGCGGCGCCAGCGGCAGACGGTTGGCCGAGGCCATGGATGCGATGTGCCGCCACTCAGTGACGCCTCCCAGCACGTTGGCGTCGGGCTGCAAAATGTCAACGCCGCCGCAGGCAATCAGGTCGCGGAAGCCGTAGCGCGTGTATTCGTTCTCGCCAGCGGCAATAGGGATGCTTGTACCGGCGCGCACCTGGGCCAGGCCGCGGTAATCCTCAGCATGGACAGGCTCTTCGAACCAGTAGGGATGATAGGGCTCGAGCAGGCGGGCGATCTTGACCGCGTCGAGCACCGAGTAGGCGTTGTTGGCGTCTACCATGATCTCGATGTCTTCGCCGACCGCCTGACGCACGACGCGCACGCGTTCCACGTCTTCGCGCATGGCCGCGCCGCCGATCTTCATCTTCACATAGTGCGCGCCCATGGCTACCTTTTGGCGCATCTCCTCAGCCAGATCGTCGAGCGTCTTGCCCTCGAGGTAGTAGCCGCCGGCCAGGAAGGCCGGCACGCGGTTGCGAAAGCCGCCGAGCAGCTGGTAAAGCGGCACACCAACTGACTTGCCGGCGGCGTCCCACATGGCGATATCAATGGCGGAGATGGCGCGCGTGGTCAACCCACGCCGGCCTAACAATTTGGGCTGATACAGTCGTTCCCACCGGCCTTCGACGTCCAAGACGCTCAGGCCAACGGCCTGCCCGGCCAGCGCGTTGGCTGCCTCGAAGATGACCTTGTCAGGCCCTGCCTGCGCATTGGCCCAGCCGATGCCCTCAACGCCGTCGGCCGTTTGCAGGCGCACGATGGTCGTACCGCTTTCGCTATACCTGTACAGGCCGTTGCGAATCGGGCGAGAGCGCCTGTCTCGACAAAGATGAACCGAGACACTCTGGACTTTCACGGTCGCCTCCCATGTGTGTGGCAGCGCCGGCTCTCCGGCTGTGCGGCGCCCATGCGCCTATGCTTTGCCGCTCGTGCCAAACAGATCGAAGTAGTAACAGCAGCGTTCGCGGAACGACTCGCGGGCGACCGACAGCAGGTCGAAATAGCCGAGCGAGTCCGCTGTGCTGACTGTGCGGGCCGCTGCCGCCAGGCGCTTGGTCGTCGTCACGTACAGATCGGTGGCGATGTTGATCTTGGCGATGCCGCCGGCGATGGCGGCGCGGAACTGCTCCTC
>CAYOEZ010000186.1:0-9697 GCA_964402955.1 uncultured Ktedonobacterales bacterium | reverse complement strand
AGATAAGTATACACATCTTAAGGTTCTGACTATTGACACGACTTAGAACATCTACCTGACCGGCACTCAGCACTCTCTGGAGGACTCCATGCAACACAAAGTCCGCTGGACCGAGAAGAAAATCGCCCAGCGCCTGGCCTTGATTGAGCCCCTCGTCTACCGGCGGAGCGCGCCGCTGCCGCCATTCCGCTATACAACCCTACCCGATCCGCTCGCTGCCCCGCTTGTGGACGCCAGCGTTGATGACGCGGCCTGGCAGACCATCCAGCCAGGCGACTACTGGGGAGCGTGGGTTACCGACTTCATGCTGCGCACGCACTTTCGCATTCCTGCAGACTGGGACGCAAGCGCGCCAATAGCTTTCTACCTTCCGCTGGGCGAGGCAGGCGACTTCAGCCATCCCGAAACGCTTGCCTACATCGACGGCCTGCCCTACGCCGCCGGCGACCGCCACCACCAGGAGATTCTGCTGCCCGCCCGCTGCGCAGACGGCAAGGAGCACCTGCTGGCCTTGCACGGATGGACCGGCCTGGGCGGCTGGCGCAACAACGAGCCGCGCACCAAGCTCTTCATGCACGATTGCGCTGTCGTGCAACTCGACCAGCCGACGCGCGACTTCATCATCACGGCGCGTGTGGCGCTGGGCATCGCCGGTAACCTCGACGCCAACAACCCCGCCAAAGGCCACCTGCTCAACGCTCTCGACGAGGCCTTCACCGTCCTCGACACGCGTGAGCCGCTCGGCGACGAGTTCTACGCCAGCGTGCCTGCCGCTCACGCCGCATTGAAAGCGGGCATCGCCAAGGCCGGGCCGGCGCAAGAGACAGCCATCGTCGCCACCGGCCATTCGCATATCGACGTGGCCTGGCTGTGGACGCTGGGGCAGACGCGGCGCAAGTCGGGACGCACCTTCCACACCGTCCTGCGCCTCATGGAACAGTTCCCCGAGTACCACTTCAGCCAGAGCCAGGCGCAGCTCTACGACTACGTGCGCCAGGACTACCCTGAGCTTTTCGACGCCATCAAGCAGAGCGTGGCCGAGGGCCGCTGGGAACCAATGGGCGGCATGTGGGTCGAGGCCGACTGCAACATCTCCGGCCCCGAGTCATTGGCGCGCCAGTTCCTGCTCGGGCGCAGCTTCTGGCGCGAGCACTTTGGCAAGGACGTCGATTCGCCGGTGCTATGGCTGCCCGACGTGTTCGGTTACGCCTGGAACCTGCCGCAGTTGATCAAAGAAGCCGGTTGCGCTTACTTCTTTACCATCAAGATCGGATGGAATCAGTACAACCGCCTGCCCTACGACAGTTTCTGGTGGCAGGGGCTGGACGGCACGCTCGTCCTCACTCACTTCAGCACCACGCCCGAGGCCGGCGGCTACGGAGCGAGCACGTATAACGCCAAGGCTACACCCGACCAGGTTCTGGGCACGTGGACCAACTTCCAACAGAAAGAACAACAACAGGTCATGCTCATGGCCTACGGCTACGGCGATGGCGGCGGCGGCCCCACGCGCGAGATGATCGAGAATGTGCGCGAGATGGGCACCTTCCCGGCCACGCCGCGCATGCGCCAGGACAGCGTCGCCAACTTCTTCCGCGAGATGGAGCGCACGGCCGGCGACAGTCTGCCCATCTGGAACGGCGAGCTGTACTTTGAGCTGCATCGCGGCACCTATACCACGCAGAGCCGCAACAAGCGTGGCAACCGCAAGAGCGAGTTTCTGCTGCACGACGCCGAGTTTCTGGCCACACTGGCCGCGCAGCTCGACGCCGGCTACGAGTATCCCGTCGCTACTCTGCACAAGGCATGGGAGCTTGTCTGCCTCAACCAGTTCCACGACATCATTCCCGGCAGCAGCATCGGCCAGGTGTATGCCGAGTCGCAGCAACAGTATGCCGAGATCGCCGCCATGAGCGAGAGCGCGCGCAGGGACGCACTGGCCGGCATCGCCGGCAAGACGGGCGGCGATGTGCTGCTCGTCAACCCATCCTCATTCATGCGCAACGACGTGGCGCTCTATCCTGGAAAGCTAGGGGGTGGGCTCAAGTTCGCTGACGGGTTGGCCGTGGTGACACAAGAAACCGCGCAGGGAACCCTCATCGGCAGCCTCAGAGCGCGCCCGCCATATAGCGTCACGCCACTGGTCGCGAACCGCCGCCGCAGCACACGCCGGGCCACCCTGGGCCTGACCGTTTCGCCGTCGCACATCGAGAACATGCTCGTGCGCGTTGAACTGAACGCTGCTGGCGACATCACGCGCGTCTTCGACAAGATCGCCGAGCGCGAGGTACTGCCGGCCGGAGCGCTTGCCAACCAGTGGCAGGCGTTCGAGGACCGCCCCATGAACTGGGACGCCTGGGACGTGGACATCTTCTACGATGACAAGATGACCCTGGCGGAGCCTGCAGCGTCGATAACGGTTGTCGAAAGCGGCCCCCTGCGCTCCACGATCGAAATCAAGCGCCGCGTGTTGCACTCCGATTACGTGCAGCGCATCTCGTTGCAGTGGAACAGCAAGCGCATCGACTTCGACACGGCCATCAACTGGAAAGAACGGCACACCTTCCTGAAGGCGGCCTTCCCGGTGGACGTCCTCTCTCCGGTCGCCACCTACGAGATCCAGTGGGGCAACGTCGAGCGGCCCACCCATCGCAACACCAGTTGGGATTGGGCGCGCTTCGAGACCTGCGCTCAGAAGTGGGTCGATCTCAGCGAAGGCAACTATGGCGTCAGCTTGCTCAACGACTGCAAGTATGGCCATGACATCCGCAACAACGTCATGCGCATCAGTCTGCTGCGCGGGCCGACCAGTCCCGATCCCTTTGCTGACCTCGGCGAGCATCGTTTCGTCTACAGCCTGTTGCCGCATAGCCAGAACAGCCACTTCGAGACGATTGCGCAGGCATACGCGCTCAACGACCCGCTCATAGCCGTCGCGGGCGCGGGGGGCACAGCAACGGTCGAACCCGTTTCGCAAGCCTCCGCCGTTCTGATCTCAACCAACCAGCCGCAGATCGTCATCGAGACGATCAAGCGGTCCGAGGACGGCAACGGCATGATCGTGCGCCTGTACGATAGTCTGCGCTGGCGTGGGCCAGTGCAGCTCACGTGCGGTTTCTCTATCGCCGCCGCCTGGCGCGCCAACCTTCTGGAGGAGAACCAGACCGCGCTGGCAGTGGACGGGAAGACGGTCACGCTTTATGTCAAACCGTTCGAGATTGCGACGGTGCGCATCGTGCCGGCGTAATCGGGCCGGAACAAAAGTCGCTACGTCTTGACTTTTCGAGCAGATTCGACTATGCTCCTGGTAGCAGCAGGAGAATCGTACCGCACTATGGGCAGAGGAGGAGACATGGCACAAGCAGAGTGCAGAGTGTACCCGTCGCGCTCTCCGGGTAGCGTGATGCGACCGACCGGATTCGCCTCGCCTGTCAGCCTCCTTCTGCCAGACGTGGTTGAGCGCATCGCCAAAGCCCTCCAGCCAGAGAAAATCGTGCTCTTTGGCTCGTACGCCTACGGCGCTCCGTCGCCAGACAGCGATGTGGACATTCTCGTCATCATGAAGACGGAAGCATCTCAGCGCGACCGCTATCTCGCCGTGACACGTCTCCTGCGCCCGCGGCCCTTTCCTGTGGACATTGTCGTGAGGACACCCGAGGAGGTGCAGAAAGCTGTCCACGAACGTGACCCGTTCATCTGCGAGATAATGGAGCGAGGACAGGTTCTCTATGAACACTCCCGCTGATCCGCTGTCGTGGGTACAAGTGGCCGAAGAGGACTACAAACTTGCCCAGGTGGCACTGCGCAGAAAGACGCCGCTCACCTATGGAGCATGCTTCCATGCTCAGCAATGCGCCGATAAATACTTGAAAGCTGCCCTCGTGTCACGACAACAGCCGTTCCCCAGGGTGCACGACCTTGCGGCGCTGAGTGATCTGTGCGCGCAGGCAGGCATGCTGCTCGGCTTCAGCAGCGATGATCTCGATACCCTTTCGTCATACGCGGTACGCGCCCGCTACCCTGGCGAACAACCTACCCCGGCAGAAGCACACGAGGCTGTACAGATCGCCAACGTAGTACGTAAGCTCATACGAGCATTTCTCGGCCTTTGACAACAAGGCCAAAGATGATCTATGTATCGATCAAGCTGTGCGTAACCACGCAGACTACCCAAAGGAGGGATTTCTATCATGAACAAACCCACACTTGGCGTCATTGTCGGTAACCGTGGCTTCTTCCCCGCGCACCTGTGCGAGAAGGGACGGGAAAGAATGCTCAAGGTGCTCGAAGAAGAAGGGATCAACGCTATCTGCCTGACCCCGGCAGACACGAACTACGGCAGCATCGTCTCCAACAGCGATACGGAGAAGTGCGCCAACCTCTTCAAGAAGAATGCGGACAAGATTGACGGCATCCTCGTCACCCTGCCCAACTTCGGCGAAGAGCGCGCCATCGCCAACGCTATCCGTTGGTCCGGGCTCAACGTTCCTGCCTTGATCCATGCCTACCCCGACGACGTGTCCAAGATGACCATCAAGGATCGCCGTGATTCTTTCTGCGGCAAGATGTCCACTTGCAACAACCTCAGCCAGTACGGCATCACGTACTCACTCACGGGACTGCACTGCGTCGAGCCAGAGAGCGTCGCTTTCCGCTCCGACCTGCGCAGCTTCGTCGGCACCTGCCGTGTGGTGCGCGGCCTGAGGAGCGCACGCCTGGGCGCCATCGGCGCCCGCCCGGCAGCTTTCAACACCGTCCGCTACAGCGAGAAGCTGCTGGAGCGCGCCGGCATCTCCGTTGATACTATCGACCTGTCGGAGATATTCGGCAAGGCTGAGCGTATTCGGGGCAACACCAACAAGCTCAAGGTCAAGCTCGATGCGTTGAAGAGCTATGTTTCGGTCAAAGGTATTTCCGAGGAAGCCCTCGTCAAGATGGCCAAGTTCGGCGTTGTCGTTGACGACTGGATGACGGAGAACGGGCTGGTCGCCAGCGCCGTGCAGTGCTGGACATCGATGGAAGAGTACTATGGCGTCGTCCCCTGCGCTATCATGAGCATGATGAGCAACAACCTGATGCCGTCGGCCTGCGAGACTGACATCACCGGTCTCGTCGGCATGTATGCCATGGTCCTGGCATCCGGCATCCCCAGCGCCCTCATCGACTGGAACAACAACTATGGCACCGACCCCGACAAATGCGTGATCTTCCACTGCTCCAACCTGCCCAGGGACATCTTCGTTCAGGATCCGATCAAGCCCAGCGAGATTCCTGTCATGGACTACCAGGAGATCATCGCCGGCACCGTCGGCAAAGAAAACACCTACGGCACCATCGTCGGGCGCGTCAAGGCCGAGCCATTCACCTACTGCCGCGTATCCACCGATGACGTCAACGGCGTCATTGCCGCCTACCTCGGTGAAGGCAATCTGACCAACGATCCGCTCACGACATTCGGCGGCTTCGGCGTCGCCCATATTCCCAATCTTCAGGCCCTGCTCCAGTTCATCTGCGCCAACGGCTTCGAGCACCACACCGCCGTCAACCTGTCACGGTGCGCCGGCGCCGTCAACGAAGCGCTCAGCAAGTACATGGGCTGGGACGTATACTACCACAAAGGGTGAGGCGACAGAGGCAACACAGGAGACTACCATGACCACACGCAAATACGCCATCGGCGTTGACTTTGGCACCGAATCGGGACGAGCCATGTTGGTTGACGTTGCCGACGGCAAGGAAGTCGCCAGTTTCGTCCACCCATACGCCAACGGCGTCATCGATGAGAAACTACCCGGCACAACCATTCGCCTGGAACCCGACTGGGCGCTGCAAGACCCCAACGACTATCTTGAGGTCTTCAAAACGGCCATCCCTGCGGTGCTCAAGCAGAGTGGCGTCGAAACGGCTGACGTCATTGGCCTTGGGGTCGACTTCACCGCCTGCACCATGATGCCGACCAGGAAAGACGGCACGCCGCTATGCTTCCTGCCTGAGTGGCGCAGCAAACCCCATGCCTGGATCAAGCTCTGGAAGCACCACGCCGCCCAGCCCGAAGCCAACAAGCTGAACCAGATCGCTGAGCAGAAGGGATTCACCTTCCTCAAGCGCTATGGCGGCAAGATCAGCTCTGAGTGGTTCTTCCCCAAGGCCTGGCAGATTCTGGACGAAGCGCCCGAGGTCTACGCCGCCGCCGATCGTCTGATTGAAGGCGCCGATTGGGTCGTCTGGCAATTGACAGGCATAGAGACGCGCAACACCTGCACCGCCGGCTACAAGGCCATGTGGTCCAAGCGCGAGGGCTTCCCGCCAGACGCCTTCTTCAAGGCGCTCGACCCGCGCCTGGAGCACATCATCGACGAGAAGATGTCGCGCACCCTGCTGCCGCTCGGCACAAAGGCCGGCGGGCTGACCGCCCAGGCCGCCGCGTGGACAGGGCTGAAACCAGGCACCGCCGTTGCCGTCGGCAATGTCGATGCCCATGTGGCCGTTCCCGCCGCCACCGTGGTCGAGCCGGCGCGCATGGTCATCATCATGGGCACGTCAAACTGCCACATGGTGATGGGTACGAAGGAACTCGTTGTTCCGGGCATGTGCGGCTACGTCGAAGATGGCATCGTACCGGGCTTTTTCGGCTACGAGGCCGGGCAATCGTGCGTGGGCGATCACTTCGCCTGGTTCGTCGAGAACTGCGTACCAGTGGCCTACCAGAAGGAAGCGGACGAGCGCAGGCTGACCATCCACCAGGTGCTCGAGGAAAAGGCAGCCAGACTCAAGCCAGGTGAGAGTGGGTTGGTCGCCCTCGACTGGTGGAACGGCAACCGCAGCGTCCTGGTCGACGTCGACCTGACCGGTGTGCTGCTTGGCGCGACGCTGGCGACGAAGGCGGAAGAGATCTACCGCGCCCTGATCGAGGCCACCGCCTACGGCACACGTGTCATCATCGACACATTCAAGGCCCACAATGTGCCCGTCAATGAGATCATCGCCACAGGCGGCCTGCCCGACCGCAACAAGCTACTCATGCAGATCTATTCAGACGTGACCGGCCTGCCCATTCGGGTGGCCGAGACGCATCAGGGCGGCGCGCTGGGCGCGGCCATGCACGGAGCGGTAGCAGCAGGTAAACAGGCCGGCGGCTACGAATCGATCATGGCAGCCGCCGCAAAGATGGCCCGCCTACGGCCCGAGGGCTACAAGCCGATCGCAGCCAATCACGACGTCTACAACAAGCTTTTTGTCGAGTACATGACGCTGCACGACTATTTCGGTCGCGGGGGCAACGATGTCATGAAGCGCCTGAAGAAAATGAAGACGGAGGTCTTGGTGAACACATGAAGAGCAGCTTGTATGGTATCATCCCGCCGCTGGTCACGCCGTTCCGCGCCGACGAAGAATTGGATGAGGGGGCCTTGCGCGCCGACGTGCGCTACATGATCGAGCAGGCGCATGTCCACGGCTTGGTGGTCGGCGGAAGCACTGGTGAGGGACATACCCTCTCCACGGACGAGCTGAGGCGCGCCGTGGGCGCCGCAGTGGACGGGGCGGCCGGCCGCGTGCCGGTATTGGCCGGCGTCATCGTGGACAGCACCCGCCAGGCGGTGGAGCGCGCCCGGGCGCTGGCCGACCTGGACCTGGCTGCACTGCAAGTCACTCCGGTGCACTATCTGTTCCGGCCGAGCGACGACATGATGGTGCGTCACTTCGCCACGATCGCCGACGCAGCTCATGTTCCGGTGATGATCTACAACGTCGTGCCATGGGCGTACTGCTCCCCGGCGCTCCTCGTGCGCATCATGAAGGAAGTGGACGGGGTCATCGGCGTCAAGCAGAGCGCGGGCGACCTGAAACTCATGGCCGACCTGCTGCTGCTCTCGAAGGCGGATTCTCCGATTTCTCGGAGTCCGATGAATCGGACATCGGCCTCCCTCGGAAACAGGGAGGGCCGTTGGTTGGTCATGTCGGCGGTCGACGCCCTGCTCTACCCGTCCTTCGTCCTGGGCGCTCATGGCGCAATCGCGGCAATCCTGGCGGCCGCGCCAACATTGTGCGTGCAGCTCTGGGAGGCAGTGCAACACGGAGACCATGTGCGGGCACTGGATCTTCACCTGAAGCTTCTACGTATCTGGAACGCGATTGCTGGCGACAATCTCCCCGCCAACGTCAAGTGCGCTATGGAGCTGCAAGGGCGCCCTGCGGGCTTGCCTCGCGCTCCCATGCCTCCCAGTTCAGCGGCGCAGCGACAAGCGATCCAAGCAGCTCTGCAGGAGGCTGGCCTACTCAACCCATAAGATGACTCCTGATCTCAACGGCTCGGGAGGGTGCATTGCTAGAAGCCATCCGTGAAGAACTGTACCAGGTCCACCTGGAGCTGCCCAAGAACAACCTGGTCACGTGGACCGGCGGCAACGTCAGCGCGCGCGACCCGCAAACTGGCTACGTCGTCATCAAGCCATCGGGCGTGCGCTACGAGGACCTCAAGCCCGAGCACATGGTCGTCGTTGACCTGAACGGCAAGATCATCGAGGGCACGCTCAAGCCGTCGTCCGACACAGCCAGCCATCTCTACATCTACCGCCAGCGCAAGGACGTCAACGGCGTCGTGCATACGCACTCGCCCTATGCAACCGCATTTGCGGCGCTCGGCCGCCCCATCCCCGTCTACCTGACGGCCCACGGCGACGAGTTCGGCTGCCCCATCCCCTGCGCCGGTTTCGCCCTCATCGGCGGCGAGGAGATCGGCAAGCAGGTGGTGGAGAACATCGGCCCCTCGTCCGCCGTTCTGCTCAAGAATCACGGCGTCTTCACCATCGGTCCGTCAGCCGCCGCCGCCGTCAAAGCCGCCGTCATGGTCGAAGATATCGCGCGCACCGTCTGGCTTGCTCTGCAGATCGGCCAGCCAGAGGAGATTCCCGCTGCCGCGGTCGCAAAACTGCACGACCGTTATACCAACGTTTACGGACAATGAGACCGACGCGGGGACGCCGCCTATCACAGCAAGAGCCGCAAATTGTCACGGACAACAACGAGATCAATCCGTGAAAATCTGCGGCTCTTTTCCTGCCCATCCGCGTCCCGTTCATCTTCCCGACCTACCATACCTCAAAGAGACCAGAGTCCTTCGTGATGTGGATCACCCCGCGCTGGTCAAGCTCATGCTGAACAAATGGCAGCAGAGCCGCGCGCTGTTGCGCCGTGGCCTGCTCGATGCCCGCGCCCGACAGAATGTAGTCGACCAGCGGCGCGGCCTCCGTCACCTCCAGCCCGTCGTCGTAGCGCCGCAGCTCGACGTGCTTGAACCACCTGGCGAGCTGATCGCCGCCATTCTCCAATGAAAACGGCGTGTATGCGTTGCCCAGCCCGATGCCGGTGCGCGCCATCGCGGGATCGAAACGGCGCACCAGTTCCGACAACTCGCGCATGTGCATTTCTCCAACCGTCGCGGCGAAGAGGCGACCGCCCGGCCGCAGCACGCGGCGAATCTCAGAGAGCGCCCGCGCCCGGTCAGGCACATGGTACAGCATGTGATTGGCGAGGACGCCGTCGAACGGCGCGTCTACGCAGGGTATCCACTGTACGTCAGCAATCGCAAACGAAAATTGCGGTACGTCGCCCAGGCTCTGCCGCGCCTGCCCCACCATACCGGCCGAGAAGTCGGTCAGGAGGACATCCCAGCCCGGCGGCAGACGATCGCCATTGT
>CAYOEZ010000185.1:0-9731 GCA_964402955.1 uncultured Ktedonobacterales bacterium | reverse complement strand
GGATGCTGGCCGGAGGGCCGGAGAAGGGCGTGGGTACAAAGATGCTCGTCTGGCTGGAACCAGCGCCCGGGCAGACGCTGGACGTACAAAGAGCCTGGCAGGCTGCACGTGAGCATGCACGCCAACAGCTAGAGGAACGACTCGCCTCTATCTTGCGAAGGGCTCGCTCGTAGGTCCCGACGAACATTTGCCCACATCTGCGTGGGCGTTGTGTGTGTGCCATTTCGTGCAGGGAAGGATACCCCCCATGCCCAGCACCGTCTTCTTCCGCCTGCTCAAGACACCCATCGACGACAAGGGCCCCACCCTCGCCGCCCGCATCGCCGCGCTCAACGCCAGCAGCCAGCCCGAGGAGACCTATGCCCTCGACCCCGCCGCTTTCGCCCAGATCCCAGGGTCACCGTTTGCCTATTGGGTGGGATCATCTATCCACAGCCTGTTCGTAACACTGCCGAGTGTCGAATCCGAAGGCCGGGCCGTGAGGGTGGGCGATCACCCGGGCGATCATGAGCGCTACGTGCGCCTGGCCTGGGAAGTACCACTGTCTGACCGTAGCCAATTGCGGAAGTGGCTACCCTACCAGAAAGGTGGAGCGTACTCGCCCTATTATGCGGACATTCATCTTGTTACTGACTGGGACCTGGAACGAGAGACGTACTATGCCTTCCATGGTCGACCTGGCCGCTCAAGTGAACACCCGTCTAACTACCAATACTTTCTCCGTCCCGGCGTGACGTGGCCGCGCCGTACCCAGAAGGGGCTCAATCTGCGCGCTATGCCGTCTGGCTGCATCTTTGCTGACAAAGGACCAGCAGTCTTCGTTGCCGACAATAGTATTGACGAACTCTCGGCTCTTCTCGCTTTGACAAACTCTCTCCCTTTCCAAGCACTCGTCAGGCTACAGATGGCCTTCGGCTCCTACGAAATCGGTGTCATCCAGCGCACACCCGTGCCTGTTAGTCCTGACGCACCCCGCGCCACGCTGGCATCCCTCGCCATCGAGGCGCACGACCTGCAGCGCCAGCGCGATACCACCGACGAAACGACTCATGTCTTCTGCCTGCCCGCGCTCGTCCGCAAGCGCAATGGGTCGCTGCGCCAGGCCTGGCAAGAGATCGAGGCACAGGCGCAGGCCCGCCAGGCGCGCCTTGCCGCCATTCAGGCTGAGATTGACCGCATCACCTTCGACCTCTATGGTATGAGCGAAGCCGACCGCGCGCTGGTGCGGGCTGAGATGGGACAGGGGGAGGCAGCGCTCCAAGAAGCTGACGCTGGAGAAGATACCGATGGAGATGAAGAAGAGAGCGCGGCATCGGTCACTGATCTGACGACACAGGTGCAGCAGCTACTGATGTGGTGTGTCGGCGTGGCCTTTGGCCGCTGGGACGTGCGCATGGTGCTCGATCCCACGCTTCTGCCGGCTCTGCAAGGCCCCTTCGACCCGCTGCCGCGCTGCGCGCCCGGCGCTCTGGTCGGCCCGGATGGACTTCCGGCGCAGGAGAATTCCATCGCCAGCGAGGCCTGGCTGCGTGCCCGGCCTAATGTCATCACCCCGCCGCCCACGTACGACGGCAAGGCAACGATCCCCGATAGCCAGTATCCCATCGCCATACCGTGGGACGGCATGCTCGTCGATGATCCGACCCACGAGTCGGATATCGTCTCCCGCGTGCGCCAGGTATTGAGCCTGCTGTGGCGCGAGCGCGCCGACCCCATCGAGCAGGAGGCGTGTACCATCCTGGGCGTCAAGAGCCTGCGCGATTACTTGCGCGACGGCCGCCAGGGCTTCTTCGCCTTCCACATCAAGCGCTACTCCAAGAGCCGGCGCAAGGCCCCCATCTACTGGCTCTTGCAGTCGCCGAAGCGCAACTATTCCATCTGGCTCTACTGCCACCACCTCCAGCCGGATTATCTGTTCGCTGCCGCGCGCAACTATGGCGACGCCAAGGTCAAGTTGGAGGCCGGGCAATTGGACGACCTGCGGGCCGCGCTGTCGTTGCTCACCGGTAGCGCACGCCACCGCGCCGACAAAGAGGTTGAGCGCCAGGAGAAGGTCGTCGCCGACGTGAAAGCCTTCGTCAAGAAGCTGGACGAGGTCGCCCTCAAGATGATCCCGCCCGACCTCAACGACGGGGTGACGCTGAGCATCGCGCCGTTGTGGGAGTTGACACCCTGGAAGGAAGCGCAGTTGGCATGGGAAGCGCTCATGAAGGGCGAGTACGGATGGAGCACAATGGCAAAACAGATGAAGGCGCGCAAGCTGGTGAACGCGTAGAGTAGGGAGAAACATGGCTGTTGTCACCGATGCACTTGTGAGTCTCTTGCGCAAGCAGGTTGATAGCCACCAGACGGTCATCTGGTTCGATCCGGAAAAGGTATACCTCGGCCTGGCTGAGTCATTGACAGCCGAGGCGCTGGCAGGCGCAGCCTTTTTCCGCTATGAGCCGGAGCGCGGCTTCGTCTGGCTGCGCCACCAGCTCGAGTCCCTGTGGTCTGGCGATGATCAACCACGCCTGGTCCTCTACGTTCCGCTGGCGCAAGTGGCGACGCACCACGCGCTGATCGAGTTCGAGGTCTCGGGCGCGGTCATGCAGCCGGGCCAGCAGCCGCCGGAACGCAACACCGCTCTGGCCGTTGTGGCGCGCTTGGCGCTGGAACCCATCCTGCCGCCCGCTCGCCTTGATCATCTTCTCTCCGAGGTAACCGCGGGCAAGTGGTCACTGGCCGAACTCAACCACGAGGCTGAACAAGGCAAGGAGACACAGACCGGCGTGCTGAAGGTGGTTTTTGGCACAGGCAACGCCGGCGAGATTGCGCTGCGCTTCGTCACCGATCCGGACGTTGACGCCCGCATTGCAGCGAAAGACGCCGTTGGCAGTCTGGCCAGCCTGCTCATGAACACGCTGGGCTCTCAGTTCCCGACCGGCGCGGGCCTGGCAGGAGTGCGCTCTCTCCTGGCGCGCCAGATCATCGTGACCGACTTCTGCGAGGCGCTTGGCGACAAGCTGCCAGAGTCGCTGCGCACGATGCCTCTTGCCTCCAGCGCAGCCGCCCGCCAGGCCGCAGCAAAGCTGGGGCAGGAGTGGCGCAACCGCCGTGACCTGAGCGAGAGCTACGTCAGATGGGCCAAGCAGGTGCAGGCTGAGATCGGCGCGGCATCGCTCAATCTCAATCTGGATGCTCTCGCCCGCAGTGAGACGTTCCTGGCCATCGAGATGAGGCTGCAGACGCTTGTTGAGACGGCACTCGCCGCGAAAGTGTCGGCGCAGCTTGTGGAACAGGCCGACAGGCGGCATGACGGTTTCTGGTCGGCGCAGAAACCGGAAGTCAAAACGCGTTGGGAGGTCATCGCCGATGCCGGTCGTGTGCTCATGGAAGCCAACCGGGTTGAGCGTGAGCTGAAGGGCAAGGCGTGGTCAGCCGCCACGCTCGTGCGCAGCTACGCAGGCGCAGACCATCCCTGGTGTGAACTCGACAGCGCACAGCGGCGCATGGAGCGTGATTTCCGGCGCTTCGACCTCGTCCACGAGCAGCACGGCTCCCTACTGCAGTTGGTCACCAAAGCCCGCCAGCGTTACACGTCCGTCGCTGATTCCCTGGCCCAGTCGTTCACTGAGGCCTATGCTCACGACCACTTTGAGGTTGCGGGAGTGCTTGCGCAGAGTGATGTCTATAAGGCTGCTGTTGCTCCAGTAACCGCCTCGGGCCGTGCAGCCTTCCTCCTCGTGGACGCACTGCGCTTCGAGATGGCGCGTGACCTGCTTTCGGCTATGGACGACAAGTGGACTTCCGAGCTCGTTCCAGCTCTCGCAGCTCCGCCCACGGTGACGGAGATCGGCATGGCCGCGCTTCTTCCTGGCGCAGAATCGGGTATGGCGGTTGTTTCTGTCGAGGGAAACAAGCTCGCAGTTGTCATGGGCGGCAAGACATTGAAGTCACGTGACGACCGGCTGGCATACTTCAAGAACGTGGTCAAAGACATGACCACGTGCCGTCTCGAAGAACTAGCCCCATTGACAGACGCTCACCTGCGCCAGAGGCTACAGGATGCCCGGTTGATTGTTGCAACGGAGACCGATGAGATAGATACCTTGTGCGAGACCAACCCGGCGCTCGCTCGGCGCATGCTGGACGATGTCTTCAGCCAGATCCGCCGTGGCGTCAAGACGCTCTTCAACCTCGGCGTGCAGACGGTTGTGATCAGCGCTGACCACGGCTACTTGTTTGGAGAGAGTCTCACTGCCGGCGAAGGGATCGATGCTCCGGGCGGCAAGACCGCCATGTTGAAGCGTCGCGCCTGGGTTGGGCAGGGCGGAAGCACGTCTGACGCATTGCTGCGCAGGCCACTCTCTGCTTTTGGCATTGGCGGTGAACTGGAGATTGCGACGCCGTGGAACCTCTCCTGTCTCAAATCGCCCGGAGGCGGCACGGAGTACTACCATGGGGGTCTATCACTACAGGAACTGGTGATTCCAGTTCTCACGATCCGGCAGAAGGGTGGCCAACCGGCAGGCCTCTCAGGGCAGATTCACTGGCAGCTCACTTGCGGCAGCGCCAAGATCACAACGCGTTTTGTGTCCGTGACTGTGGCAGGCCAGTCAGGCGAGCTCCTGCCGCTCAAGCCGCCCACAGTCCGGGTTGAGGTACGATCCGGCGACAAGCCCATCTCTGTGCCCGTTTCCGCAAGCTATGGCTTCCAGGAAGCGACGAGGGATGTTGCGCTACAGACCGACCCCGACAATTCCCAAAGCATCAGCAAGAACACTGTGACCCTGATGATTAGCGAAACACCGCAGGTGAACGAGGTAACCGTACACCTGCTCGACAGCGCAACCGGGATCACGCTGGCGAAAACTGCACCTATTGTCTTTGCTATAACTCTGTGAACATGAAATCAAGAATGAGGCGATAGCATGCCGCAACTCGATGAAAAGGTAACTCGCATCTTCGCAGGCAAGGTCGTGCGCAAGGATTTGGTGCGCCAGGTCAAAGTGGGCGCCAATGTGCCAGTCTATGTCCTAGAGTATCTCCTGGGCAAGTACTGCGCAACCGATGATCCAGCAGCGATCGAGGCCGGACTGCGTCTTGTCAACAATACGCTCGCTGATAGCATCATCCGCCCCGATGAGGCGATGAAGGCGCAGTCGCGCGTCAAGGAGAGCGGCCAGCAAACGTACATTGACAAGGTGCTGGTGCGCCTGGAAGGGACGAAATACTGGGCCGAGCTTATCAACTTCGGCCACCGTTTCATTCATGTTCCGGATACATTCGTCAGGCGTTACGAGCGTCTGCTTGAGGGCGGTGTGTGGGCGCAGGTGGACATCGAGTTTCGACCCGAGGATGAGGAGAACGAGAGGGCGCGGCCTTTCTACATCACAGACATCCGGCCGATCCAATTGGCTTCATTCAGCCTCAGCGAGTTCTGCGATGGCCGCCGCGAGTTGACGACCGATGAATGGCTCGACCTGCTTATTCGCACCATCGGCTTTGAGCCGTCCTTTTTCAGCCGCCGGCTCAAGCTGCTGCTCCTGATGCGGCTGGTGCCCATGGTGCAGCGCAACTACAACCTGATCGAGCTCGGCCCCAGAAGCACGGGCAAGTCATACGTGTACCGGGATCTGAGCCCATACGCTATCCTGATCTCCGGCGGCAAGACCACGGTGGCCAACCTGTTCTACAATATGGGCGCTCGCCAGGTTGGGCTGGTGGGCCGATGGGACGTGGTTGCGTTCGATGAAGTCGCCGGCCTTGAGTTCTCGGACAAGAGCGCCATTCAGATTCTCAAAGACTACATGGAAAGCGGAAGCTTCAGCAGAGGACGCGAGGAAATCGTCGCCGAGGCGTCCATGGTTTTCGTCGGCAATCTCAACCAGCCTATTGATGTGATCGTGCGCACTGGGACCCTATTCCAGCCCCTGCCGCAAGCGATGCAGGATATGGCGCTGATCGATCGCTTCCACTTCTATTTGCCTGGGTGGGAGGTGCCCAAGACGAAGAACGAGTTCCTGACAGCCCACTATGGCTTCGTCGTGGACTATGTGGCTGAAGCGCTGCGCGAACTGCGCCGCCACAATTTCACCGAGGTGTTTGATCGCCACTTCAGCTTGGGCGGAGACCTCAACACACGTGATGCCAAAGCTGTGCGGCGAACGGTTTCCGGCCTAGTCAAGATATTGCATCCTGAAGGCAACGCCAGCCATGACGAGCTGGAGGAGTATCTCCAGTTGGCGCTTGAAGGACGACGCCGGGTCAAAGAACAGTTAAAGAAGATGGGATCTTTCGAATACTACCAGACGTCTTTCTCGTACATCGACACGCAGACCATGCAGCAGAACTATGTCGGCGTACCCGAAGAAGGCGGGATGCAACTCATCACTCAGGATCCCCTGCCACCTGGCAGCGTCTACACAGCGTCCCTGGCGGATAGTGACACCGTCATGCTGCAGCGCGTCGAGGTTAGCCGCATGAGTGGTTCCGGCAAGCTGCGCATCACGGGCAACCCAGACCGGACAATGAAGGATTCGCTGGTCACCGCTTTCGACTACGTTCGGGCCAACAAGCTGCGCATGGGCATCGAGCGCGAGGTCGATAGCTACGACTATCATGTACAGATCGTGGACTTGACTCAGACCAAAGAAGGCTCACAAGCGGGGCTTGCGTTCCTGATTGCTCTGTATTCCCTACTTCGTGACAAACCGGTTCAGGCCGGCCTGGTCGTTTTGGGGGAGATGACAATCCAGGGCAACATTCTTCCCATGCAGTCTCTGTCAGAGCCTCTACAAGTCATCATGGACAACGGCGCCAAGCGGGTCTTGATCCCGGTCAGCAACCGGCGCCATTTCATGGAGGTTCCACCAGACATCCTGGAGCGCGTTGACCCGATCTTCTATTCAGAGCCTCTGGCAGCCGCCCTCAAAGCGCTTGGCATGGGGTAGAGGTACGATCTTAACTTCGCTGTCAGTACCGCGCCCCTGTTCCGTATTGCCGAATCTTGCCGAATCTCCGCCAGCGAGCGGAAGATCAAGTCATCCGGCAGCCGGCTGGCCAGCCGGGTATAGAATCCCCTGCTCTTCTCGTCCCCACAGACATCCAGAATCTGCTCAACCAGGTAGCGCACATGCTCAGGATCCTTCTTTCCTAACGCGTTAACGCTTTCTTTATTCTCTTCTCTATTGATATATGCCGGTGCAGGTTCCCGCACCTCTGCCGGGCGGATTTCTTCACCTCTCTGCGGCGCTTGCACCTCTGGGGTGAAGATTTCTTCACCTCTGGCAGCAAACACCCTCTCCAGGTAGAACCACTCCTTGCGCACGCTGCCATCCTTCTTCTCGCTGATGTCCACCCACTCCCCCAGCATGTACACCTTCTCGCGTCCCGTCACCCGCGACTGCACAATCCCCAGGTGCTCCAAGCGCGTGGTCGCCTCCTTGATGCTGCGATCCGACACACCAATCTTCTCCGCCAGCGTCGCCACCGACACAGAACAGGCCAGCACACCATGCGCATATAGCGTGTGCAGGCCTGCGCTGTGTTCACGCTCTGTGCTGCGCCACACATAGCGCCGCAGGACAAGATAGACGCTGAACGCGGTTGAGCCGACAAAGCGCATGAACTCCTGGTTGTCCAGAAGCTCAAAGTCAATCATCACAAATTGGCTATTGAAATGGGCATTCACATCCATTGCTGTCAGGGCAGGGTGACTACCTCCTTATAAACTTTCGTACTATAAAGCTCTGCTCGGCATGGGCATCGCAGTCCTTGCTCAGGAACTCCACCGCGGCGCGCACGATGTCCGTCTTGGTGATCTGGCGCTTGTGCGTCTCACTCATGACACGCTGCAGTTTCTCCACCGCTTCCAGGTCTTTGGGGCCAAAATCCAGCGTCTGCTTGCGGTACAGGTACGGTTCATCAGGGAGATCAGGTTCAAGTTGGCGCACCAGGTGGGTTTCATCTTCTGCCGGGTGGCTGCTGGCTGTCTCATGCACAGCGATGCTCGTCGTCTTGATCGATGGCTCAGGCGCATCCGGCGGAACTGGTTCCGGTGTTGTTGGTTCGGCTGGTGACGGCTTGGTCGGCTTGGCAATCATCTGATCGAGGCCGGCGTAGAGATCCGGCTTGTCGTCGCTCATGCCGCCTCCTTTCCGGCATCCTGGCTTGTCACCATGTCAGCCAATCCCCTGTCGCGCACAACCTGCTGGATGACATCGGGCCCGATGCTGTCCGCCTTGTGCAGCGTAGCAACCAGCAGGGCATTGTCCGCCAGAATGATCTGCGACCGGGGTACACCCTGAGTCGCCGCGTAGATTGCTTGCACGGCATCATCGGTGAATGGGAACTCCCCACCGCCGGCGACTTGCCAGCGGAAGCGCAGCATCTGCTGCGTATCGGCGAGGCTGAGGCTCTCCAGTGTAGACGACATGACAATGCGGTTCTCCAGGTTGCGGGCGCGGTGTAGCGACGCTCTGAACTCCTCCTGGGCGAATAGCACCACCTGCAGGAACTTCTGGTCGTTGCTCTCGTAGTTGACGATCTGCCGGAGCAACTCCAGAAGCGGGTAGCGCAGAGTCTGCGCTTCGTCGATGAGCAGGACCAGTGTTTGCTGACGTTGGATGGCCTCTTCGTAGAGGAATGACTTGAACAGGTTGAGTAGATCGAGGAACGAGCGGGCGGTCTTGGTGACCTGGTACTCCTGGATGACGGCGCGTAGCAGTTGGTTGGGCGTCGGGAAGCTGGGATTCGTGAGGAAGATAGCACGATAGCCGTCATCGAGGAAGGTCTGGTAGAGCAGCCGGGCCAGCGTTGTTTTGCCCATGCCCGGACGGCCAAAGCACACGGCCAGACCTTTCCTGGCAGCAACAACGTAACGGATCTTCTGCACAGCGGCGTGGTGAACTGGGGACGTAAACAGGAACCTCGGGTTGGGAGAGGTCGAGAATGGCTCTTCTTTCAGATGGAAGTGGTCAAGATAGGGCAAGTCCATAGTGTGTGGGGCACAATTCGCCTACTTCTATGTCTATCATACTCAGAAAAACGACGACTTGTCAATAGTCAGAAGCACATTGACCCATAGATCGGCATGGCCACGGTGCAGTTGCCCATTTTGCGAACCCCTTCGATTCTGTGAGTGGTTATGGCAGACTGAATCTCCAAGTGAGACTGGTCAAACTGGCAATCTCATCGACCTTGAAGTCGAGTTGCTTGACAGACGGATCTATGGGCCCCAGGAACCATCCAAAGGTCTGGTAGCCCAGAGAGCTAAGTGCGTAAACATCTGAACCGTGCAGCGTCATGGATTCACCCGGCGCCAGGGTGAACTGGATGGCATCATTGTACGCCGCCGTGTCATCATTCATCTGATGATACACTCGCCCAGCGCTGTCCTGAAGGTGGAAGAATGATGGCTTCCATCTGACGAATAGCTGGTCGCTGCCACCGTTGCGAATCTCCATAAACGGGGACACGTAGTTCCGGCTAATGTCGAGATCTCGTCGCGCCGTGACGGTGACGCCACTCCTCGAGAACGCCTGGCCGGCAGGGATCACGGAGCCAGGAGCGGGGTTCTGCACGTCTGATACCGCAGCAGAAACAGAGGTAGCACTCGGCCGAGCGCCGCTGCTTGGTTGCTGCTGTGGAGTGGACTGGGGCGTAGAAGTTGCTGTTCCGGGACCAGGCGGCTGCGACATGATGGCATATAGCAGCACTGCACCAATCAGGACTCCTACCAGCCCAAC
>CAYOEZ010000184.1:0-9734 GCA_964402955.1 uncultured Ktedonobacterales bacterium | reverse complement strand
CACCCGTGACCCGTCACCCGCAACCCAAATGACCCATCCTGCGTAAATCCATCAAGGTGCGCAACACCGCCACCCCTTTTCTCGCATAGGAATCCACCATGTCTTGTCTTGGCAACATCATCTGGCTCATCTTTGGCGGCTTCTTTGCCAGCCTCGGCTACATCATCGGCGGTCTGGTGATGTGCATCACCATCATCGGCATCCCCTTCGGCCTGCAATCGATCAAGATCGGCATCGCCAACCTGGCGCCGTTCGGCAAAGAGGTGGTCGAGGTCGGCGATCCCTGGTCGGGCCTCACCGTCATCTTCAACATCCTCTGGGCGATCCTGTTCGGCTGGGAGATCTCCCTCATCCACCTTGTCTCGGCCCTGATCCTGACGATCACCATCATCGGCATCCCCTTTGCCAAACAGCACATCAAGCTCGTGCCCCTGGCCCTCTTCCCGTTCGGGCGCGACCTGGGTATTGCGGCCCCGCGGTCATCCTCTTCGGCGGTAATCCCGGTATTGTAGGGCTCAAGCCCGCACATTGATCCGGCCCACCCACTTCACCTGGCGCAGGGCGTCGTCCGTTTCCGCAGGTACGATCAGGCGGACGAGGCCCTGTGCTCGCGTCATGGGGGAGCCGTCGACGGCATAAGCCAGCACGATCTGGCCTGACGGTCCCGGCGAATCCATCTCTTCCCGGCGAAGGCGCGTCCCGAAGCCATCCCCGCTGATGACCTCGACCTGAGACCAGGACTGACCAGGGTCAACGTAAGCGACCAGCACATCGGCCAGACGCGCGCCCGTGAAGGCGAAGGGCCCGGACGTACCGTGGCCGGTGCTGACGATGGTGCAGTCGTCCATAGTAGTGGCAGGCAGACCCTGCAGGTCAGAGACGTCCAGCGTTGTCTCGCCACCATCCGGTCCGATCAGCACAAAGGCGGGGTCATCCGAGGGCGGGTCGGGATTGGGGTCGTGGCGATGGGGGGAAAGGGGGTCGAGCATGGGCGGTCTAGCCAAATTGGCTGCGCTCCTCTCGCATTTGGCGGACAACTTCTTCAGGAGCCGGTTCGAGCTTTCCACCAGCCAGATCGCGCAGCACGCTGGCATGTGCCTGTTGCAAGAGAGTACGCCAGTCGTCGGCTTTTGGCTCGACTGCTCGGAGTCTTTCGTACTCATGTACGGACAGCACAATCGCCTGCGGCTTGCCATCGCGCTCGACCACCACTGCTTCGTTATGGTCGGCAACGTAACGCAGCAGTTCACCAAAATGGATGCGCGCTTCGGTGGCGCTCATGACTCGTTTCATAGGATTACCTCCACAACTTATCGATCAATTAACCATCTGGCATAGCGTGTCACAGCCCGCATCTGAGCGCCAATGTCCACCTGCAGCCGCAGCGCCAGGCGCCCGTCGATGCAGCCGGGTGGCGCCGTGATGAGGATGTGTTTGCCTGTCAATTCCGTTGGAAGCTGTGGGTGACGCCGGTCAGGTCCTAAAGAACTGGCAGGCGCAGGCTCATCCGGTACAACCGCATCACACGTAATTCCTCATAGTCCACCGTGCCGTCCAGCGCTTCAAAGACAGGCGTGAGATGCTCATCGCCGTGTTCATCGAACACCGCCAGCACTCGGTCTTGTTGTTCAGTCGTCAGCCCTGAAGCCTCGCGAACTTGCTCGGGTTCAAGCCGGCCGCCTGCGCTCATAAAGTTGTAGAGGTGGCCGAGAATCGTGCCACGCTGCACACCGTAGGCCTGCTGCAGTTCGGCAACGGTTGCCCCTGCCGCGAACGCCTCACCGACCAGCTCGTGACGCCGTTTGCCGGGGGTAGAGGAAATGAACGATGGCACATCGACAGGCACGGTCACCAGTTCAGTCGGACCTTCCTCAGCACGATGTGTGCGGATCACGTCGAGAAAAGCGTCGCCGTACCGTTCAAGCTTGCGCTGGCCCACACCTTGGACTGCCAGGAACTCCTCGGACGACTGTGGAAGGTGGACCGCCATCTGGATGAGCGACCGATCGGAGAAAATCACAAAGGGTGGGACACCGGCTTCATCAGCCAATTGCTTGCGCAGAAGCCGCAGCTTCTGGAACAGACCCGCATCGTAGGTCTGAGTCTGGGCAGCGCCCACTGTGTGTCGCGTCCTAGTTTCAGCCGGCGCAAACACCCTTTCACCGCGCAGCGCCCTCTCACCGGCTGGGGTGATCTGCAGAGTGCCGTGCACGATTTCTCGTTCCAGAAGTCCAAGTTGGAGAAAAGCAGCGACTAACCGTTTCCACTGTTCCTCTGAGTACTCGCGCCCGATGCCATAAGTCGAGAGCTGATCATGGTGATACTGGAGGACATCTTTCGCCCGCGAGCCCCGCAGGATACTGATAACATGCATTGCTCCAAATCGTTCGCGTGTGCGCTTGACACATGAGAGGAACTTCTGTGCCGCAATTGTCACATCCGTGAACCCTGGTTGTTGCCCGTCGCCACCCGCACCACCTGCTTCGGGACCGGCATCGAATCGATTCGCCGTTTCAGTTGCTTCCGCCTTGCCCTGTTCGTTCGCCTGTGCCAGACAATTGTCGCACATACCACACGGTGTTTGCTTGAACGCTTCGCCGAAGTACTGGAGCAGCACTTGTCGTCTGCAGGTGCGGGCGCCTGCATAGCGCGCCAGTTGCCTGAGCCGGGCAAAGCCCGCATCGCGCTCTGATTCGGCGCCCTCCTTGATGAAGTGGCTTACGATAGCGACGTCTTGCTGGCTAAAAAGAAGGAGGCAATCGGCTTGCACGCCATCGCGTCCGGCGCGTCCAATCTCCTGGTAGTAGCTCTCGATGTCCTTGGGCAGGTTGTAGTGCAGCACGAAGCGCACGTTGGACTTGTTGATGCCCATGCCAAAGGCGATCGTTGCCACGATAATGTCCACGTCGTCGCGAGTAAATGCGCGCTGATGATGCAAACGTATCTCGCTGTCGAGACCGGCGTGATAGGGCAAGGCCGGCCAGCCGCACTCCGCAAGCTGTGCGGCCAGCGTCTCCACTTGTTCGCGCGTGCTGCAGTAGATAATGCCCGATTGATCTCGATGGGCCTCCAGAAGGTCCAGGGTTTGCTGCAGCCCATTCACTCGCGGTTCGACGCTCAGATAGAGGTTTGGGCGGTTAAAGCTGGCGATGAACCGGTTCGCCGTGCCAATTCCCAAAATCGTGGCGATGTCGTCCTGGACACGCGGTGTGGCCGTGGCAGTGAGGGCGAGGCAGACGGCCTGCGGGTACCGCTCGCGTACAGGCAGGAGTTGACGGTATTCGGGCCGGAAGTCGTGGCCCCAGGTCGAGATGCAGTGCGCTTCGTCGATGGTGATGCACGCCACCCGAGCGCGGTCAAGCATGACCAGTGTTTCCGGACGTAATAGTGTCTCGGGGGAGACATACAACATCCTGACCTTTCCCTCTCGAATCCGCTTCATCGTCGCCACATAGGCAGCGAAGTCCAGTGTGCTGTTGAGGTAGACTGCGGGAATGCCCAACTCGTGCAAAGCGTCGACCTGATCTTGCATCAGAGCAATCAGCGGTGAGACGACAACGGTCAGGCCCTCGAACAGCAGCGACGGCAACTGGTAGCAGAGGGACTTGCCGCCGCCAGTAGGCATGATGGCCAGGGTGTCGCGCCGCCGCCGCAGATTCGCGATCACCTCTGCCTGGAGCGGCCAGAAATCATCATACCCAAAGACGGTCTTGAGCAATCGCCGTGCTGCCTCCATGTCGGCCGGCGAGGTCTGTGACACAGAGGATGACGTACTCTGGAGCGTAGCCGGTTGTGGGGAGGCCGTCTGGTCGGCGCTTGCCGGGACAGCCGCGGATGGCAAGAACCAGCCTGACAACTGCACGAAGCAGCGCAACTCTTGATCGGGTTTCTCTTCGGGTCGCCACCAATGCGCCAGCGAAACGCGCACCAGGCTCCCGGCTGGAATCAGGTCGAGTGGCTCCTGAAACCCCACAAAGGTCAGGCTGCGGCCCCCCTCCGGCATCGGATAGCGGTAGCGAATCCGCTTGCCGTCATCATCGCGGTGCAGCGCCTGGTCGGGCTGCCAGAACATCGTACTGCAAGGAGGAACCCCACTGTGTCGGGCGATGTACAGTGCTCCGCTCTCGGTGGCCTGGGTCAATCCCTCGTAGAGCACCTCCGGTCCTCCCACCCGCGGGGCCATGAACTGGCAGATGATGGGCTCTATCGCCTTCGCCTGACGGAGCCTAAGCTTGCCGTGCACGACGATGTTCTCGACGTGTGGCGGTACGATCTCGATGGCCGGCGTCGCCGTTACCTCCCAAACCTCACCGACTTCGTATTCCCGGCCCGCCCGCTCGTTATCCGCCGCGTCGGCGGCGATCAGGCGTACGCTGCGGCCGGTGGCTGTGATCCCGCCGATACAGGCGCCGCTTCCTTGCCGTGTCTTTGCCACAATGAGGACCGTTTCGGTGCGCATTTTTTCCATCATGGCCGTTTCACATTTCCCTCGGGGACGCTAGCTGCTGTTGGCTGGCATCAGGTGTGTGACATGCACACCCTGCTCCTCTGCCAAACGCGCGGCTAACAGCGACCGATGACAAGCCGCCGGTTCGCGCTCGACGCAGAACAAGACAACGACCTGCGCATCAGGTCCCAGGCCGGTAATGAATCCCATACTATCAAACTCGGCTAGAACTTCTTGTTTGTAGGCGTCGACAAAGTTCGGACTTAACATCGTCCGCTGGCGTTTGGCTGTCTTGTTTGACTTGTCTGTATCGGCCTGGCGCTGTCGTAAGGCCTGACTCGGAGCCAGCTCCGGCCGGTGCAGGTAACGGATGTCCAGGCCGGCCAGCCTTGCCTGCAAGCGTTCGCTGTTTGCAAAAACATAGGCCGATCCTCGCACCCCACGCCGCGCGCGCAGATCGCAAAACGTGTCCACACCTGCGTTTTGCAGGGCTTGGAAGAAGCTTGCCTCATCGAAGCCATAGACGCCGATGGTGATGAAATCAGGCATCCGTCTCCTCCTCACCAGAGCCATAGCGCTTACGCGATGTGAATGCCTGCTGGCCGAACAGACCGAGCTGTCCACCGGTGAGACGTTCGATCACCTCAGCGTGGGTTCTGGCATCATCGTTCTCGTCGATGTGCACCACGGGGATGCCGGTAGCGACCAGTGTTTCGCCGAGCAACTTGCTGCGATGGCACTGCTCCGGTTTGCCCTCGCTGCACATGAGAACGATCCGCAGCTGCTTTTCAAACGCTGCATGCACGCGGTCGATGCCCTGCCGGTAGAACGCCTTCTCCCGCACCCGCTCGTATATCACCTTGTCATCCTCATAGCAATCGGGGTCGTCCGGCTTCCCCCCCAAGGACTCGCCCATAAACACGTAGCGGATGCCCGCGGCCTGCACAGCCGCTTCTAGTTCTCGTCGCGAGAATTCAGGCTTGAACTTCGAGTAGGGAGCAGAGCGCACATCGATGAGATAGCCAATCTCGTACGACTTCAAGACGGCAACGAATGCTTCCAGGCTGCGAGCGCCGTAACCGATGGTGAAGATGGGAGTAAGGGAGTCAGGCTGAGCCATATCAGATGGCAAGTCGCATAAGCGTTGCTGATCCGACCAATGCTGGAATCTTGCCTGTACTGCTTCACAATCGCCAAATTGGCCCACCCGGTTGACCGCCGACTACAACACGCTGGCTACCTGCCGACAAGAATCAGCAGATTTGCCCGTCGGCCAACCTCCTATACGACCTCTGAGTTCACCGACGAGGTGATCCGTCGCCTGCGTACCAAGCTGGAAGTGTGGGCGGTGATAGGCTGAATGTAGAATCCTTGTGGTCTCCGGTCATCTCAGTTGTCTCTGCGCCTGTCAGCTTGTGGTAAAATTGCCTGTAGTTCAGCCGGTTTGAGCTGGCGATCTGTGCGGAGAGAGAAACGCGTATGGCGACCCTTCTGGATCATCTCATCGAAGTGAAGCTCGGCGTACGAGGCGGCAAGCCCCGATTGGCAGGCACGCGTATCACTGTGGACGATGTGGTGCTGATGCATTTACGATTGGGTCAGGCCCTCGAGGAAATCGCTGGCAACTATGATCTGCCACTAGCGGCCGTCTATGCTGCCATAGCGTACTACTATGAGCACCGTGCGGAGATCGACCTGCGCATTGAGGCGGACGAGTCCTTTGCGGAAGCGTTTCGTCATAACAATCCATCACCTTTGCAGGAAAAGTTGCGCCGGATGAGCGCTGCAGCCTGACGAACGGCGTATTCATGTAAGGCATTAACTGGCACGAGCTCTCATGCCTTCGCGTGTGCGGTTTCACCTTGACGAGCATGTCGATTCCGCCGTCGCTCGTGCGTTGCGAGGCTACGGGGTTGATGTAACGACAACGGTTAGCGCTTGCCGTGACGGCCAGGCCATGTGATAGAATGCAGCCAGCAATGAGGCGCCTTCTCAAGGGGCGCCTCTTCTTTTTCCCGGCCGGTTCTGGACGAGCGCAGCCATGTATCTCCTCGAACGTATCAACGCCCTGGTGAGCGAGCAGGGCAAAGCCGTGGGTGACAGCATCGTCAACGTCGATACGCTGCTCAACCACCGCATCGACTATGCCTTCAGCGCCTACGCCGGCACGGTGCTGGCGGGCGTGGTCCATCATCAGCCCATCGATGTCATCTTTACCGCCGAAGCGTCGGGCATCAGTATCGCCGTCTTCACTGCCATGACCGTCAACAACGAGCAGTGGCCGCACCCGGCTTCCGTTGTTTTCGCCAAGAAGAGCCGGCCCATCACGCTGCCCGACGGCGGCTACTACGAGATCGACTCCTTCAGTCGCACTAAGAACAAGCCGGTCAAGCTCTACCTGGGCAGCCATGTCATCCCCAAGGGCGCTCGCGTCTATATCGTGGATGATTTCCTGGCCCAGGGCACCACGATGGCGGCGCTGGGCGACCTGGTGCAGATGGCAGGGGCCGAGATTGCAGCCTTCGGTGTGGTGCTCGAAAAGACGTTCGAGCAGGGCCGCAGTGAACTGGAGCGTTTCGGCGCGCCGGTGGTCTCTCTGGTGAAGGTGACGAGCCTGGAGGGTGGTACGCTCAACTTGGCGCCGCCCAGCCTTTCCTGAGAGGCGCACCTGCACCCTGTGCTATAATCGCCTTATGTCTGTTCGCTTCGGGGCGGTGAGCGCAGTTGCCAGATACGTGTTGCTGGCGTTGTTCCTGACCGCGCCAGCCTGGGCGCTATTGACCCGACCCGGTCTGCCTGCGAGCCAGGCGGGTCCGCTGCCGGTGCTCAAGCTCTACGCTGTCGAGCGAGGTGAGGGGCCGGCGCTAGGGCAGCCGCTTGACCGCTGGCGCGGGGAAGGTCCATGGCCCTACGCCATTGCCCGGGCCTGGCGCCTGCTGGGTGTCAGCGGCGTGACGGCAATCAAGGGCAGCATGGGCCTGGCCCTGGCTGTGTTAGCCCTGGCTCTGCTGGGCTGGGCGAGTTTCCTGGCGGGCGCCCGCGCCGGTGTGCTGGCGGCGCTCTTGGCTGTCCTGGCGCCTCCACTCCTCGGCGCCCTCTACCTTACCGGCGATTTGGCCGCGCTCTGGGTGGCGGCAGCCCTGGCGCTGGCGGCCTGGGGACTGGCAATCCCTGCGCACTGGGGTCGGCTTGCGGCAGCCGCCGGCAGTTTCATCGCCCTCGCCTCCCTGCCGGGACTGGGTTTGTGGGCGGCAATGGCGCTGCTGGTCATGGCGCTGGCCAGGCGGCGGTGGACGGGGGTGCTGGCGGTGCTGGTGGGCGCCTTTCTGGGCCTGCTCCTGAATACCCCTTGGTCGCGACCCCTGCTCCCGGCCGGTGACGCCCTGGGCGTCCAGGCCTACCAACTCGTCGAGCCAGGATGGGTCTGGATCACCGATGCCATTGGGTTGGCCAATGCGGGGCCTGCGCTGAGCTTGACGCTTGGGCTGCCCCTCCTTGGGCTGCTCATTGTGTCGCTATGGGCGTTGGGTGGCCGCCGGTTCCTCTTGATCTCACCGTGGCTTTGGCCACTTGCCCTCGGTCTGCTGCTGGTTCTCGCCAGCCTCGACGTTGTTGTGCAGCGTGTCGCCATCATTCTCGCCACCGTGCCGGCGCCCTGGCACCTGCTGCTGCTAGCCCTTCCCCTGCTGGCGGTGACAGCCGCGTCGGCGCTGCGATTTCTGCCCGAACTGCGCCAGGCGCCCCTGTGGGCGGCGCTGCTCATCCTGCCCTTGCTCGGCGCCGCCCCATTCCTGTCGCCGGCCAGGGTGGTCTATGACGTGCCCTCCACGGCCGTCGCCACCTTCGGCGACCAGCAGGTCATGCTCCTGCGCCTGGAGCGTGAGGGAACCCCAGCGCCTGGCGCCGACGTCACAGTCCATGCCGAATGGATGGCCCTGCAGCCACTCGACTTCGACTACAACATCTTTCTCCATGCCGAAGACGCCGCCGGCGCCACCCACAGCCAGATCGACGTTCAGCCGCTGGGCGGCGAGCGTCCGATGACGACCTGGAAGCCGGGCGAGATCATGACCGACACCTACCATCTTATTGTCCCGCCGGATGCGCCTGCCGGTCTTCACCTCACCCTCGGTCTTTACAATTGGCAGACGCAGGAACGCCTGCGTACCGCTGGCGGCAACGCCTTGAAAGTGCCTTGAGCTGGCATGAAGCCATTCTACCGTTCCCCTTCCTTCTGGGTCACGACCTTGTTGACCCTGTTCGCCGTGGCGCCGTTGTTACGTCCCGGCTATTTCTGGGGCGCGCACGACGCCCGCCACGACGTCTACTTCGTCCAGCAGTACAACATCACCTGGAATGAGGGTGTGCTCTTCCCGCGCTGGTCGCCGGATTGGGCTTTTGGGTATGGCTATCCTTTCTTCAATATCTATGCGCCCGGCGCCACCTTCCTGGGTACGGTGCTCTACCGGCTGTTGTCTCTGACGCTCGAAGGCGCGGTCAAGGCCACGCTCATCGCCACCGTGCTGCTTAGTGCCTGGAGCATGTGGTTCTTCGTCCGCGACAACCGGGGAGAGCGGGCGGCGCTGGTTGCTGCCGTGGCCTATGTCTATGTGCCCTATCACTTGCTCGACGTCTATGTGCGAGCGGCGATGGCCGAATCACTGGCGTTGGCGGTACTGCCGCTGGCGCTGCTGGGCGTGCGCCGTGCGGTCCTGCGCCCCGGCCCCTGGTCCATTGCTCTGGCAGCGGTTGCCTACGCCGCCGTCCACCTGAGCTCGAACCTGGTCGCTCTGCTCTTCACCCCCCTGCTTCTGGCCTATGCCGTGGTCCTGGCAGTGGGACAGGCGTGGGGTCAGGACAGTGGCCGCCAACGCCTGCGCACAGCGCTGCGGGCGCTGCTTGGCCCTCTAGCAGGTATGGCGCTGGGCCTGGCCCTGGCCGCGTTCTTCGTCCTCCCTGCGCTGCTGGAGGCCCGTTATGTCAATCTTCAGCAGTGGTTCGGCGGCTACTACGACTTCCATGACCACTTCGTCTATCTGTCGCAGCTCTTCGATCCCCGCTGGGGCTTTGGCATCAGCACTCCTGGTCCCGATGATCCCATTAGCTACCAGCTTGGCTTGGTTCCCTTTGCGCTGGCGGCGCTGGCGTTGTGGCGTTGGTTCCGGCTGCGAGGTTCGCGCCAGCGAGCCCGGCGTCTGGAAACGGGGTTTTGGCTGCTCGTGCTTGGTGCCAGCGTCTGGCTGACGACGGCTGCTTCCTCTCTGGCGTGGGATCACGTGCCCCTGGT
>CAYOEZ010000183.1:0-9954 GCA_964402955.1 uncultured Ktedonobacterales bacterium | reverse complement strand
GCCAAGGGCCGCCGCGATTGACAACGCGCGCAAAGCACGCGATAATCACAGCAACGACGTGGACACGCCGGAATATACGCTACGCGTGGGTCAATGAATCCAAGCTCTTTCAAGACAGCGCTGTCTGCCCTGGTGCGAGGCCGCGACTCTGATACCCTCGATCAACGCAACGCGCGCAATCTGATCCTCAGTTCCGCCTGGCTCGGCTTCATCGATGGCGGCATCGCAACCTATCTCTCGGTGTGGATGGCGCGCATGGGCGCCACGCCCACAACCCTGGGCATCCTCTCATCTGGCCCGCAACTGGTCAATATGTTTGCCCAGTTGCCGGCCGGCGCGTTTGCCGAGCGGCAGAAGGATCTGGTGCGCCTTGCCAACCTGTCTGCCCTGATCACGCGCTCCGGCTTTGTGCTGATGGCGCTGTTGCCGTTCCTGTTTAAGGCCCCCGATATCCTGTGGGTTGCGATCGCGCTGTGGACGTTCATTACCATTCCCAGTTCGATCTATTATCCTACCTTTATGTCAATTATCCAGCGGGCAGTCCCTCCACAAATGCGCCCGCGCGTCAACGCCAACCGCTGGGCAATCTACTCGCTGGTCGGCGCCATCGCCATCCCCCTGATCGGGGCGATGATCGATCACCTGACGTTTCCGGTCGGCTTTCAACTGGCCTTTGTCATCTCGTGCGTTGGCGCTCTGCCCAACATCTACTTCTTCAGCAAGATCAAGATAGCGCCGTTTGAGGCTGTGCGCACGCACAGCGACAATCCGCGCCCGCCGTTGACGCGCCTGCGCGAGTTTGTGACACCGTTTTTTGAGTGCAAGCCGTTCATGCGCTTCAACCTGGCTACAGCCGCCTTCCGCGTCTGCCTGACGATGCCGGCCGGCCTTTTCAGCATCTATTGGGTTGACAATCTGCACGCATCGAACACGATTATCGGCCTGCGCGGCATGATTGCCTACGCCGCGCTGGTGGTGAGCTATCCCTTCTGGGGACGGGTGACCAACCGCATCGGCCACCGCACGCTGCTGTATCTTTCTGCACTGATCGGTCTCTATCCGATCATGACCGGCCTCTCTCCCACGGCAGACTGGCTGTTGCCGGCTGCGGTTCTGTGGGGCGTCTTTGTGGCAGCAATTGACATCGGCTTCGTGGACATGCTGCTCATCTCATGCCCGCAGGGAAAGCATCCGACGTTTACAGCAGCAGCGAACGTGCTGGCGAGCGCGCAGAATTTCGCCGGCCCGCTGCTTGGCGCGGCGTTGGCGCATTTCATCGGGGTAGCGGAGGCGCTCATCGTGTCGGGGGTGCTGCAGATCGCCAGCGGGGCATTCTTCATCCTCCTACCCAGCCGCGCCCAGGAAGAAGCCGACCACGCTAAGACACAGCCCCCTGCAGAAGCAGGGTAGTCTGGAGTGCGACGAGAGCCTGCCCCGCTGTATCGGGCACTCCCGTCGTCGCCGTGAAGCTTTGGCTGCGACGACAGGAGTCGTCGCACTCCACATCAGGCGGCGGGCACGACGATAGCGATCTGCTGCCGTAGCGCCCTTAGCACGCTGGCGCTTTTGATGTCGTGTTCCAGACGATCGGAGATGTAGACGCTGAGCAGGGCTTCGGCCTGCTTGCGCGCCACAGCGGCCATATGCAGGCGGTCGGCCGCCTCCACTCCCCCTTCCTGCAGGAAGCGCAACGCGGCCAGCGTCGCCGCATAGATGTCGTGTTGGTCGCCCTCGCGGCCGCGACACAGCGGACAAAGAACCCCACCCGCCGTTGAGCTGAAGCCGTTGGTCTCTGCCCTGATCGCCCGCCCGCACGCCACGCACTTGTTCAACTGGGGCCGGTAGCCCAGTACCTCCAGCGCTTCCAACTCGAAGGCGCGCAGCCCGGTTTCCAATCGCTGCGCCGTTCCCAGATAGGACAGATAGCGCAACAGCAGGTTGAAGAGCGGCTTGTTCTCGCTTTCCCACTCGGTTGAACGCTCCACCAGCTCAACGGCATAGGACGCATAGAGAACAAGGCGCAGGTTCTCGCGCACCTCGATGAACGAGCGCGCCGTCTGCGCCTGCGTGACAATATCCAGGGCGCGCCCGCGAGCAATGAGCACGCTCGTAAGAGTAAACTGCTCCACATGTCCGGCCAGCTTGCTCGCCGGTTTGCGCGCCCCCTTGGCCACCCCCCGCACTTTACCACGAAACGGCGTGAACAGGGTGATCAGCCGGTCGGCTTCACCCATATCAGCGTGGCGCAGGACAATCCCTTCGGTTTTATAGACGTGCTCGTCGCGTGTCGGCACACTCCACCCTCGGTTTGTCTTGACAATTAGAACATTTGTTCGTATAATCACTGTGCAGGCAACACGATGAGACGAGGCAGACGATGACCAGGCAGAGTGAGCAGCACATGTGCACAGTGTACCTTTCGCCCGACGAGCGCAAGATGCTGGCAAAAGTAGCGCGCGGACGCGGGATCGGACGCGACTACCTTGCCCTGCGCACAGATGGGGAGCCACAGAAAGCTGCTGTGGGGCGGCCTATCCCCCGCTGGCTGGGGCAGGCCAGCGCCGGCGCCGTACCTGCCAAAGCCCTGCCGTTGCACAGCCAGCATGCTGCGCCGCAGGCTCGCCACTGCCGGTCCTGCACACTGCTGTCACACTGGCCGGCAGACGACAGCCGCCGCGTCTGCTCTGCCGGCGTCTGGACACGGCCCATGCGCCCGCAGAGCGTCGACACATCGCGCCGCCTGCGGGCAATTAGCCTCACCTGCACGCGCTACGTCCCGTCGATCCTTCCGCAGCGTATCACGCCGCGTCACTGCCGGGCATGCCACCACCTGGCGGCGGTAGACAGCATCGACGAGCGCTATGTCTGCGGCCGCGGCGTCTGGAACAACCCGATGACCGCACTCAGCGTCGCCAACGCGCGCCGGCTGGCGCGCATCAGCACTACCTGCGCACATTTTGCGCCCAGCAGCGGCCGCTGGCTGCCACGCAGTCAGGCTCGCTCCTAGCAGGTTGTCGGAGAGCCGATGCGGGGGTTCTTTTTCTACCGCAGAGACGCAGAGATCGCCGAGAAAGAGCACAGAAAACCATCAAAACCTCTGCGTACTCTGCGTCTCTGCAGTGAGACAACTCTCTCCGACAGGCTGCTAGGCCACCAGAGATCGCGGAGGTAACTGCTCACAGTTGTGCCGCGGACGCGGTAGGCCGGGTTTCCATACCCGGCATTTCGGGTTGCAATGGGCCTGCCTGCGACCCGAACGGGGTGTCGACTATGGAAAGTCGACCTACAGCAGACCGCATTTCCCCCAACGGTGAACAGTTTCGTCTCGGACAGAGTCCGCGCCGCTCCAGCGGACGGCTCGGGGGTCGGGAGAGCCCGGACTACGGCGTGTCGATGGCCAGGCAGGTCAGCGTGCTGTTGATGCCGGCCAGGCCGCGGATGTCGTTGAGGATGAGCTTGCCGACAGCATTGGCGTCTCCGCCCTGGACCACCGCCACCACGTCATAGGGACCTGTCACCAGGTCGGCAGACGTCACACCGGGCAGCTTGCGCAAGGCATGCACGACGCTGCTCGTCTTCTCGGCCACGGTGCTGATCAACACATAAGCTCTGGCGCTCATGGTTCACCTCCAATTGGCGGGGATTCGGAGAATCTTGAGGATCACACGTCACCGACTCTCTTGTCCTCGCCCTCTCTTGCTTCCAGCCGGCGAATCAGGAGGCTTGTGTTGCCGAAGTTGAGAAGTAGAGCCACCTTAAGACCACTCACACGGCGCTCTGAGATGGCCTGTGCCACATGCACAGCAAGAACCTCGCTTGCCGTGGCTTTGATTTCCACGACCACCTTGTCATCCACAACCAGATCGATCGCGTGGTCACCAAGCTGCTTTCCTTTGTATGAAACAGTAAAGCGACGTTCCATATCCACCTGATGTCCCCGCAAACGGAGCTCATAGGCAAGGGCGTCACGATAGAATCTCTCTTCGAGTGCAGGGCCAAGCACCCGATGCACCTCATAGGCAGCGCCAATGATGTCCTCAGTCAGCTCGACATGATGCTCCAAGCCTGGCATCCCCATTGGCATTTCTCCCGGTCGTTTCCATGCGACACATTGGCCCCAGGAAGTCCCCCCTAATCCTCCATTCCCCGCTACAACAGCTTCACCTTGTTAATAATCACCTCGAAGTTGCAGCCGAGGAAGTTGGCTGCGCGCCGGCTGATGAGCATGCGCGTGAGGAAGATCTCGAAGTACTCCATGACTTGCGAGATGCTCGTGTCGATATCCAGCTCAAGTGCAATTGTCTTGTGTTCATTGTCCACACGCACAAAGGAGCGCTGGGCGCCATAATTCACACGGTCGTGAATGTCAAATGCCAGGGTATTGGGGTTGCGTACACGTGAACGGTGCACATCCGACTTGTCGGCGATGATCACCGCAGCCGAGACCTCGCTCACCGGATCACCCGACTCCTCTTCATGGCTGCCGATCGCGCCCAGCACAAGCGCCAACTCAGTTGGATCCATCTGCATGCGGCGCAGTTCTTCCAGCGCCAGCAGGGCGCTGCTTATGGGATGATCGCGCCGGTGCACCAAATTGCCTGTGTCGTGCAGATAGCCGGCGATAGCGGCCAGCTCGGCCGTCCGTTCCGGATAGCCCAGGCGCGCCAGAATATTGTAGGCGATACGTGAGACCAGCGCGGCATGGCGCTCGCCATGCTCCGTGTATCCCAGGACACCCATCTGATCGTCGGCTCGCCGGATGTACGCCTGAACATATGGGTCGGCGCGCACCATGTCGAGCGTAACAACTTGTTTCTCGAAACCCACAGCCGTCAACTGCTGTTTGCTCTCCACTGCTGTCTGCATACGTCCCGCCATTGGCAGGTTGCTGTCCGCCCGTAGGTTGTTCCTGGTCACCAGGGAAGACTGGCTCCTGAGACTATTATACCATATTTCATCAACATCCGAATCTACGACGCGCGTAGCGCATGATCGAGATCGGCGATGATGTCAGCGCTATCCTCTATGCCGACCGACATACGCAGCAGCGCCTCCCCGATGCCGACGTCAAGCCGCTGCTCAGGCGTCAGGTACGAGTGTGAGGTGGTCGCAGGGTGCAGCAGTAGTGAGTAGACGTCGCCAAGCGTTGTCGCAGGAATGCACAGGCGCAGAGCGTTGAGGAACTGTAGCGCGCTCTGGCGCGTTGCGGCGCCAAGCTCGAACGACACCATCGCTCCCCCTGAGCCGTCGCGCAGCAAACGACGGGCAACCTCGTGCTGGGGATGGGACGGCAGCCCGGGATAGATGACGCGGCCGACACTGGGATGCGTGCTCAACGCAGTCGCCACGCGCGCCGCATTCTGGCACTGGCGTTCCATGCGTAGCGGCAGAGTCTTGATGCCACGCAGAATCAACCACGCGTCGTTGGGCGACAAAACGCCGCCCACCAGACGCATCATGCTCGTCAGGCCGGCCGACCACTTTTTGGATGACACCACAACGCCGCCTGTCACGTCGCCGTGGCCGCCAAGGTACTTCGTGGCGCTATGAATCACCATATCGGCGCCGTGCGCCAACGGCTGCACCAGGTAGGGTGAGGTGAACGTACTATCGACCAGGAAGAGCGCGCCGGCAGCGTGCGCCATGCGAGCCAATGCCGGCAGATCGGCCACCTTGAGCAACGGGTTGGACACGGTTTCGGCATAAAGCACTTTGGGGTGGTCAGCCTCGAGCGCCTGGGCCACCGCCGCGTGATCCGTGACATCGATCAGGTGCACGCGCATGCCCAGCCGGCCCAGCACAGTCACGAAGAGGTTCGTCGTTGCACCGTAGAGATCCTGGGCGGCCAGCAGCGTGTCGCCGGCGGCGATACCGGTTGCCAAAACCGCGGCGTGCACGGCAGCCATGCCTGAGCCAAAAGCAAAGGCGACCTCTCCCCCTTCAAGTAGCGCCACGGCTTCCTGCAAGGCGTCGCCGGTGGGTGTGCCGAATCGCCCGTAGACATAGCCCTTGCTCTTGCCCTCGAAGACGTTGATCACGTCTTCGGCACGCTCATACATGAAGGCGCTGGTCTGGTAGATCGGCGTCGATGTCGGCGTCGCTTCCCCTGCGCCAGGGGTTGGCCGGCGCTGCCCACCGTGTACTGCCTGTGTCGCAATGCTTGTGCTCGTCAGATCCATCCGTTTTCTCCTCGCACCTGATTCTAACCATGTCTCGCGCCAACAACTGCGCGCCTTATTTCTTCACCCACTGTATGGCGCCGTGGCGGATGCCGCAGGGGAATCAAACGGGCCCTGATGCCGGCGCTGTCGAGCTCAAGCATCGCCACGCTGCTGGGACCGCCGCCGGGGGAGCTCACCACCCCGCCGGGGTTAAGCAACAGGACGCCGCCCTGCGCCATCTGGCACGCCTGGTGGCTGTGGCCAAAAACGATGCACTGCACATTAGCCCCGGCAAACGACTGCAGCAGATAGGATCGCTGGCCGACAAAGCGGTGGTCGCCGCCCACATAGCGCAGCCGATCAGGCAACTCGTCGCGGCGCGGGCGCATGCCATGGATCAGCCCGATGCGCCAGGCGCCAGCGAGCACGATCCGGCTCAGCGGCAGATCTGCCAGCGCCTCATCCCTGTTGCCTTGCACAGCCACAACCGGCGCGACCACTTGCAAACGGGCGAGCACAGACGGCTCACTGACGTCGCCCGCGTGCATAATCATGTCGACGCCGGCAAAGATCTCGAGAATCTCCGCAGGCAGATCAAGGGTGCGGTCGGGGATATGTGTATCGCTGAGCACACCGATGCGCATGGCTCACACGCCTGTCAGCGTGGGGGACAGGGCGATGGCAGCCACAAGCATCCCCACCATGATATATGGCGCGCTGCGGCGCAGATAGGCGGCGCCACGCCCTCCGGCGATCAGGTTCGGATGCGCAGCCAGTTGCCCCACCAAACAGAGACCGAAAAGCCAGACTGCCAGCGTCTGCTGCCGGCTGAGCAGTAGCGCCAGCACGACAAGCTGTGCGCCATCGAGAACAAACAGCGCCGAGGTCTGTCCTTCGTCAGCCAGCAGCAGGCAGGCCACATAGGCCAGCGCGTAAAGCGCTGTCAGCACGAAGCCCCAGCGGTAGAAGGGCGCGCCCTGCTCGGCTATCTGCCCCAGAGCAACCATCCCCATCAGCCACGGCAGCAGAAGATCATAGACAGTCTGCAACAGGCGCGCCGCCATTCCTGTCTGCCAGCGCAAGCGCGCCGCCAGAACCAGAACAGCCGCCACGACGCCAAGCACTGCCTGGCCCAAGATGCTGCCCAGGGCAAGCGCAAACACAAACGTGACCACGCACGCCACCGTATCCCAGCCACGCAGCCGCCAGCGCGTGACAAGACCAGCCGCAGCCGTGGACAGACGGTGCCCTGCAGAACCAGTGCGCATGTAGGGAAACGTCCACAGCGGGGGCGTCACATGCTCCGCGTCCGCAACGTCCTGCTGGTCAGCGGCGGCATTCGCGTTGACGACCAACTCCCACAGTCCGCCCATCATCGGCTCAACAAGCAGCAGCAGCAAGACCGACAACACCAGGGTGCGCACATCCAGACGCATGGCGCCGGAGACAAACAGACCACACAGCGCAGCCCAGGCCGGGCTGAGTGCTGTGAGTGGCTGCCCGGCATCAAAACGCAACAGGAGAGCTCGCCCCAGACGGCCTTCAACTTCATTTATTGCCAATACGTCACCCAACCCTCATTCGTCATTGCTTCCCGCCTGCCTCGTGTGCCCATGACACCGATCGAGCGCGAGAGACATAGAGACGCCGATGGCCGCGGCAAGTGCAGCGGCCACCAGACGGCTTCTTTGTGGACGTAGTATAGCCGAGCGCAAGAAGCGCGTCAAGTGTCCCCCCCTTCGCATTTGCCCCTAGATCGGGTACAATGCACACAAATAGCCCCAACAGCCACAGCGCCGCGCGCGGGACCTGTGCCACCACCTGAGGAGGAACATTTATGACCACCCTGACATGGACCCACTATCGCAAGAGCCTGGCGGGGGATATCGTCCGTCTGTGGAATCGCTCCCTCGGCGAGCACTTCCCCTTGACCGTTCGCCTCTTCCGCCAAAACGTCGAAGAGGGCCCCAACTACGACCCTGCGGATGGCGCCGTCGTTATGAACGGCGATCAGGTTGTCGGCTATGCCCTTAGCGAGCGTTTCCGGGCGCAGGACCCGCTGCAGGAGATGTACAAGGCCACCGGCTGGATCGAAGCCATCGTCGTTGATCCAGCCTACCAGCGCCAGGGCATGGGGCGCAGCCTTCTGGCATGGGCAACCGATAGGCTGCGCAGCCAGGGAGCAGAAAAGATTCTGGTGGGCGGCGGCCGCCACCGCTTTTTCCCGGGCGTACCCGCAGAACTCCCCGGCGTGCAGGACTACTTTAGCCGCGCCGGCTTCAGAGTATCACAAACCGTTCATGATGTGCGGGGCAACCTGCGCAATTTCACGGCGCCGCCGTCGGCCAGGGCTGCGCTTGCTGCCGCCGGCGGCGATGTGCGGCCATGCCGGACTGAGGACATTCCTGCGCTGATGGAGTTCCTACAGGCCGAGTTCCCGGGCGGCTGGCGCTTCGATACCCGTCGCTTTCTCGATCAGGGCTACGATCCGGCAGAGGTCATCATTTTGACGCAAGGCGCGCGCGTTATTGGCTTTGCCCACATCTGGTCCTGGCGTTCGCGCTTTCTCGGACCGCCGGTCCATTGGAAGAAGCTGCTCGGCCATCGCTGCGGAGGATTGGGGCCGATTGGCGTGGCTCAGGGGATGCGCGGCAAGGGGCTGGGGCTGGCGTTACTGCAACTGGCCCTGCAATACGACGCTGCACTCGGCGTGGAAGATGGCATCATCGACTGGACCACACTCACAGGCTTCTATGCGCTCGCCGGTTTCACATCCTGGAAAACATACATCCGCATGGAATCCTGAAAGATACATTTCGAATATCTCAAGACATATGAGCATAACACACAGACGGGTTCTTCGTCTCTTGAAGTAGAGGACACGGTACCGGGTGGGGGAATTGGTGGGGAGCGAATAGCAATGCAGAAAATCCTGACCCCGCATCCCTTCATCCCAACGAGGAGAATCTAGAGATGAAGAACTCACGAAACCAACTCATTATTGCCATCGTCTTTGCCTTGCTGCTAGGCCTGATCATTGTAATTGCAGCGAAATGCAGCACGACAAGCAGCACCACACCAGCGCGTACAGCGACGCCCAAGGTTTCGCCGACGCAGAGCCGCGTACCAGGTTCCGCAACGACGGTCGCAGGCCGTCCCACCGATGTCTCCATTGTTCCGCCCGGGACGCAGCCGTCGCCGGTTCCGACACAGATTAGCGTTGGCCCGCTGCCCGGCACCACGCCGCTGCCCGCAGCCACCACTGTGCCCGGTGCTGCTCCGACGGCAGTCATTCTGCGGGCGACGGCGGTTCCGGTCGTCGCCACACCTATTCCGGCCGGCGGCACAACCTACACCGTGAAAGCGGGAGACAACCTTTCGACAATCGCCAAGATGTATGGCGTCACGACCGCAGCGCTTGTCCAGGCGAACGGCATCACCAATCCGAGCCGCATCTACGTCGGGCAGAAGTTGCGCATTCCAGGCGCAACGGCGCCAGTCGCCACCGGCACCGCATCTGGCCGTGTCTACGTTGTGCAGAGCGGCGACTATCTCTCCAAGATCGCAGCCAAGTACAGCGTCACGGTTGATGCTATCGTCAAAGCCAACAACCTGAAGAGCACTACCATCTATGTTGGACAAAAACTGACAATTCCGTGAAGTTTCCGGGCCGCACAGGTTCCCAGAAGCACAGACTTCCGGCCTCTTATCGACGCCGGAAGTCTTTCTGTCTCCGTTGCCTCAGCGTCACCTCTCAACCCGCACTCTGGTGGTCAAGATCAGATGATCGCTG
>CAYOEZ010000182.1:0-9992 GCA_964402955.1 uncultured Ktedonobacterales bacterium | reverse complement strand
TAAGCGACAGCGGCCAGGATCGCGATCCGGCTTAGAAGCGGAATTCATTCCCGCGTCTCCCCTATGTGTGACTGCGCTCCTGACGCACACTGGTCGCCAATGCTTGCCAGGCATGACGGCGGATCTGAATACGCCGACGCGTTTCGAGCCGCCGCCCGTAGGTCAGGCATCCTTGCCTGACATCAGACACGCGTGTCTGACCTACCAACTGCGGCTACCCCACGGGCGTCAGGCAAGGATGCCTGACCTACACCGCTGCGGGACGGCTCTACTGCGCGGTCTGCTTGATGTGATTCAACAGGCCGCCATCGAGGATGATCTCAATCTGGCGCGGCGTCAGCGCATGTTTGAGCTGCAGCGTGTCCCCCTTGCTCACATTGCGCACCGTCACGACAGGCCCAGCCTGAATGGCAGAACGCACGTCCGCGATATCCCACTCGTCGCCCTGCTCCAGGCGGTCATAGTCAGCATCATTAACGAACGTCAGGGGCAGGATACCGAAGTTGACCAGATTGGCGGCATGGATGCGCGCGAACGACTTGGCAACCACCAGCTTGACGCCCAGGTACATCGGCGCCATGGCTGCATGCTCACGGCTGGAGCCCTGACCGTAATTGCTGCCGCCCACGACAAAGCCGCCGCCTGCTGCCCGCGCCCGCTGCGCAAACGTCGGATCGACGCGCTCAAACGTATACTCGGAGATGGCCGGCAGGTTTGAGCGCAGGGGCAAGACCTTCGCTCCGCCCGCCAGGATATGGTCGGTGCTGATGTTGTCGCCCATCTTAAGCAAGACGACGCCGTGAACGTGCGCAGGCAACGGCTGCGCCTTGGCCAAAGGCTTGATGTTGGGACCACGCAGAATCTCGACCGCAGTGCCATCTGGCAGGGGTGGGATGATCATGTTGTCAGCAATCGTGTACGTCTCAGGGATCTCCACCTTCACGTACTCGCCGAGCGTGCGCGGATCGGTAATCTCACCCGTCAAAGCGGCGGCTGCAGCAACCTCAGGGCTACAGAGATACACCTTGTCATCTGGTGTGCCGGAGCGCCCGGGGAAGTTGCGGTTGAATGTGCGCAGACTGATCGCATCCGAAGCCGGCGCCTGGCCCATGCCGATGCACGGCCCGCAGGCCGATTCCAGCACACGTGCGCCGGCGGCAATGAAGTCGGCCAGAGCGCCCGACTGGGCGATCATGGTGTAGACCTGCTTGGAGCCTGGGGTCAGGGTGAGGCTGACACTGGGATGGACCGTCTTGCCCTTGAGCACACGGGCCACGGTCATCAGATCGGGATACGAGGAATTGGTGCAGCTTCCCACACAGATCTGCGCCACCTTCACGCCCTTGAGCTCGCTGATGGGCACCACAGCGTCGGGGCTGGATGGTTTGGCGATCAAGGGCTGCAAAGCAGAAAGATCGATCTCGACATTTTCATCATAGGTGGCGCCCGGGTCCGACGCCAACGCACGCCAGCTCTGGGCGCGCCCTTGCGCCTTGAGGTAGCGCAGCGTCTGCTCATCGCTGGGGAAGACGGAACCGGTTGCGCCTAACTCCGCGCCCATGTTGCAGATCGTGCCGCGCTCGGGCACGCTGACCGATGCAACGCCGTCGCCGTAGTACTCGAAAACCTTGCCAACGCCGCCCTTGACGGACAAGCGGCGCAGCATTTCCAGAATAACGTCTTTGGCCGCCACCCACGGGCTGAACTTACCGGTCAGCTTGACGCCCACGATTTTGGGCATGTTGGTATAGAACGGGCCGCCGCCCATCGCCACCGCCACATCCAGGCCGCCCGCGCCAACCGCCAGCATGCCCGCGCCGCCGCTCGTCGGCGTGTGGCTATCGGAGCCGAGCAGGGTGTCGCCGGGCACGCTGAAGCGCTCCAGGTGCACCTGGTGGCAGATGCCGTTGCCCGGACGCGAGAAAAACAGGCCGAAGCGAGCAGCAAACGACTGCAGGAAGCGATGATCGTCGGCATTCTCGAAACCGACCTGGAGCATGTTGTGATCGACATAGCTGACCGAGAGCTTGGTCTGCACGCGCGGTATATCCATCGCCTCGAACTGCAGGTCAGCCATCGTTCCCGTCGCGTCCTGGGTCAGCGTCTGGTCAATACGCAGGCCGATCTCGCTGCCGGGCGTCATTTCTCCCGACACCAGATGGGCTGAAATGATCTTCTGTACGAGATTTTGTGTCATTGTGACTCTACCTCACTATTTGTTTGTCGTCGTACCAGACGAAGGAACGTCAACGCGTCAACAATCTCGACGCCCGAATGGCGTTCTTCCAGTACGGCAAAGTGGGAATCGTATGTTACAAGGTGCGTCGCCCGGCCAACTACTGCACAGGCCAACACGAGATCGTCATCGGGGTCGGCGGCAATGACTGGTCGGACATCAACTCGCCGCACGGAAACCCGCTCTGCACCGACGCCCAGTTCTCTCAGGAAGAGATCTGTGAGCGTATTGTCAATATGCTTCTGGTCAAGCTTGTCCACGATCTCGGCCAACAGATCATCGGAGTAAAGCAAGTGAAATCCGCCCCTGCGCCACCGATCGAGTAGTTCCCGCGTAGGACTACGCGGTTGTCTGGTCAAGAAGGCAGCAAGAATGACGTTCGTATCCAGAACAGCACGAAGGGTAAGGTAACCGGGTCAGTCACCTATTGCAGCCTCACGCTCGTCGTCAATGGCAATTCCTTTCTCGATTGCATCCAGCCTCGCCCGTTCGAGAATGTCACGCAGAAGGTCCACCTCTTCGTCACGGCTGAGATTCCGACGCTTCTGCGACTCCTCCTCTACCCTAAGCATAGTCGCCAGTGTACGCAGAGAAACAGGCCGCGTTGGAGAGAATGGACGTTTGCTGCCGTCTGGCATTCTTAAGAGGATGGGCGGAGAGACAAGTACACGATCTACAACATCCTCAAGCCACCGCATATCTGCGCGTAGCTGCTTGACCTCTTGCTTTAGCTCTAGAATCTCCGCGTTTACAGTCTGCATCATAGGCTCCCTGCCTGCTAGCGCTTCTCGATCGCTACATAGGCCACATCCATCGGCCCGGTATAGTCGGCGCGAGGACGGATGAGGCGGTTATCGCCATATTGCTCCATAGCATGGGCTGTCCACCCTGCCATACGCGAGATAGCAAAGACGGGGGTGAACATGTCCGTTGGGATGCCCAGGTAATGATATGTGGACGCTGAATAGAAGTCAACGTTGGGATAGAGCTTCTTCTCGCGAATCACAACTTCTTCGATCTTCGCCGACAGATCATAATAGGTGGTGTTGCCCGCCCGCCGCGCCAATTCCTGTGCGCGTTTCTTGAGCAGGAGAGCGCGCGGGTCCCACGTCTTGTAGACGCGATGGCCAAATCCGGGAATGCGCTCTTTGGCAGCCAGACGGTTCTTGATCTCTTGCTCAGCCCGGCCCGGGTCAGCGATCGCCTCGAGCAGGCGCATCACATCCTGGTTGGCGCCGCCGTGAGCGGGGCCTTTCAGGGCGCCAATCGCGCCTGTGATGGCGGAGTAGAGGTCGGAGAGCGAAGAAACAATGACGCGTACCGTGAACGTCGAGACGTTGAACTCATGGTCTGCGTGCATGATCAAAGCCTCGTCGAAAACCCTGGCCTGCAGAGGATCAGGAACCTTGCCGGTCAGCATATAGAGGGTATTGGCGGCAAAACTGAGATCATCGCGCGGCGCAATCGGCTCAAGTCCGGCGCACAGGCGCTGCCACGACGCCACAATGGTCGGAGTCTTGGCCAGAAGTTGCGCCGAGATACGCACGATATTGGCGGCAGAACGATCATCAGGGTTGGGGTCGAGAAACGCCAGCGCCGACACGACTGTGCGCAGGGTAGCCATTGCACTCGTACACTTGGGCAGGAGGTGCAAGAGAGCATGCATTTCCGGAGCGAGCGTGCGCTCAGCGATCAGTTTCTGCTGCAAATCGTCCAATTGTTTTCTGGCGGGCAGCGTGCCGTTCCAGAGCAGTGCGGTCGTCTCTTCGAACGTTGACGAGGCAACCAAATCCCGAATGTCAAGTCCGCGGTAGATCAGCCGGCCTTGTAGACCATCCACTGTCGAGATTGCTGACGTCCCGGCGAGAACATCCTCCAGTCCTTTCGCTAAAGCTGCTGTGTCGGGCATGATCCGACCTCCTCGTGAGTACATATCTGACTGCAGAACAAGGGTTTTCCGCAGCAAATATAGCACAGGCTTCCGTCTATGTCAAGGCGCAACATAATCCGGTTAGTCATATTACAATAGTGCGCAATCATACCGATGATAGATCGCCTGGCTTGCGCTATTACTCTTGACAGCATCCCTGGATGGTGTACACTTGAGACGCCACGGAGACTCGGCGTATCTCTCCAAGCATCATGCATCAAGGAGGATAGAATGAGCGAGCAGAGATAGTATTCGGATCCCCAAGCCTTGACACAGACAGGCGGCTGTAGTATACTCTCTTGTGGACATTGATTATCCATAAAGAACAAATGTCAAGAAGAGAGGCGCATGTTCGACACACAGACCAGGTTCGATGAACTCGTCAGGAAATTGCGTGGTCGCCGCTACCGGCTGACGCCGCAGCGACTCGCCCTTCTGCACGTTCTGGCTGAGAGCGCAGATCACCCCAGCGCTATTGACCTTCATGACCGGGTCAAATCCCAGTTTCCAACCATGAGTCTGGCCACGGTCTACAAGACACTGGACGTCTTGAAGGACATCCATGAGGTGCTGGAGCTTGGATTCGGCGACGACGCCAACCGCTACGATGGCCGCCATCCCAGCCCTCACCCCCACTTGATCTGTGTTCACTGCCACAAAATCATTGACCCTGACGTGAACCTGGCCGACAAGCTCGTTCATGAGGTCTCGCAAGTGTCAGGCTACAAGATAGTGGGCCACCGTTTCGACATCTATGGCGTCTGTCCTGACTGCCAGCAACTTCGATAGACGTCTGGGTGCATACCCTTGTCCAACCACCTGAACGATCTTATGCACATGCAAAAAGGAGGCACGGAAAAATGTCCAAGAAAAAGGTACTGACCACGGCAGCGGGAGCGCCCGTTGCCGACAACCAGAACTCACAGACGGCTGGCCCACATGGCCCGGTGCTTCTCCAGGACCACCATCTGATTGAGAAGCTAGCTCGCTTTGAACGCGATCGCATCCCTGAGCGCGTCGTGCACGCCAGGGGTTCTGGCGCTTTCGGCTACTTTGAGGTCACCAAAGACATCACTGGCTACACCAGGGCCAAGTTCCTGGCTGCGGTTGGCAAGCGCACTGAGGTCTTTGCACGTTTCTCGACCGTGGCTGGCGAGAGAGGCTCAGCAGACACCGTGCGCGACCCGCGCGGCTTCGCGCTCAAGTTCTACACTGAGGACGGCAACTATGACCTGGTGGGCAACAACACGCCGGTCTTCTTCCTGCGCGATCCGCTCAAGTTCCCAGACTTCATCCACTCGCAGAAGCGCGACCCGTACACCAATGTGCAAGAGCCCGAAAACGTCTGGGACTTCTTCTCCCTCTCGCCGGAAACGACCCATCAGTTCACCTTCCTGCTGGACGACCGCGGCATCCCGGCCAGCTATCGCAACATGGACGGTTTCGGCTCGCACACTTTCCAATGGGTGAACGCACAGGGCGAGGCATTCTGGGTCAAGTACCACTTCAAGACCGACCAGGGCATCAAGTGCCTGATAGCAGAGGAAGCGGCCCGCATCGCTGGCGAGAATCCAAACTACGTTCACCTCGACCTGCTGCATGCGATCGAGCGCGGCGAGTACCCATCATGGACGCTCAGCATGCAGATCATGCCCGTGACTGAGGCGGCAAAATACCGTTTCAACCCCTTCGACCTGACAAAGGTCTGGCCGCACAAGGACTACCCGCTGATTGAAACGGGAAAACTCGTGCTCAATCGCAACCCTGATAACTACTTCGCCGACGTTGAGCAGGCCGCCTTCAATCCGGCGCACTTCGTGCCCGGCATCGGCCCCTCGCCCGATAAGATGCTACAAGGACGGCTGTTCGCCTATGGCGACGCACACCGCTACCGCCTGGGCATCAACCACACGCTGCTGCCCGTCAACCGGCCGCACGCAACTGACGCTCAAGACTACAGTCGCGACGGATCGATGCGCTTCGACGGCAACGCTGGCCGCGCCAAGAACTACGAGCCGAACAGTTTCGGCGGCCCCACGCAGAGCAATGAGCCGCTACATGCCCCACTGGAGGTTTATGGCGCAACCGGCAGCTACGTGACCGAGCAGCACGCCGAGGACAACGACTTTGTTCAGGCGGGCAATCTCTACCGGCTGATGAGCGAGGATGAGAAACAGCGCCTGGTGAGCAACATCGCCGGCAGCCTATCACACGTCAGCCGCGACGACATCATCGAGCGCAGCATCAGCCACTTCCGCAACGCCGACGCCGATTTCGGCAAGCGTCTGACAAAGGCCGTCAAGACGTTGCGCCAGCCAAAGTAGCTGGCTGGCCGAGGGAACTCGACAGGCAGGACGTCCGAAGTCTTGACAACTTCGGACGTCTGATTTCGTGGGGGAGATTCGCATGCCGCGCAGCGAAGCAAACTGTCCGCGCTTTCACTTCACGCCGCCGCAGAACTGGATGAACGACCCCAACGGGCTGGTTTTCTACGACAGCGCGTACCACCTGTTCTACCAGTACAACCCTTATGAAACCACGTGGGGACACATGAGCTGGGGGCACGCCGTCAGCAGCAACCTCGTGCACTGGAGCGACCTGCTCATCGCCATGTACGAGGATGCGCAGAAGGGCTTTACCATCTTCTCCGCCAGCGCCGTCATCGACTGGCGCAATACGAGCGGATGCGGCGGCGACGCGGCTCTCACACAGGGTGACATCTGGACATGGGCATCGATCTGATGAGACTCACCAGCGAGAGATTGGAACTCAGCACAGGGGGAGAAGCACCATGAACTCACGCCAGCGTGTCTTGACCACCATCAGCCACAAAGAGCCCGATCGCGTTCCCATCGATCTGGGCGGCCATCGCTCGTCGGGCATCATGGCCATTGCCTACAAGAAGCTCAAGGACTATCTGGGCATCACAAGCGGCGACATCTACGTCTACGACGTCGTTCAGCAACTGGCGATCATCGAGCCAGAGGTGCAGGAGCGATTCGGGGTCGATACGATCGAGCTTGGGCGCGGCTTTAGTCTGCGCCCCGAGGATTGGCACGCCTGGACGCTGCCCGACGGCACGGCGTGCAAGATTCCTGCCTTTGTCCATCCCGTGCGCGTGGGCGGCGACTGGCGTCTCTATCACGAGGACGGGACCATGATCGCAGTCCAGCGTGAGGGCTGCCTCTACTTCGAGCAAACCTGCTTCCCGCTGATGGACAGCGCCGACCAGACCTTTGTCGACCTGGCAACTCCTCTCGACAAGGTTATGTGGGCATCCATCGCCAGCCCGCCGGCCCCCATCGGCTACGATGCCGAGGGTCTCAAGAAGTTGGCGGCAGGGGCCAAAGCCTTGCGCCAGTCCAGCGAGCGGGCGATCATTGGTCTCTTTGGCGGCAATCTGCTTGAGATCGGCCAGTTCCTCTTCCGTATCGACAACTTCCTGGCCATGCTGGCCGGCGAGCCGGCGCGAGTTCACCACTTCCTGGACAAGCTCGTCGAGATGCACCTGGCCAATCTACACAAGTTCCTCTCTGCAGTTGGCCCATACATTGACATTATCAATTTTGGCGACGACCTGGGCATGCAAACCGGCCCTCAGATATCGCCGCGCATGTACAGAGAATTCTTCCAGCCGCGCCATAAGCTGCTCTGGGAGACGGCCAAGAAGTTGGCGCCCGCCAAGGTAATGCTACACTCCTGCGGCGGCATCTATCCGCTCCTACCAATGCTCATCGACGCCGGTTTGGACATTGTCCAGCCGGTGCAGACGAACTGCACCGGCATGGAGGCCGATGTGCTGAAGCGTGAGTTCGGTCGCGACCTCGTGCTCTGGGGCGGCGGCGCTGACACGCGCGACGTCTTGCCGGCCGGCACGCCTGAGCAGATCGCTGCCGATGTGCGCCAGCGCATGGAGATCATGGCGCCGGGCGGCGGCTTTGTCTTCCAACAGATTCACAACGTGATGTCCAACGTACCCGCGCCCAGTATCGTCGCCATGCTCGACGCAGTACGCACCTATGGAAACTACGGGTCATAGCCTGGTCGTAAATAGACACGAGAGGACACAGCCCCATGGGGCTGCGCCCCACGTGCCTAGTGGGCCTGCTCGTCCTTCAGAATCATAGGCGTCACCTCATCGACAAGGCCAAACTTCAGGCATTCATCCGCCGTCAAGAAGCGGTCGCGTTCTGAATAAATGAACTTGATCCACCACTCTGGCGTCTTATAGCCGGTGCGCTGGAAGAAAATCTTGCCGATGAAGCGTTTGTAACCGTCGGCCAGGCGCTCATAGTCCTGGAAGATCTGTGAGTCTTTGCCGGCCAGCACCCAGCTCGGGCTGTGCAGCATGAGCGTCGACAGCTCGCCCATGACGCGGTGGCTAGCCGATTGCAGCACCACCGCCGCCATCGAATAGGCGACGCCGGTTACGATCATCGTCACCGGAATCTGATAGTCGCGGCGCAGCCGATAGACCATCTCCATGATCGCGAATCCCGCCGGCACGTCACCGCCGGGCGAGTTGATGAAAATGGTCATTGCTTTGTCTTCAGAACGCACAATGTCGACGCGGCTCTGGGCGATAATCCACATTGTCTTCGAGAACTTCTCGGCCTCGTCCGACGTGATTTCGCCGACAAAGTACGTCGCCAGACGATCGAGGGCAGCCCGGCGATTGGCCGTTTCCATGAGCTCGTTAAAATCCAACATCCGTTTATAACTCCTATGCAGCCAGCCGTTCGACGAGCATGGCCTTCAACTCAGCCACCGGCACACGCACTTGCTCCATCGTATCACGGTCGCGGATGGTCACGGCATGATCTTCCAGCGACTGGACGTCGACCGTCACGCAGTAGAGTGTGCCTATCTCATCCTGGCGGCGATAGAGGCGGCCAATCGAGGCCGTGTCGTCGTACATGGTGCGCATGTGCGGGCGCAATGTGGCGGTGATCTCGTGGGCAAGGCTCACAATCTCCGGGCGGTTGCGCAGCAATGGTAGGACGGCGACCTTAATCGGCGCCAGGGACTTGTGGAGCTTGAGCACGACACGCTTTTCCTTACGTACCTGCTCTTCCTGATAAGCGTCCAACAGCACGACCAGGAACGTGCGGTCGACGCCCAGCGACGGCTCGATGACATAGGGAACGATGTGCTCATTCGTCTCCTCATCGAAGTAGGTCATATCCTTCAAGCTAAACTCGCCATGGCGCTTGAGGTCATAGTCGGTGCGGTTTGCAATGCCCTCGAGCTCTCCCCATCCCATCGGATAGAGGTACTCGACGTCAGAGTCAGCTTTAGCGTAATGTGCCAGAGCGCTGCGCTCGATCACATGCACACGCAGGTTCTCGGAGCGGATGCCCAGGCTCTTCCACCAGGCCATACGGGCGTCGACCCAATTGGCATGCCACTCATCATCGGTTCCCGGCTTGACGAAGAACTCAACTTCCATCTGCTCGAACTCGCGGTCGCGGAAGATGAAGTTGCCCGGCGTAATCTCATTGCGGAACGACTTACCGATTTGGGCAATACCAAAGGGAAGCTTCTTGCGCATCGACTGCTGCACATTGGCGAAGTTGACGAAAATCCCCTGGGCAGTCTCCGGGCGAAGGTAGGTCTGGGTCGCATCGTCTTCCACCGGACCGACGAACGTCTTGAACATCATGTTGAAGCGGCGCACCTCGGTTAGCTCGCCCGCGCACTCGGGGCATTTGCCGGGGCCGTTCTTGTACTCGATGTCGTCAGCGCGGAAGCGCCTCTTGCACGACTTGCAGTCCACCATCGGGTCGGTGAATTCCGTGACGTGGCCGCTGGCCTTCCAGACGCTGG
>CAYOEZ010000181.1:0-10332 GCA_964402955.1 uncultured Ktedonobacterales bacterium | reverse complement strand
TCATGGCCTGATTGTATTAGAACGTCAAGCCAAATCTGCTGATGTTACCCCTGCCGTCGCGGCCGATACTGTATCGCCTCGGCGATGTGCGCCGCCCGGATGGCGTTGCTCCCCAAGCTGCACGGCGTCAACCATGAGTGCAGCAATATCATCCGGGCCAAGTCCCGATTTGACGGCACAGTCCTCACCCGGCGCTCGCTCAACGCCGCAATAAGCGCGCCGGATGGACCGTGGTGTCACTCCGCTCTGATCAATCTGATTTCCCGCCTCTTGGCAAGATTGCTGTAAGTCCGGCAGCTCCAGCAACGCTAGTACCGATAATCAGAGTTGTCATGCTGTCGGGCGCTAGTGTGAATTTCAGGCTCGCCAAGTAGACGCCACCCGCTGTGAGGAGCAAGATCAGAATGAACCAAATGGTAAATCGCATAAGTATGGGTGGATAGCCTGATTTCACAAACTTGCTTATCCAGTTCTCAGCGACTTCACTCTTAGTTTTCATCTTCACTGTCGGATGAGGATACGAGGTCATTGCGTTGACTTCTTCTGCAAATCGTTTCAAGTAGAGGTATCCCTCAGCGTGCAAAGCTTCCAGAACGGAAGCTGCCATATATGTCTTGTGTTCTGGAAGAAATGCAAACGCGAACTTGCTCAAGCTCTCCAAGACACTTAACACAGAGGGTAGGTCTTCCCTTTTTGATAAGCGATAGAAGACCTTGTCGGGAAACTCAATGAGAGCTTGGAGGGTGGACTTCGTCTCAGCGTCAAGGTGAAACCACGCGTGCTTCTCGAAGGTCTGGAGAAACGCCTCTGCTATAGATATCTGTCTAGGAAGGCCGCCAGAGCCCTTCCGAAAAACCCTTGGGCGTTCTGCAAGATACTCCATGTCGATCCCTTCCGGAAATAGCCGCCCAACCCGCAGGAGTTCCTGGGCCTCGATACGATCGCGAGCTGAAGGCAAGAGGCGGATGACCGCAGAGAGGCAATTCCCGACGTGTTGCTCAATGTGACTCACAAAAAAGACCTTTAGGTCTTTGTATGCTTCATATGCCGCGATGAATGTGAGTTGGTCATCTGAAAGAGTTTGAGGAGAGCCAGACTGCAGCTCGCGCGAAGAGTCGATCTTCGAATTTAGCCATAGAGCGATTGCCAGGAATGCCCCGCCTACGAGAGTTGTGACGAACCAAACGAGTATGAACGAGCCAAGGGTGATTTGGTATAGGTTGATAGGACCAAGCGCGAATCTATAACGCCCCGCCAGGTACATGATGCCTACTGGCAGGATTGGGATAAGTGAAAGAAGGAACAAGGCGACTGCTATTCCTACAATCCAATCAACGAGTCGTTCACGAAAAGGAGCCTTTCTGTCAGGCCAGCGAATGATCTTGTCATAGACTTGCTTCAAAGATTCATAATAGACGTCAATGTCCTGCATCTGTCCCCCCTCAATCTCGTTCCCTAAGCCAAGGTATTCTTTAGCCCACCTCAGGCGGGCTCCCGATGCGCTTTCTCGAGCAACGGTTCAGCCGGCATCAAAGCACGACTCCTTCCCGGCGCACGTTCTGCCAGAAAGCTCCAACAGCTTTATCATAGTCAACTTGGCTGACAGGCAGCACAGAGATCAAAACGCTGTAGCGAAGATTCATGTCTGCCAGGACCGGGCTCACGCGGGCAATCTCCTGCCCGCTCCTGATGTCTGCTGGATACAAGAGCAGCAGGTCAATGTCCGAGCTTGGGGTCATCTGGTTCCGTGCATAAGAGCCATAAGCGATAATGCTGGGTGCATCCTGGCCATAGATACTCTGCAAAGCGGCGCGAAACTCGCTAAGGGCGGCACGGATACGCCTGCTCCCTGTTTGCGGAGAACCTCGTCTCGCACCTGGTCGTGAACCCATCCTTGTCCCCTCCAGCCGTCAGCGCGGCCCCGTCGAGCTATTGCCATCGACAGACGGCTGCGGCGACTATGGCACAGTGGTCAATGCTGCTTCGTCGGCTTGTTTCCCTACCCCTGCCTTCTCGGCTGATACTGTATCGCCTCGGCCACATGCGTCGCCTGGATAGCCTCGCTCCCTGCCAGGTCAGCGATCGTGCGCCAGCTTGAGCAGCCTAACTACCTGGCGCTGCCAATCAGAGTCCGTATAGCAGCTACAAAGCTCTCCGCCACCGCGATCGCTTGCTCCGCTTCTTGCTGCGAGACATGCGCCATGACACCATAGTCGCCCACATCGCGCAACTCGAAGGCCAGTTGAGAGCCTTTCCCTGGTCAACACCCAGTCGTGCAGTACGCACGAAGCGGTGATGAATGGCAGCAATGACGCCGCTGTGCTTGCTCGTCTCGAAGCCTTCGGCCAACAGGGCTGCTGTCGCGGCGTAGAAGGCCGCATAGTAGGCGCGCGAGGCGGCGAAATCGTGATAGCCAGTGGCGGCCAATTGGCGTGCAGCGTCAAGGGAATCCCCGGCTCGTACAAAGTAGGCGGCGATCTCCTCTGCGTATGCTGGCGTACAGCACCGCTCCTTCTCGCCTGGCGTTGCGGTAGAGTTGAACCCGACCGCTCTCGTATTCCGCGAAGAGAGCGGGCTTGGCAGAGAGAAGGCGATCAGAGTCAAGTTGAATGGGATAGAGCAGGTCAATGATCTGTCGCAGCTCGCTGACGTAGTCAAACGGCTGCTTGAGCAAGACGAGCATGTCAATGTCGCTGCCGCGGCGAGATTGGCGACGCGCCGCGGAGCCGTACAGCACCAGGCCCATGAAATGCTGGCCATAGTGATCGGCCAGGACGCCTTTGCATCTTTGTAGCGTTTGTGCGACTGTCATCGTGCCACCTCATTTCTGAACATCGCGTGTCCATCATAGCCCGTTGGCACTGGAACGTCAAGCAAAAGCTCCTGATGTCATCCCTGCCGTCTCGGCCGGTACTGAATCGCCCAAGCGACATGCGCCGCCTGGATGCTGTCGCGGCCCGCTGGACCGCTGATGGTGCGCGCCGACTAGCGAGCGGAGTGGGCTGCCAAATCTCAGGCTTTCGTGACCATTCTATCTCGGAGCCACTGGACAACCTGCTTGAATGCCGCGACATCATTCTTATCCTTGAATGCATCTGAGATCGGAATCGTTGGCCACTTTGTGAAGTCCTCAGGGACTTTCTTGAATGCTTGGAGGGCCGCTATGCGCTGATGAAACTCATGCATAACATCCGCGCCTAGTGAGGGTGCTAGGTATCCGTAGTTGAGCATCAACTTGCCATTTGTGTATATAGTGAAGACGGATATAGTCTTGCCGTCTCTCAGGTAGTGGAAGGTAAACGATCCTGTCTCAACACCACTTCCAAGCCAAACTCGGTCGGCATTGCCTTGTGACCATTCAAACAAGTCTTCCACAACATGCACCACTTCTGCACCCGTGCTGTGCTTGAGCACATCAAAGAACTCCTCTTCCGACCACTTCTTGCGCTTTCCGTTCACCGGAGGTTTAGCGGAGGTGCCATGCAGGTGCGGGACAAGCACTTCTACGCCTGCACTCTGAAATCGTCTCACTTCGAGGGCGTGCAGAGTGAAACCTGACTTGCTGCATTCGTTGATGTACATGATGATGCGCCTGAGTTCCTCATTGATTTCGTCCACGACAATGACCAAGATGAAAGCACCTGTAGCCAGCGATTGCTCCAACCCAATCTGAAACGTGGTCCTGTCCCATTCACCCGCCACTGCGGCTTCGACAAGCCCCGCCAATGGCAGCCCACGCTTGGCCAGGACGCGGCGGTCGAGCTCTTGGGAGCTCATGCCCCAGAGAAAAGCTGCATATTCGAGGATCTGGCCGATGACTTTTCTCTTGCTCTCCGGGTTTGTGGCTAGCTTGCATTCGATGATCGCGATATCACCATCGGCGCTGAGCGCTATGACATCCGTGTTGCCGGACCCCGGAAGACCAAACTCGCTGACCGCAACCACAAGGGGAGCGACACCAACGCGGATCTCATCGATCGGAACCAGAGACGGCGACTCGATGAGCAAGTTTTGGAGTTTGCCTCTATCTTGGGGCTGACAGGTTCGGCGAATTCCCAATGCTTGGACTTATCGTTTCGAATGAGAATCCTCACGGAACACCTCCTCGTTGACGAGACCCGGGATTCTGACAAGGCACCAGGTGAATCGCAAGACGGAAACGTAACTTCTGAAGTGACACCCATATTCGCCATCTCGGTCTGTACCGTATCGCCTCGGCAGTATGCGCTGCCTGGATGGCGTCGCTGCCGGCCAGCTTGGGCACGTGTATAGAGGCCATGATCGAATGGAACCCAAAACCTATTGAACGATTTTGAGAAACTGCAGGATTTGGAGTACAGATGCGATAAATCCAAGAATCCCCGAAATTGCCACGGCAATCCTCAGTGCCAATGACCAAGGTCTGTTGACCCGGTTCTGGGCTTGAGCGACCGCATTGGAGCTCGGATGGTTGTCCTGTATGTCCGAACCAACTGGCGTGGCTGATAACAGAAGATTGACGAAACCCAACATGGTGCCGAAAATCGCGAACAGCAAGATGGGGAATAACAGAATGTTTCCCCACGTCGTCGAAACAGACGAGTACAGCGCAGCCCATGCTATAAGCAGCGCTAAACCGATACCGATGTTGCTGAACACACCCGACGCTTTTGCTTGCCCCATTGTCGACTGCTGTCCTTCTTCGCTCAGACTTTCGAGTTCTGTTCCGAGAGCAGCAAAGCCAATCACAACGAGCGCAACTGCCATTGTTCCTGAATAGGAGCCAAAGTACTGCCTATCAAAAAAGAGAAACATGGAAAGTGCGAATGCAGTAAGTGCTAGCGCTATACCGGTACTCACACTGGATGCCCTAGATGTGCCTTCCCTCTTTGCCATGTCTGCCCTCCTTTGCTCACAGCGCCCTCCGCGGTCTATACTGTATCGCCTCCGCAATATGCGCAGCCTGGATGGCATCGCTGCCGGCCAGATCGGCGATGGTGCGCGCCAGCTTGAGCACACGGTGGTAGGCGCGGGCAGAGAGGTTGAGCTGGTTCATGGCGGCGCGCAGCGGGCTCTGGCCGGCGGCGTCGGCCTGGCCGAACTCGCGAATCTCGGTCACGCCCATGTCGGCGTTAGTGTAGAGCGGCGAGGCGCCCTTGGGCCGGGGAACGTGGGCGAAGCGCGCCCGCTGCCGCTCGCGCGCCGCTTCCACCCGCTTCCGTACATCCGCCGATGTTTCGCCGGCGCGGCTGTCGGCCAGCTTCTCGTAGTCGACGCGCGGCACCTCAACATGTATGTCAATGCGGTCGAGCAGCGGGCCGGAGAGCTTCTTCTGGTAGCGGGTGATCATCGAGTTGGTGCAGGTGCACTCTTTGCGTGCGTCGCCGTAATAGCCGCAGGGGCACGGATTCATCGCCGCAATCAAGATAAAGTTGGCCGGGAAGGTGAGCGAGCCGGTGACGCGGCTGATGGTCACGACACGATCCTCCAGTGGCTGGCGCAGCACTTCGAGCACATAGGGGTTAAACTCGGGCACCTCGTCGAGGAAGAGCACGCCGCGGTGGGCCAGCGTGATCTCGCCCGGGCGCGGAAAATGGCCGCCGCCCACCAGCCCGGCGTGGCTGATTGTATGGTGCGGTGAGCGGAAGGGGCGCTGCATCAGCAGCGGTGTTCCGGCGGGCAGGAGTCCGCACACGCTGTAGACCTTGGTCACATCCAACGCCTCGTTGATGCTCATTGCCGGCATGATGCCAGGCACGGCGCGGGCCAGGAGCGTCTTGCCTGTGCCGGGGGGCCCCTGCATGATGACATTATGCCCGCCCGCCGCTGCCACCTCCAGCGCCCGCTTGACGTGCTCCTGCCCCTTGATATGCGCAAAGTCAGCGCCGGCGATCATCTCATCGTGTATCAGGGTTGCAAGGCTCACTGGCTCGAAGCGTGGAATGACCCGCATGCCGCGCAGGTGAGCAGCCAGGTCGGCCAGGGTGCTGACGGGGATGATGGTCACGCCGTCAATGAGCGCCGCTTCGGGCGCATCGGCAGAGGGGACAAAAATCGTGTCGAAGCCGTTGTCCTTGGCTATCGAGACCATGGGCAGAATGCCAGACGTGTGGCGCACAGCGCCATCCAGCGACAACTCGCCCAGGAACACAGCCCTGATCTGTTCGCTCAACAGAACCTGCTCCGCGGCCGCGAGCAGAGCAACGGCCATGGGCAGGTCATAGGCCGGTCCTTCCTTGCGCAGGTCGGCCGGGGCGAGGTTGACGGTGATGCGCTTGTCCGGGAACCAACAGCCGGAGTTACGGACGGCGGCACGCACGCGCTCGCGCGCCTCTTGCACAGCGGCGTCGGGCAGACCAACGACGGTGAAGGCGGGCAAGCCCGGCGAGATGTCCACCTCTACCTGGACGATCGCTCCATCGAGACCGATCATGGCGCAACTAGCAACCTTGGCAAGCATGGGCAACTCCGGGCAAGGATGTTGGGGTCCGGTAGGCGCGCCCATATTATAGCATAGTCGAGCGGGTTGCAGTAGTGCGGCGCACAGACCGGGTGAGCGTCATGTTTTCTGAAGACAGCGCCTGCCTTCCCAATCTGTGTAGTAAGGCGCTCCCTTGCGCCGTCCAGGCGGCAAGAGAGCCCCCATTCTGGCGCGGAATAGAGCGCGCTCTGCACGATCAAGAAAGATGAGCTCACCCAATCACTTCCCAACCAGCGCCTCAAATCGCTCGACATCGGCGCACGGAACAGCCAGGCTGGAGCGCCAGCAATTCTGAGACCTCGGGGGTCTCAGAATTGCTCCAGCGGCGCCACCATCTCAGCCGGCAGCGGGGAGACGTAGGGCTTGCCGTCGGTATCCTTGATGAACGCCTCTTTCGCCTTCTGCAAGAGATCGGGCTTTGTCATCAGCTCAAAGCCGGCCAGCGCCATCGCCTTGGCAGCGACGATCATCCCCTTGTGGCCGATGCTCATGCCGCAGGTAGCTGTGATCTGCCACGAATGCCCGGCAACTCCCATCACCCACGTTGCCGTGGTGATCTCGCCGGTGGGCGCAATCCAGCTTACCTCGGCGACATCGGTCGAGCCGTGCGAAATGACGCCGTGACCATAGCCGGGGGCGATGCTATCGTGCAACGTCAGATTCCAGTACTCAGGCGGGACGTGGCCGGCGCGCAGGACAGATTCTTTCTGGCCGGGCGTGAACGATTTTTCGATCTCGCGGGCGAAGGCAAGCTCTTCTGCGCTGAACTGCGGCGGCCCCACCTTGAGCAGGCTCTCCTCGAGCACCTGCGAGACGACCGGGTTATGAATGACCTCATGCACGCCTTTCACGAACTTCACGTCCACCGTTGCGCCTGTCATCAGGCATGCCCCTTTGGCGATGGTGATGACTTTCTGGTAGATGTCCTCGACGTCCGAGCGATGCGGCGCACGCACGTAGTACCACACCTCGGCCTCGGCCGGCACAACGTTGGGTTGCCCGCCGCCTTTGGTGATCACGTAGTGGATGCGTGCGTCCTGGATGATATGCTCGCGCAGGTAGTTGACGCCGACGTTCATCAACTCGACAGCGTCGAGGGCGCTGATGCCCATGTGCGGGGCGGCGGCGGCGTGTGCGGTGCGCCCGTGGAACAGGAAACGCACCGAGTTGTTGGCCAGGTTGCTGCCCCAGCGTGTCGTGTTCATGTGCATGGGGTGCCACGTAATGGCTGCGTCCAGGTCGTTGAACAGCCCGTGCTTGGCCATGAAGACCTTGCCGCTGGCCGAGTCTTCCGCCGGGCAGCCGTAGTAACGCACGGTTCCCCGCGCCGCGCCGCTTTCGATCTCGCGCTTGAGCGCCACCGCCGCGGCCAGGCTGCCCACGCCGAGCAGGTTGTGGCCGCAGCCGTGGCCCGGCCCACCCTCGTGCAGCGGGTCCTTGTGCGGCGACGCCTTCTGCGATAGCCCCATCAGCGCGTCATATTCGCCCAGGAAGCCGATGATGGGCTTACCCGCGCCATACTTAGCCACCAGCGCCGACGGCATGGCGGCGACGCCCAGCTTGACGCGGAAGCCCTGTTTCTGCAAATAGGCAGCCTGCGCCGCTACCGAACGCGTCTCCTGCAAGCCCAGCTCAGCGTAGCCCCAGATGTCGTCGCTGAGCGCGATGAGGTCGGGGGTGTTGTCGTCAATCCAGGAAAGGCCAGTGTGCGATAACATAATCAAGCAGACTCCTCATATCAATCAGTCTAGAGGTACAAAATGCCGCTATCCAATACTACGACGCTCCCTGATTCCAGAGCGTTTTGGCCGGTTCCACTAGCTTGGTCAGTGTGCCATATTCCTTCGGGTCATAAAGCCTGCCTTCGTCCAGCCAATCGTCGGGGTCTTGTCTCTGCTCCTGAAGTACCTTCAACATAATGATTAGCTTGCGTAGCATATCAGTAGCAATTAGGGCCAAGTCAATGCCTGCTGTTTCCGTCGGCTGTGCCTGAGCACGGGCGGCTTTCTGGGCTTGCTCGTCAGCTCCCTCCCAATCCCCATGTGCAATTGCAGACCTAACATTATATAGTGTGCCTACCGACTGATAAAGGCGGCGCACATCTGTGATTGTGACTGGAGCCAAAAGGAGAGCAATGCGCGTGGCTAACCGGAACTTCAGTTCCAGATTCCCAATGTTGAGCAACAACTCAAGAGCACTAATAGCATTGAGCAGCATCTCCTGCCAGTCCATCGCCTGATACACAGAGCTGAAGCCCCGCAATGCTTGGCGCAGCCGGTTGTCGAACTTGGATTTTTGACCAGCATTGTACCTTCGCGGGCTTCTTTCCTGCCACCAATCTATGAAGGACTTCGCATGGTCCAAGTTGCGAAAATCCAAGCGATACTGGTCGACGGCAGCAAGAGGACGCAATCCCAAAGAGTCAAACTTTGGGGACAAATACGGATAGTCAACGGAGAAGCCCATATTGCTGAAGACCACGCCCCCCGGTTTGTACAGTCTGAGCGCCTCGAGGATGATGTTAGCATCAGCCCAGAGTTTCAGGCCGGTAGGAGACGGGTCATCCACTTTCTTGTAGCTGCGATATCCTTCGAGCCAGTACGTGATCCTAGAAGCGGCGCTGCCACTAGGGTACTGAGGGTAGGTGATTGCAGGTGGCAACTTCACCTTAGATATTTTCCAGTTGTCAGCCAATGACCAGAGCGAGTCATCGGCTAGCCCATCGATTGAGAATTGGTCAAGATGGAAGCCGTGCCAGAAAAACCGGCCATTGCTCACCAGATCATCCACAAACTCGCGCAACTTAGCATCGCGATCTTCGGGGACCATGAGGCTGGTGGAACGAGATATCAAGTAGTATAAACGCCATTGGATGATGTCTCGTGGGCAATCAGGCAGCAGAGTCACAAGATTCGAAAGCGTAGGATCAACATATGTTCTCTGTATCTCGTCCACTCCCACTTCACGAAGCGATTGCCCCTGCTCCGCCCCATGTGCATCCGAGACACCTTCAGGAGGCTTCTCCTGAGCATGATATGCGTCTATCTTCTGCACGAAATCCTTGATGATAGATTCTATTTGCTCTCTATCCACGGACACAGCGCGTTTCCCCCTTGTTGCTCTTCGGCTCTACTGATCTATCTTGTAGTAACCACACAACAGGATCCCTGATCATCGCAACGCGAATCGAACTTCACTCAGATTATCTTGCATGTTGTCCACAAGTGCTCGCCATCCGACTCAGAGCTCCTTCACCGTCACCAGCGATTGCTTCTTCTCCGGCTTGACCAGCCCGTTGCGCAGGGGGCGGCCGAATTGCGGCGCGCTGATCTCGAACATGTCGCCTGGCTTGGTCTTGATACCGGCGGAGACGCTCAGGACGGCCGCGCCGAAGAAGTGGCAGTGCACGTCGCCCGGACGGCGGAATATGCTGTACTTGAAGTGGTGGTGCTCAAGGTTGGCCAGCGTGTGCGACATGTTCTCCTCGCCGGTCAGCACCTCGGACGACCACAGCTCCTCGCCCCCGCGCAGCACGCGCACGCGCCCCTCGATACTGCCCGGCAGCTCGCCGAGCAACAACTCCGGCCCCATCGAGCATGTGCGCAGCTTGGAATGCGCCAGGTAGAGGTAGTTCTTGCGCTCCATGACGTGGTCGGAGAACTCGTTGCCCAGAGCATAGCCCACGCGCAGCACCGAACGATCGTCGGCGATCACATACAGCCCCACGATCTCCGCCTCTTCACCGCCATCGTCAGCATACGGTGGGAGCAGCAGCGGTTTCTCGGGCGGCGTGATGCAGCTACCGTCACCCTTGTAGAACCATTCCGGCTGCACGCCGATCTTGCCCGTCTCTGGCTTGCCCTTCTCCAGCC
>CAYOEZ010000180.1:0-10423 GCA_964402955.1 uncultured Ktedonobacterales bacterium | reverse complement strand
CGCTCCGCTCGCAATGACGGGTCCGTCCAGACCTTTTTGCAGTGGGCACATGACAGTAATCCACCTAATGTGACATTGTCAAAGTAGTGTTAGCGGGATAAGGGTTTCCTGGCTTACCTGTGCTGAAGCAACGGGCTCAGCCAGGCAAACCAGAGGATGAGTATGATGAGCTGAATGGCCAGAACCAGCCAGAACTTGCTTTGGAACTCCGCTTTGGCTGTCTTGTGATGGAAGTAGCGCATGCCGATGATGGCGCCGATTGTGCCGCCGGCCAGTGTGAGCGCCAGCAGCACTTTCTCGGGCACGCGTGTGCTCTCGCTGCCGGCCACGGTCTTATCGTATCCATAGGTCAAAATCGTCGTCACGGTGATCGCAAACGCCCAGCAAAACACGATGTCCAGCGTCGGCGCGCTCAGGCGCATAGCCAGGGTGACGAGCAGCGCCAGGCCAAAGGTGATCGCGGCGAAGCGATAGATGGGATCGGCCCACCTCGAGCGGTATTGGGGGCGCGCAGGGCGCGTTGAGACACGCGTGACGGGGCTGACGCTGCGCGACGACGCGGACGGCGCTGCGGTTGGCGGCGGCCAATCGCGCAGTGCCTGTGAGCGAACGGGTATGTTACCGCTCTGCGCCTGGTCCCACATGCGCTTCTGGCGGCACTCGGGGCAGCGCTTGGCGGGGCTATAGTTGTGCTCCCTGTAGTATCGTTGCTCGTTCAAGTTCCAGATGAAGAGTTGTCCGCAATCGGCGCAGGTGAGGACTTCTTCGCTCATGTGACGCTCCCCGGTGTGGTGTAAGTCGTGAGGCGAGTATATCGTAAGAGGAGCTAGCCGTCAATGCGTGTGTGCTGCAGAGGATGATCGCATCATGGGGGCTTGCACTCCACGAAAAAGAACGGATCGCGCTTGAGGTGGATGAGCGCCTGTGTGTAGAGCGCGTGACTGTCGATCAGGTACGCGCCGGCCTTGCCCACCATGCCATGCCGAAGCTGCGCAGCATCCAGGATCGCACCGGCCCGGGCGTAGCGCTGGGCGAATCCCTTGAAGCCATGATGGATGTACTGCTTCTGGAAGGTTTGCCCGCTGCTATCTGTGATGGTGTAGATGAGGGGATCGCCAAACAAATAGGGCGGCTTGATGTACTCCTCGATGGCGTGTAGGGTGGTGTTGGGGCGCAGGCCGCAACCGAGCATGAGGATCTTGCCCTGGCGATGCAGCAGCTTGTGAAACGGGGAGTGCTCGCCGCACGGTGTGGCATCCTGGTGGTGATCGCCGAGCAGGTCGTTGACAGATGCGCCCACCGCGCACACAGAATGGGTCGGATGCAGGCTGCGCGTCACGCCCGGGCGCGTGCGGAAGTATTCGCTCAGGTAGCCGACGCACGATGGCGTGGCAAGCGTGCTGTGGACCAGCGGCGGCTGCTGCAGGTAGGACAGGGCAGCCAGCAGGAGCGTGCCCTGCTCGCCGATAGCCTGCAGCAACGCCTTCATGATCGTTTCTGGATGGGCTATCCCCAGCGACTTGAACGAAGAGTGCACCATGACTTCTGCGCCCGGCTGCAAGCCGATGGCGCGCAGATCGTCGATCAGGGAGGCAACGTCGATAGATGGCGGCATAGACGTCTCAGGTTGGGCGCAGGATGTTTTGGGCCGCTGCCAGTATACCGCGCGCGGCGCTGTCAGTCAATGCACTTGTACCCCCCGTTGCGTTGTGGTACATTAGTTGTATCGACAGGGCTCCGACTTGATGCCACGTCTGGAGATGTGCCATGCCACAGGATTTCATTGCCATGTTTGCCGGATTCGGCTTTGCCACCGCGGCCGGGCTCAATGCCTGGGTGACGTTGTTTATTGTGGCCGTGGCCGGAAAGCTGGGCTTCCTCACGCTGGCGACGCCCTATGACGTGATGACCAGCATTCCCATCATGGTTTTCCTGTTTGTGATGGTGCTCATCGAGGGCACGGCCGATAAGATACCGGGGGTGGATCATGCCTCGCATCTGGTTCATGCGCTGCTGCAGCCGATCGCAGGGGCCATCGTCTTCGCGGCGCAGGCCAACATCATCAGCGAGATGTCGCCCGTGCTGGCCTTCATCTTGGGCGCGCTGGTGGCGGGAACAATTCACGGGGCACGCGCCACGATTCGCCCGGCGGTGACGGTATCGACGGCCGGGCTGGGCAACGCTGTGGTCAGCGCCGGCGAGGATGTGGCGGCGATCACGATTTCCATCGCCGCGATCATTGCCCCTGTCGCAGTCGTCGTCGTGATCGTGCTCACGCTCGTGCTCGTGTTCTAGCTGTGGCGGCGGCGCAGGCGCGCCGCGGGGTAGGACTGTTAACCACGGAGACACGGAGAGCACAGAGTTTTTCCTTCGTGCTCTCTGTGTCTCCGTGGTTCGTTCTACGTCGGAATCAGCGTGTAGCCCAGTTCCTTGCCTGCGGCGATGATCGTGTCGCTCGTCAGGCGCGTCTCGTCGAACTCGACCGCCAGACGCTGCTTATGGTAGGATGCTGAGATACGTTTGATGCCTTGCAGTTCGTCCTCCAGCCCTTCAAGCGTCATGGAGCACGACGAGCAGTACATGTCGGGAACACGAAAGACGGCTTTCGTCATGGTTTGTCCTGTCAGTTGAACTTGATTTGCCCGCCGTACATGCCCATCGAGCAGGTGAAGTTCAACGTCGAGCCGGCGCGCTGGGCGGGGATATCGAAGACGACCGTGCCGGTGTCGGGAAGCACGCGCTGGATGTTGAGGGCTGGGATGACGAACGCGCGGGCGCAACTGTACGTCTTGTTCGTCACCATGCTGAGCTTGAGCGGTTGCCCGGCTTTGGCCAGCAACTGCGACGGCTCGTAGCCGTTGGCGCGCACATTGATCGTCAGGGCCTGCGCCGCCTGGGCCGGCGCGGCGGGCTGATCGGCCGGCAGCGCCGCTTTCCCGCCGACGGGCGCGACAGCGACTTCGCTATTCGCTGAGGCCGTCTGCCACACCGGCAAACCAGTCAGACGTAGCCCGCCTTCGATAGACACGACGCCGAGTATCAGCAACACCGCTGCGGCCACAAGCGAGAAACGTTTCTCCATGCTCGCGCCCAGCCTTGTGGCAAGGTAGGCAAGGACGAAGAAAACGGGCGTTGTGCCAAGGGTGAAGGCGAACATGAGCGTTGCGCCTTGCACGGCGTTGCCTGTGCCCAGCGCCAGCGCCATCATCGCCTGTGTCACACCGCAGGGGATGAGCACGGTCAGGAAGCCGAGGAAGGCGGGTGTGACCACATCGGCGCTCTGCTTGGCCCTGCGGCGGATGTAGCGGGTGATGAACTGGGGCGGCTCGATGTTGAAGTAGCGGAAGATGGGGTGGACGTTGAGCATGCGCAAGGCGTTGCCGACCATGAAGACGCCAATCGCCAGTTGCAGCGCCGCCCGGGCCATAGGAGTAAGCTGGACCAGCGAGCCGAGTTGGCCGAGGAGCAGACCCAGGATGGTGTAGGCGATGAGCTTTGTGCCGAGAAAGAGGACAATCGGCAGAGCAACGCGCGGGGGTTGCACCGCAGCGATGGGCGCGCTCTTACGTTTGTTGCCAACAGCCGCGACGCGCCGCGCGCGGGCCTTCTGTGCACCGTCCGGCGCGGCGATCGGGCGCAGCGAGAGGTCCTGCTCGACCTGTTTGGCAATCGACGCTGCCAGTAGACCACCCTGGACAGCCAGGCAGCTCAGGCCGCCGGTGGTGATGCCGGTGACGAAAGCGAGCGCAATGTCGTTCATGACGGGGTCTCCGTTGTCAGAATCTGGGGTAATACAATATTGGAAACATTATTGTTGGTGACAAGTATACAACCGATACCTGCTTGTGTCAATGGGTTGTCCTCCTGGTGTCAGGATGATAGCAAAGTCGGCTTATGTATAGTACACTGGGGCATCTTTCATAGGGAGGATGCTCCGTGACGACTGAGAATCCAGATAGGGTGAGTCTGCGCACCTTGCTCATTATGCACATCGCTGATCCACGCAAACGCCGTGGCGTTCGCTATCCGTTCCATGCCTTACTGTTATTGGCTCTTGTCGGCCTGATGGCTCAAGAGACAGACCTTCAGGCCATTATCGACTACGCCGATGAACACTGGGCGAGTGTAGGACCCGCGTTGGGCTTTCATCCCTGGTTTGGTGTTCCCCATCCGGTGACACTCTCTCGCAATCTTGCCCGTGTTCCGCTCGCTCCGCTGCAGGAGGTGTTCACGGAGTGGGTTGTAAGCCTGATCTGTGACCTGCCAGTCGTGGGGGCCGTGGATGGCAAGTATCCCCATCAGAGTCGGGACGAGGACGGCAACCCATTCGGTATTCTCACTGTTTTCGCCCATGACCTCAAGCTCTGTCTGCTCCAATGGGTCGTTTCTGATCGCGAGGCTGAACCCACAGTGCTCAAAGATCATTTGCACCAACTCTTCGCTGCCTATCCTGGCCTTGTGGCTCTGACTGGGGATGCCTTCTTTGCCCAGAGGCCCCTCTGCGCGGCGCTGGTTGAAGCGCGACGCGGTTATCTGTTCCGCATCAAGGGCAATCAACCCAACGTGGCAGCGGCTTTGGTCGAGTGCTTTGCTGAGGCCCCTACCCGCCGAGCGGATGCCCACAGCATTGACAAGCGTAGTGGCAGCATTGAGACGCGTGACCTTTGGCTCGACCAGGAGACAGCCGCCTATATCGCTCAAGAACTGAGTTTCGCTGGCGCACAGCAGGTGGGTCGTCTGGACAAGGTGATTCAGGACACGACCAGCGGCGCTGTGAGGCGTGAGACCTGGTATCTGGCCGGTTACAACCCAAGCGGACCTCTTTCCCCTGAGCAGTTCCTCAAGCGCGTCCGGGGTCATTGGGGGATCGAGAACTCCCTGCATCACGTCAAGGACCGCAGTTGGGGTGAAGACAAGCACATGCTGCGACGGCCAGGGCTTGGTCCAATTTTCGCAATGATGATCAATGTTGCTCTAACAGCTCTCAATCGACCTGACTGCTTCGATCCTGGACGGTCGATGCCGCGCCGAGCTAGACAGTGCGCCGCGGACCTGGATTTCGCGCTCGGTCTGGTCACTTAACATAAACCGACTTTGCAATCATCCTGCTCCTGGTGTGAATGCGGCGAGATCTCGCTGAAAAGAGGCGAACGACGGGACGTCCGCGAAATGGAACAGATGCGCCGTGCAGGTGCAGTCGGATGCGCCAAAGCCGCGCATGGGTATGGTTGCCCCTGCCATGTGCTCAAGCACACTTGCCCAGACATGCTCGTGCCGCTCTGCGCCAATGGCATACCAGATGTCGACGACGTGAGCAGCTTGCCGCAAGTAATCGATGTGCCAGTGCGGCTTGCGCACAGCCGACTCATGGTGGCGCAGCCTGGCTGCCAGCCCGCCCGGCCCCAGTGCGCTGCCTACGTAGAAATAGTAGCCCGGGACGACCAACATCTCGCCGCGGCGGCCAACGGTGATGGGACCGGTGGCGGTGGCGTGCAAGATGAGCGCGTAGGCGCCGGGGAGTGCGGTCATGGCCATAGTCTCCTCATGTCGTCATCGCTCATGCCAAACCAAACGAGGTCGATGTAGCGCGCCCGCGCGCTGTCGCGATTCCAGTGTAGGAAGTGTGTGAAGTCCGCCGGTTCGATGGAGCGCAGGCGGGCGCGGAGCGTTTGCCAGAGGTCTGGTGTGTCGTGTTCCAGATGCCCAGCATGGACTAGTGGCCATCGAGCCTAACCCTGTATCGCCATGAGCATTAGTTCGCCAAATTGCTGCCTTGTGAGAATGGTTATTTGGTGTCAGCAATGCGTAAGGATGGTCACTAGATTTCGTACCTGCTCACTGCAAGAGCCAACACAACTGACCTGATGGTACTCATGGCCAAATGCACGTACTCTGTTGCCGATTCAGAGCTTATGTTCCATGAGCACCCTATCTCAAGGTCTATTCCGTGATCCGAGGCATTCCGTACGTGGCCGAGGTATTTGAGCATGTGCTTATGCTTCTTGAGTATTTTCGTACCCAACGTGTCAACTTTGGCGTTGATGCCAGTGGCATTGTTGAGGTTGACGCCGTGGTGGGCGCCAATTTGGATTAGGAATGACTCAACGGCGTTACCTGCATGGACGACTGGTCCCCTGTGATCAAGCATCTGGTTCAGCAACTGATGGGCTGTAACTAGTGGATCGAAGACTTCGTCTTTCTCGATCCATTCATATGTCTCCTCGCCAAGGTGCTCTCGAACTTGGCTCTCAGTCTTTGCTCTATCAGCGGCGACGCTCGCTATCTCGCAGAGGAAGTCTGCGTGTAGTGTGTCAGAGCCTACGGCTTCGAAGATCCCAGCGCCTTTGGAAATCAGAGATTGCGAGTATGTACCTAGACTCACAAGAGTATCCCTAATCTCGTCGCGATGGTGGTTCAGATGACAGACCACCTTGACTTGCATGGCTGCTGTTGCGCCATTCCCAGCAAGAGCCAGCCTGTGTTTGAAAATCCGATAGGGTTCGTAGTTCTCGATTACCAAGCGCATCACGGCAGCCTTCTGTTGGCTCTCCGCGGTGACCAGGTATACCGCCAGGGGAGCCCTGCTCCTATACAAGCCCGCTGCATCTTGTTCGACTAGCCCTAGTTGTGCTGCCATCTGTAGTGCATAGCGCGCGCTGTCAACTGGGGTTTCCATGAATTCAGCCGCGTTAGCTTCGCCGCATCCACCTGGATACGCGAGTACAGCGTCTGTGGCAGATATCACATTCTCAGCTGTGGTTGGAAACACTTCTGGAGGCATGGTTGCGGCCCCTAATTGTCGCCAATTTTGGTGTCTTCCTCGTCGCAAGCACTCGAAGCAATCTCATCAACCAACCGACGCAGCCTAGCGCCTAGTCCGTCAAGCTCAGATGGCTTCACGACGAGGCTTACATCGATGTTGATTGAGATGTTCACGTGTCCAGTCGGGGGGGCCACATGAGCGCCTGCCGGAGAGATCGGTGTCGGCCTAGGGTCCTGCTGTTCGACATTTGTGTCGTCATGCTCGTTCGGCTCGTAGATTGCAGCGTCTACTGGCAACAGCTGATCGTTGTTTTGGCTAATGAGCCCTGCTCTCACCAGTATCTCAATGACTGCTCCAGCGCCCGCCATTGTAATGCTATTCTTCGGTTCCCCCGCCGAGTATGCAAGATGGCTCCTGAATGTGGACACATCCATCCCCCGGCGGACACGTATGGCAGCGAGCATTTTCGAGAGAAAGTCTGTCGACTCGACGATTTCTCGCCATATCACTGCGGTCTCCCGACTGTTCTCGTGCTGTAGAGCGTGTGCTAGTCTCATGCCCCCCAGTGTGGGGCGCTTCGCCCGCTCCCCTTGGATGATGCCTGCAGATACAAGGAATCCATTGTTACGACTGATAACAGTGCTATTCATCCTTGCTACCTGTGCAACTTCAGCCAGGGATACTGGCTTCTCGGATCGGCCATACGACTGAATGATCCTGGTCAGTTCGTCATACGAGGAGCCTGGAAGTTTGAATGCCTTTTCTGACATCACCATACCCTCCAAAACCGATTTCCGCGACTGTGCGGAGAATCAACAAAGTCGTGATATGAAACGCAGACGCACGCTAGCTATTGTGTACATTATACCATACTCTATATGTCAGACAACAGTCTTCAACGTTTCATTTCCTATTGATCAGGAGCAGTCGGTCCTCATTCGATGCCGCTCTTGTCACGGCTGACGTCGAGGTCGACGCCAACCAGCGGCGACGCGCGGAAGAACGCCGCTAGGGACTCCGGTCTTGCAGCAAGCTGGCGGTAGCGCTTGGACGACAAAACGACGGCGACTTCCTCGCCGCGGCGTGTAATGACTTGCGGCCCCTCGCTGATGGCCTGGTCGACGACTTCACTCAGCTTGTTCTTTGCTTCTTGCAATTGCCAGATTCGTGACACTCGCTGCCTCCTGTCGAACTTTCCAAGAGCATAGCAGTCTCAGGAGCGTCTGTCAACAACAAGAGGCTTGTCACGCGAAGAAATCCTTCTCCCCGTCTGCCAGATACTTCTGTGCCGCGTCAATCCGTATCTCGACGCCCAGGCCCGGCCGATCCCAGACCTCGATGAAGCCGTTCTTGACAATGGGATCGGGCAGGCCGTCGACAATGTCGTACCACCATTCCGGGCGGCCGAGCGGGTATTCGAAGGCGATGTAGTTGTCGGGCAAGGTCGCGGCGACCTGGACCAGCGCGGCCAGGCCGATCAGCCCGTCAAAGACGCCGTGGGGCGCCATGAGGATGCCGTGCAGGTCGGCGTATTCGGCGATCCATTTGAGCTCGCTGATGCCGCCGACATCGCAGGGGTCGGGGCCGATGACGCGTACAGCCTTCTTCTCGATGAGATCGATGAAGTTCTGGCGCAGATAGATTTGCTCGCAGGTGTGGGTTGGCGTCGATGAGGCTGTCGTGACCTCACGATAGAGGTCGGCCAGAACATAGGGCGTGTAGTCGCCGGTGATCAGGTCTTCGAGCCACATAATGTTCAAGTACTCGAGCGCCTGGGCCAAGCGGATGGCGTCGGGCACTGTCCAGCCCGGCCCGCAGTCGAGCGCCAGGCCAACCTCGTCGCCGAGTACATCTTTCATTGCCTCGACGCAGGCCACCGTGTGTTTCAGCCCGCGCTCGGTGATGAGACCGCGATTGGCGTGCGTCGTGCCGCTGCGCACGTGGCCGTAGTAGTAACCGGGAATTTTGGTTGCCATCGGGCTGTGAAAGCCGATGGGCTGCTTGATGATAGTGAAGCCCTCTTTGGCGGCCTTCATTCTTGCCATGTTGTCGGCGTAGTCCTGCGGCGAGTAGCCGCTCAGCGGGAAGCGCACTGCCCCGTTGTAGACGCGCACACGGTCGCGTACCTTGCCGCCCAGCAGCTTGTGCACAGGCAGCCCGGCAGCCTTACCGGCAATGTCCCACAGGGCGATCTCGATGGCGCTGACGGCGCTGCCCCAGGGCTTGAAGCTGCCCAGGCGGCGAATCTTGAGCATGACCTGCTCGACGTTGGTCGGGTCTTCGCCCAGGATGCGCTCGCGGTAGAAGAGGACGTGCGGCTTGATGTAGGGCTTGGAGATCTCGACCATGCCGTAGCCGCTGACGCCTTCATCGGTGCAGATGCGCACCAGAGGATTGTCGCCCAGCATGGTGCACTTCAGGTCGGTGATCTTCATGTGTTTGTCTCCGTGTGGCGGCGCTGCTGTGCGAGATAGCCGGAAAGGCGCTCGATTGTTTCCGTCTATCGCACCCAATCTAGATTGCGTCCGATGAGGAGTTCGTTCATAGTGGCGTGATGGGTGTTGTTCATGGCCACCAACCGAGTCTCGAATCGGTACTTGACGGCAAGTGATCGCACCTCCTCAGCGTCATCATACGTCATGAGGAAATCGCCTTTGAGGTTTTGCACCCGCTGAAACAGCAATTCATGGTCGATTTGATGGTATGTGTACAGACGAGAGCCAGCCTTCTTGGTTGAAGCAGTGTACGGGGGATCAATGAAGAAAACTGCACTCTCATCATCGGCGTACTTGAGAAGCGTGTTGAAAGCATCGCCGTGGACGAAGACAATGCGGTTTCTGACACGTGAAATGTCTATGATGCGTTGGCAGAGGGTGTCCGGATACCACCGTGAGCGGATTCCCTTTCCATTCTCTCCGTTCTTGATTGTTCCCGCGCCCGGCGCCAGTATGCCTCCGTGACTAACGCGATTCTGTACGATAGTTTGGAAGGCTTGTTCTTTGATGGATTCCGGGCGCACGGCCAGGAGAGCCTGAACGGATTCGGGCGTGAGGTCGAATGTTGCAATTCGATCGGCCAACCACTGTGCTCCGCCGTCCATGCTGATGATGGTCTTCCAGACGGCGGCAACCTGCTCATCACGTTCGATAAGAATTACCGATTCGGCCATCTGTGCGAAGGCGACCGTTAGCCCGATGATCGCTCCGCCAGCGAAAGGCTCGACGAACAGCGTCGGTCGAGTGAATTGGCTGGCAAGCCAGTACCTGACTCGGGGAACAAGCCAGGTCTTGCCGCCTGGATAACGGAAAGGACTGCGTTGAGGGACAGACGCGACATTAACAACCGCTGTTGGGCCGTCGTCCTCCCACATCGGAAGCTGAATCGGAAGTCTACTCGTGCGCAGTGCGGCCATATCGTATGCCTCACCATACATCCTATCCAACGATGACAGTATATGGAGTAATGGCGCACAAGTCAAGAGCACGAGAGGGTGCGCTGGACGTGACCACGTGGCCGAGTTCTGTCTCTGTTGCAAGCGGCGAAACAAGAAAGAGGCCAAGGAGATGTGTTCTCCGTGGCCCCTGCATTCTTCATCACTACGTAGAGGCAGGTCTCAGACCCATATGCGCTAACTTAAGAAATGCAGGTGCATGGATTGGT
>CAYOEZ010000179.1:7952-10483 GCA_964402955.1 uncultured Ktedonobacterales bacterium | reverse complement strand
CTATGCCGACGACCATCTCTAACTTCTTAATGGTTCTTGCAGTGGGCACATGACAGTGGGGAGTTTCTGAGTAGGAGCGCACTTTGCGACGAAGCAATCTCATTTCCGCTCGAAACGGGGGAGATTGCTTCGCTCCGCTCGCAATGACGGGCCCGACCATACCTTTTTGCAGTGGGCACATGTCAAGTGCCCACTGCAAAAAGGTCATCAGACTTCGCCTGGTGGGGAGACGGCATCAAAACGACGTGCCTTGGATGCCATTTCGGCCCTAATGAGGCTATTTCGGGTCACTAAATGGGGCAAATGCTCAGTTCGATCGACCATTTGACCTTCTTGCAGTGGGCACATGTCAATGGGAGCACTCTTCTTGGCTATGGACGAGAAAGATCGAGCGATTCAAACGAGCTATTACCGTTCTCACGTGGGGCCGCCGCAGCGCTATGACCTGATCGGCGCCATGCAGTTCAATCTGCTGACGTTTCTCGGCCTGCGTGAGACGCACTATCTGTTGGACATCGGCTGCGGCTCTCTGCGCGGGGGGCGCCTGTTCATCCCGTATCTGCTGTCGGGGCGATATTATGGCATCGAGCCGGAGCAGTGGCTGATTGACGACGGCGTCAAGAACGAGATTGGCCAGGGCATGGTCGATCTCAAACAGCCGGTTTTCAGCAACGATACCAACTTCACCCTGACCACTTTTGGCCGCACGTTTGATTTTATGCTGGCCCAATCCATCTTCAGCCACGCTGCGCAGTCGCACATCCGCCGCTGCCTGTCGGAGGCGGCGAAGGTGATGGGGCCGGCGTCGATCTTCGCTGCCACGGTCTTTCTGGGCAAAGAGGATTACACGGGCACCGAGTGGCAAGGCGCGCTGGCTCTGACCTACCGGCTGGAAACGATGCAGGGCTTGGCACGCGAGCAGGGGCTGCTGTGCATGCCCATTGGTTGGCCGCATCCCAGCGGACAGTTCTGGCTGGCCTTCACCCGGCCCGAGAACGAGCAGACGTGCGCCGGGCTGTGCCGCCAGGCCACGCGCATGTGGCAGCCGGAGCGGCGCGGCTGGCGAGCAATTCTGGGTGGGCGCTAATCATGTGACATGCGAATTGTGGAGTGCGACGATTCCTATCGTCGCACGAAGCCTGTGGATGACGATACCTATGTGCCCTTTGCCCATAACTCGCCTCACTACGTCAAGGCCGGCGCTACCTACATGATAACGGCCGCGACCTATCAGAAACGTGCGCATATCTCCACAAAGGATAGAGTCTGGCTTCCCATTTGATCGTGTGACCGTGTATGATGATTTCTGAGAGAGGTTGCGACGACAGGAGTCGTCGCACTCCATATGAGCGACACTCCACATCAGTGACACGAGGCAACCTCAATGGCACAACAGGATCCACTAGCGATGCTGGCAGCACTCTTGCAGCCGTGGCGTGAGGCCATGGCTAATCCTGCCAAAGCACAGGAAGACGTGCTTGCCCGCTTCCTGAAAATCTATGCCCAGACAGAGTATGGCGAGCAGCACAGGGCTGGCGCAGTGGGGACGATCAAGGATTATCGCCAGGCTTTCCCGGTGTCGACCTATGACGGCACATACAAGCCGCTGATGCGGCGCGTCATGGCGGGCCAGGTGAGCCTGCTGCTCGATGAGCAACCCGTTGGCTGGGCGATTACGCGCGGCACAACCAAAGGCGAGTCCAAGTTCATCCCCATGACGCCCACCGACCTGCGCATGCGGGTGAGCGCGGGGCGGGCGATGATGAACTACGCCGTCAGCAGCGGTCGGTTTGATCTGTTCCAGGGCGTCAACCTCAACCTCAACTGGCCATCGGTGTTGGGGACGGTGCGCGTGGGCGAACGCGACGTGCAGTATGGCTATAGCTCAGGCATCTACTCCAAGTATGTCACGACCGCGACGCCGCTGCGCTCGCTGCCGGCGCAAGATGACATCGATGCGCTGGGTGGCGGCAAGACCGATAGCGCCTGGGATGCGCGCTTCGATTTAGCTTACGCGAAGTGCAAGGGGCAGCACGTGACACTGGTGGGGGGCGTTGCGCCGGTGGCGATCCGCTTTGGCCAATACCTCTGGCACAAGCATCGCGTCTACCCCAAGGACCTGTGGAAGCCCATGCTGATGACGCTGGGCAGCGTTGCGGGGATAAACACGCACCTGCAGCCAACGCTATCGGCCCTGTACGGCAAAATCACTATTCGTGAGATCTACGGCGCGACAGAGGGCATCTTTGGCCAGCAGCTTGACGACAAACGGGCGTGGGCGCCAAACTATGATCAGTTCTTCTTTGAGGTGGAGACGGGCGCGGGCATCAAGATGCTGCACGAGCTGAAAGCGGGGGAGAGGGGGAGTTTGATTGTCTCAACGCCGGTTCTGGCGCGCTACAAGATCGGCGACCTGATCCTGGCCGTGCAACCGCCCTATTTCCGCTGCATCGGTCGCGACACATGGCTGACGCCGCTGCGCTACGCCTGGGATGAGTTGATGACGTTGAACATGGGCAAACTATAGCAGG
>CAYOEZ010000179.1:0-7852 GCA_964402955.1 uncultured Ktedonobacterales bacterium | reverse complement strand
GCCGCGCCATGTTGCCGAGCAGGATGCTGACGCCGATGGCGATGAGAATTAGCGGCCAAACCACGGTCCAGCCGACCCATCCGCCCAGACCGATAGACAGCAGGATAACGGCAAAGACCAGACTGCCGGTGACGCGCCGCCGGTAGGCAGGCATGATCAGGCGAATAACGACTTCTCCCAGGACAACAAACCCAGCGCCGATGAAGATGAGCGACCAGGCCTCTAGCCGTGCGTCCCCTATCATGATGCTGTTAAGGAAATTGAGGTTATCGGCTAGCAGCACCAGGCCTGCCCAGACGAGGATGAGGGCCCAAACGATACTGCTCAAGGGATCATTGCGGCCCTTTTCGTCCCGCCCCTTCTCATCCCGTTTCTCGTCCCGCTCCTTTTCGTCCTTGTCCCACTGTGGGGGCTGCGGGGTCTGCTGTGGTTGCTGAGACATGTTGCTCCTCCTTTCTCCTTCTATCTATCCATTACCGGTCCCGTGCAGACGATAGAACAGCACGGTCATACGGTTAGTGCACAACTGAGAAATAGTGACTGAAGAAGCGCTGTGGATCAACCTGGAGCGCGACCTCGTGCGGCGAGGTTGGGCCTCCCGGCTGCCAAATCGTCGCGCCCTGGCAGTGCTCGCTCGCCAACTCCACCTCGACCTGCCCGCGCTGGAAGGTGCAGACATTGTCGAAGATGGAGACGGCAGCGAGCGGATCGTGGAACGTGATGCGATCGCGCTCCCTGAACCACACCTCGGCAAAATCGAGCACGGGGAGCAGCAGAGGGGTCTGGAAGCGCTGCCTGACCTCGGCCGCGGCCATCGTCACCTGGCAGGTCACGTCGAGACCAATTGAACGGTGGATAGCCACCGGCGCACGATAGACAATGGCTGTGGCGTGCGGGTCAAGCTTGGCATTCCATTCGCTCGCACCCACGTGAGCCAGATTGTTGGTGAAAACCCCGCACATCAGCACCAGCCCCTTCAGCAGCGACGGAATCTCGGGGTCGATAGCGAAGAGCAGGCCAATGTTCGTCAGTGGGCCGATGGTGAGTAGTGTTATTTCCCCGGGATGGCGACGAATGGTCTGGCGCAGGAACTCTACCGCCTGGTTTTGTGGGAACGTCGTGTCGTGATCCCAGCGAGCAAGCGCGGCAGCCTGCGGTGCACACGGCTGGCGCTCTGCAACGAGGAGCGGCTTCTCGCAGCCGGGGTAGATGGGAACTTGTTTGCCGGCCACCTTGCACTGGGCGCTGGCCATCATGGCGCGCTTCGTCGCTTCGCCGCTGACGGTGGTGATGCCCAGCAGCTCGCACGCTGGCTGCGCCAGGAGATAGGCCAGACACACGGCATCGTCGATGTCAGAGCCGATGTCTGTGTCAAGAATGATCTTCATGCGTCGTTTCTCCTCGTGATCCTCTAATCAATACGGATGAGCATGGTATTTGTTACCAGAAAGCGACGGCAATTTCCGCGCTGTTCATACGTCGTAGACAGCGCCCTCGTCGGGAACGATAACTCTCGCTGTGGTGGCCTTCTGGCAGGCGGCGGCCGTTTTCTGGATCTCGGCCAGCGTGCGGCGGGGGTGGTGATGCACGATCATCAGGCTGCCGACGCCGGCCTGTGTGGCGAGCTGCGCCACACCGCTGGCATAGGAGTGGCCGCTGCGCGTCGCCTCCTCCGCTGCAACCTCAGCATCGTCGAGCCACAACTCGTGCAACAACAGCTTGACGCCGCGCACGAATTCAACTGTGCCCTGATCGACGACAGTGTCCGTCGTATAGGCGATGTCGTCGCCCAGACGGATGCCCACCGATCCGCCCGCGTGTTTCTGTGAGCGCAGCCGGACGGAGACGGAGCCGATCTGCACCTGCGCGTCATGCAGCGGGGTGATCGTGACCGGGCAGGGGAACTGTTGCAGCGTCAAGGGAAAGTTCGGTGGGCGAATCAGACCGTTGAGTGTCTCTTCGGCAAGCGCGTGCAGGAGCGGGCGCTCCGGGGCGTAGATGTGCAAAGGCTTTGACGGCCAGACGGCCGTGAAGTAGGACAGGCCAACGGTGTGATCGAGATGATAGTGCGAGTAGACGATGTTGAGGACCGGATACGATTGGAGCATGGCGTCGAGCGGTTGGCCGAGCAGGCGGGCGATGCCAGTGCCGGTGTCAAGCAAGATGGCCTGGTCATCCACCAGCGCCAGGAAGCTCATGGTATGGCGGCCCTGGGTTGGAATGAATCCATTTGTGCCCAGTGGGATGAGACGAGTAGACATGCGGCTGACCTCCTACGAAATGGCACGCGCAATGGCAAAGGCAGCAGCGAGGCCGCCAATGAGCATGGCCCGAAAAGCACTGCGCAGATGACGCTATTTATTATAGCACACCGTGGGGATGGCTGCGACGATGTTCGGTGTTGGCGCGCGGCGAAGGGGTCGGTTGCCGTTCGGTGGCCGGTGTGGTAGAATAGCCCGCATGACGAGGAAAGGGGTTGAATTGTCCTATGCCTGATCATTTTTCGCTGGCCGCGCCGTTCTACGAGAGGATTATCGGCGGCTTGCTCGACCCGGCGACGCTGCGCGCGTACCTGGACCTGCCCACGACGGGGCGTTTGCTCGATGCCGGCGGCGGCACGGGGCGCGTGGCCCAGGCGTTGCGTGGGTTGGCCAGTGAGATTGTCGTGACAGATGTTTCGTCCGGGATGCTGCGCCACGCCGCAGGCAAAGACGGTCTGTCTGCGCTGCGCGCACAGGTGGAGGCGCTGCCTTTTGCCGATGCCACGTTTGACCGCATTGTGGTCGTCGATGCCTTTCACCATTTTGCTGACCATCGTGCAGCGATCGCGGAGCTCTGGCGTGTCCTGGCGCCAGGCGGCCGGCTGGTCATTGAGGAACCCAACATCGATACGCTGATCGTCAAAGTTGTCGCCCTGGCTGAGCGTGTGGCGCTCATGCAGAGCCGTTTTTTCTCGCCGCGGGATATGGGCCAGATGCTCCAGGCCGTTGGCGCACAGGTGGAGCTACATTCAGATCACGCTTTCAACGCCTGGGTTGTGGCGCACAAGGTGGCATTGTGACCATTCCGACCTACGATGCGAAACAACAACACCAGGCAGAGCTGATGCTCCTGTTCCTGACCACGATCTGGGGCAGCACCTTCATCATCATTCGCAATACGCTGCATGACATTGGTCCATTCACGCTGCTGGCATTACGCTTTTCGATTGGCTTCCTCGTTGTGTTCATCTTGTTCTTTGGTCGCATGCGGCGCGTCAAGCGCATGGACGTGATAGCCGGCGCCATCCTCGGCGTGATGTTCTTTGCCGGCAATGTGTTGCAGACGACGGGGCTACAGTATACGACAGCGGGCGTCTCCGGCTTCATTACAGCGCTCTCGGTGGTGATCGTGCCGGTGTTGGCGATCGTTGCACTGAGGCAGCGGCCTACCAGGGGCGCGCTGGTGGGCATTGTGCTGGCGACGGTAGGGCTGGCGCTGCTTTCGCTCAATGACAACCTGACGTTAGGCTATGGCGACCTGTTGACGCTGGGCTGCGCGGTTGCGTTTGCTTTCCATATTGTCTATGTGACCAAGTTCGCGCATGCTTCGGAACCAACGGTGATGGTGGCAGTGCAGCTTGGCCTATCGGCGATTGCGGCGACAGTGCTGGCATTCACGACCGAGACGGTTGGGAAGTTCACGCCTGATGTTCTGCTGGCCGGACTGTACCTGGGGTTGCTGCCGACCGCGTTCTGTTTTGTGCTGCAAGTCTACGGGCAGCGCCGCACGACCGCGACGCGCGCGGCGTTGATCTTTACGGCTGAGCCGGTCTTTGCGGCGACGTTTGCTTTCCTGGTCGCAGGAGAATTGCTCACCGAGCGAGGTTTGGTTGGCTGTGTGCTGATTTTGGCAGGGATGATCGCAGCGGAGCTGGCATGAGGACGTTGCCCGCCTGATGTCGCTATGGGCGCGCCGGCAGAGGCTCGATCTTGACGGTGACCGTGGCGTCTAGAGCTGCTACCACACGCTGCAGAAAGGAAAGGCTTGGCTTTGTCGCCCCGCTTTCCAGGCGCGCGATACTAGATTGCGTTGTACCTACCAAGTCTGCCAGTTCCTGCTGGGTCAGCCCGCGCAGGATACGCAGGCGCGTAATCTGGTAGGCAGGCTCAAGCTCATCGTAGGCCCGTCGCAATTCTGCAACTTGCATTGCCTCCGCTCTTACATCCTCATAGTGAAGTGTCTTCGCAGGCACTGTTGCTCTCCTTTCTATCCTTAAGCTCCTTCTTGTGTAATGAAATCGGCTAGCCGCCGCTTTGCCGTATCAATCTCACGCCGAGGAGCTTTCTGACCCTTCTTGTAATAGCCATGCAGTAGGATGAATCGTCGCCAGGTATGGGAAACGTAGAACACTCTGGCCGGGCCAGATCGTAACTCCCACAGGTCATCTACCCGGCGTGCATGGGGCATCCCAAGTCTGACGCCGAACTCAGCCAGCAAGTCAAAGTCACGGTAGACAGCCGCTTGCTCGCTGAGCGACAGGCTGGCAACGAAGTCATACACGGGGAACCGCCCCTGAGCATCAACATAGAACTCGATAGCCCAAACTGTCATGCTATCTTCCTCTGCCACATTATAGCAATATTGTGATAATTGTCAAGAGGCTGGACGTACGCCTGCGGTCCTGTCTAGTGCAGTGTTGAGCTAAGTCCCACTATGCTCCTGCCAGCGCCGCCTTCACTTCTTCCAGCGCCGTGTCGTAGGGTACTACGCGCAAATCCTTCTCCTTGCGCAGCTTCAGCTCGATGCCGTTCCTGGCAAGGGTGCGTGGGCTGACGGTCAGGCGCAGGGGCACACCCATCAGGTCGGCGTCGGCAAACTTGGAGCCGGGCGCCTCGGAACGGTCATCGTAGAGCACCTCGTAACCGGCCCCGCACAATTCATCGTAGAGCGCCTCGGCGGCAGATACAACCTGGGCATTCTCCATGTCCAGGGCGCAGATGTGAGTGTGGTAGGGCGCAATGGGCAGCGGCCAAATGATGCCCCGCTCGTCGTGGTTTTGCTCGACCGCAGCGGCCAGCAGCCGGCTCAGGCCGATGCCGTAGCAGCCCATCATGATCGGTTTCTGCGAATTGTCCTTGTCCAGGAACAGCGCTTGCATCTTGCTGCTTATAGACGGAGCCCAGTTTGAAGACGTGCCCAACCTCGACGCCGCGGGACGTGTCGTAGACGCCGCCGCAGCGGATGCACATGTCCTCCTTCTTCGCCAGGGCGATGTCGGTCACGATGTCGGCCTGGAAGTCGCGGGGATAGTTGGCGTTGCGCAGGTGGGAGTCGGGCCGATTGGCGCCCACGACAAAGTTGGCGCCGCTACTGACAGAGTCGTCGGCGATGATCCTGATGCCGGTCAGCCCCACTGGCGAGGCATAGCCAGCCGTCAGGCCGGCTGCTGCTACCTCTTCGGGGGTAGCGACGTGCAGTTGCAGCCCCAGTCCCCATGCGCGGCGCAGGATGTTGGTCAGCTTGACCTCGTTGACGTCCAGATCGCCGCGGATGACAGCAAAGATGACCTGCCCGTCGCACCAGTAGAAGACGGCTTTGAGCGTCTTGCTGGCGGTATGTTCAGGAAACCGGCCACACCCGCGATTGTCTTCTGCCCGGGGGTGTGGACCTCCTCGAGCGGCTGCAGCGACTCGGGCGGCAGGGGTGGCTTCTGCAGCCCGGCGCGCTCCTGGTTGGCGGCGTAGCCGCAAGAAAGGCAGATGAGGACTTCGTTGTCACCACTGGCGGCAACGACAATAAACTCGTGCGAGGCTTTGCCGCCGATGGCTCCCGAGTCAGCCTCGATGGCGATGGTGGGCAGGCCACAGCGGTCGAAGATGTTCTTGTATGCAGCCAGCATCTTCCGGTAACTGGCATCCAACCCGGCGTCATCGCAGTCGAAGCTATAGGCGTCCTTCATGCTGAACTCGCGCACACGCACCAGGCCGCCGCGCGGGCGGGGCTCGTCGCGGAACTTGGTCTGAATCTGGTAGAGGATGAGGGGCAAGTCACGGTAGGAGCGCACGCGTCTACGCACCAGATCGGTGACGACTTCCTCGTGGGTGGGGCCCAGGCAGAAGCTGCGCTCTTTACGATCCTGCAGCCTGATCAATTCGGGGCCAAATGTGGTCCAGCGTCCGCTCTCTTCCCACAAATCCTGGGGCTGAAGGACGGGCATCATAAGCTCTTGCGAGCCGGCCGCATCCATCTCCTGGCGGATGATGTTTTCGATCTTGCGCATGGTGCCCAGGCAAGGGGCAGGTAGGTATAGACGCCGGCGGCGAGCTGTTGGATCATTCCGGAGCGGAGCAAGAGCTGGTGGCTGACTGTTTCTGCTTCGGCAGGGGCCTGGCGGAGTGTGCGCACAAACAGGTGAGAGAGACGCAAATGGACCCACCGTACCGACATCATTGAGACCAATGTCTATTGAGATGGGCGCCCGCGCATCTCCGCCGATCTATGCACTCAGATTAGCGGAGATACTTCCAGGCGTGAATGGGCGACCATTTGGCAGCAGACAGGCAGGCAGGATCATGGTCCCCAGTTAATCGGCGGCGCGGGCGAGACGATATCGAAGAACGTGATAATCAGGATGGCACCGATCAGAAACACCAGCCCGCTGAAGTGAATGATTGCCTCACGCTGCGGGTTGATGCGCTTGCCGCCACGTAACCACTCCAGAATCACGAAGACAATGCGCCCGCCATCCAACCCGGGCAGCGGCAAAATGTTCACCACGGCCAGGCTGATGCTAAGCAGAGCGGTGAGGCTGAGGAGAGGATAGAACCCGTTTGTGGGAATGGCGTTGGTTGCGCTGCCGACGATACGCGCAATCCCCAGCGGCCCGGACACCGCGCCGGCTGCCGGGATAACGCCGCGCACAATCAGCACCGGCGCATAGAACGTGAGCTTGATGGCGCTCCATGTCCGCTCAACGCCCAGCGCAAGTGCTTGAGGCAGCGCGTATGCTTTCTTGGAAACGGTAGCTGCTTGTTGGATGGAAATGCCAAGGGGGCCCTCGCCCTGGGGCGGATTGGCGCGTGGCGTCAGGCGCACGGTGTCCTCTTGCGCGCTGCCGGAGCGCTTAACGGTCAGGGCGACTTCTTTGCCTGCTTCTGCTCGTATGATCGTGCTGAACGAGTTTGTATCTTTGACGAGCTGGCCGTTGACCTTGAGGATAAGATCGCCGCTCATGAGGCCGGCTGTCGCCGCCGGGGCGCCCTGGACAACCGAGGCGACCTGCACTCCATCGATGGCCGTGGCGGTCGGGTAGCCAGTCATGAACATGATGGCGAAAACGATGATGGCCAGCAGCGCATTCATGGTGACACCGGCCACCAAAACGAGCACGCGCTTCAGGCGCGGCAACTGCGATAATCCTCCGGATACGTCCGGGTTGTCTTCACCGGCAAAGCGGCAGTATCCCCCCAGTGGTATGGCGTTGATGCTATAGTCCGTTTCACCGCGGCGAATGGACCACAGGCGCGGCGGGAAGCCTAGCGCGAACTCCTCGATGCGCGCCCCGGCCCAGCGGCCAACCACGAAGTGCCCCAACTCATGAACAAAAACGAGAATACTCAGAACGATCACAAACGAAATGGCTGTCACCATCACGCGAACACCCTCCTCGGGTATGGTTAGTTTCGGCTATAGAGATCGATCCTGCCAGGTGCTGGCTCAAAGCAGCGTCGGCGGGCAGGACGAAGCATGTCCTTTCCCCGAAGGCACAGATACTATAACATACATGGCAGTGATTTGTAAAGATAGCGGATGAAAAGGGGTGAGCGTCACATTTTTGGAACGGCAGTTGAAACTGCACCTACAACAACGC
>CAYOEZ010000178.1:0-10518 GCA_964402955.1 uncultured Ktedonobacterales bacterium | reverse complement strand
GGAGTGGCAGGTATGGAAACCGGCCCTACAGACTGGAGTGGCAGGTATGGAAACCGGCCCTGCAGACTGGAGTGGCAGGTATGGAAACCGGCCCTACGAATTGGAGCGGCGGGTATGGAAACCTGCCCTACGAATGAGAGCGTTGGGCGGCGATCAGTTGTAGAGCAACATCGATGGCGGCAAGCATGCTCGTTTCGCTGGCGATACCTTTGCCGGCGATGTCGAAGGCGGTGCCGTGGTCGACCGAGGTGCGGATGATGGGCAGGCCCATGCTCACGTTGACGCCGCTGTCGAAGGCAAGCAGCTTCATGGGGATGTGGCCCTGGTCGTGGTACATGGCAACGACGATGTCGAATTCGCCCTTGATAGCGCGCAGGAAGACGGTGTCGGGCGGGAGCGGATCGGAGACGCTGAGGCCGCGGGCGCGGGCGGCCAGCACAGCAGGCATGACTTCTTTTTCTTCGTGGTCGCCGAACAGGCCACCCTCGCCGGCGTGGGGGTTGAGACCGGCAATGGCAATGCGCGGTGCGCTGATGCCCAGGGCCAGGCACGACGTCTGCGCCAGGTTGATGACCTCGCCAACGCGGGCGGCGGTGACGCGGCGGATAGCCTCGGCCAGAGAGACGTGGGTGCTGACGTGGACAACGCGCAGCTTTTCGCCGATGAGCAGCATGCTCACTTTCCGGGCGTGGGTGCGCTCGGTCAACAACTCGGTGTGGCCGGCGTAGCTGAACCCGGCCAGGTTCATGGCTGCCTTGTTGAGCGGGGCGGTGACGACGGCAGCAGCGGTCCCAGCCAGGGCGAGGTCGCAGGCGCGCAAGACATACTCGACCGCGGCGCGCCCTGCGGCAGCGCTGATCTGCCCAATGGGACAGGCCGCGGGGTCGGCGTTGTGCAGATCAAGCACGGTGACGGTTCCCTTGAGGTAGCGCCCGGCAACCGGATCGGCGACAGTCTCGAAGGCCAACGCCGGGCCGCCGATCGCGAAAGCGGTGCGTTCCAGGATGCGTTGGTCGCCGATCAGCAGCGGGCGGCTGTGGGCATAGACGCTCTCGCGGCGCAAAGCTTTGAGGATGACCTCGGGCCCGATGCCGGCCGGGTCGCCCATGGTGATGGCGAGAAGGGGACGATCGGTACTTGTAGACATATCCACACCTACCCCACAAAAAAGACTTCCGACGTCCCGAAGACTTCGGAAGTCTTTGTGCAGGTGACTAGTTGAATTCGGTGATGGCGTCGATACTGGGACCCATCGAGGCGTCAGTTTCGCGTTCGACAATGATGTCGAGCAGAGCAGTCTTGCCGGACTTGACGCAGCGATCGAGGGCTGCTTTGATGTCGCCGGGCCGGGTGACGCGTTCGGCATAGGCGCCGAAGCCTTCGGAAATCTTGACGAAGTCCATGCCCAGGCCATCATAGGTGAGGTCAACGCCATACTCGTATTTGTAGGCGTATTTCTGGTTCTGGCGAATCAGGCTGAGGTAGCCATTGTTGACGATCACGACAACGATGGGTACCTTGTACTGGCAGGCCATCGCCATCTCTTCCATCATGAAGCCGAATCCGCCATCGCCCATGACAGCAACGGCCGCGGACTCAGGACGGGCCAGCTTGGCGCCAATCGCCGCCGGCAGATCGTAGCCCAGGGTTCCGCCGCCGCCTGAGACCAGGTAGGTGCGCGGCAGAGGCGTGCTCTGGAACTGGCCCGACCAGATCTGGGTCAGGCCGCAGCCGGTGGTAAACATGGTGTCGTCGCCGAAGTACTCGTTGAGTTCCTGGTAGACGCGTTGTGGTTTGATGGGCGTCTGATCGTAGTCCGTCTTGCGCGCCATGGCAGCGCGGCGGGTGGGTATCTCCTTGACCCGCTCGGAGCGCTGGCGTTTTGCTGTCTTCTGCCTGGCGATTTTAAGCAGGGCGTCGATGGCAAGACCGGCATCGGCGACGATACCAAGCTCAGTTGGAACGATGCGCCCGATGGTTGCGGGGTCGACGTTGATGTGGATGAAGCGGCGGCCTTTGGTGTAGACATCCAGCTTGCCGGTATGGCGATCGGTGAAGCGGTTGCCGATGCCCATGACGAGATCGGAATCGAGGAAGAACTTGTTGCCGAAGGGCGAGCCGACCTGGATACCGATGTGGCCGACGTGCAGCGGATGATTGGCCGGAATGCCGCCGGTGGCCATGTAGGTGGTGATGACCGGTAGTTGCATGTACTCAGCGAATTCGGTGAAGCGCTCGGTGGCGCCGGCGAGCATGACGCCGCCGCCCATGATCAGGACAGGCTTTTCGGCGGCAAGGAGCATGTCAATTGCCTGAGCTATCTGCGCCTCGTTGGGCGCTGTCTTGTGGATGGGCAGGGGGGCGTCTTTGTCGGGATCGTAGGGAATGTCGGCCATCTGCACATCGAGGGGGAGGTCAATGAGAACCGGGCCGGGGCGGCCTTCGCGCGCCGTCCAGAAGGCCAGGCGCATGATGCTGGGCACCTGGTTTGGCTCGGTGATGCACCATGCACCCTTGCAGACGGGGCGGCAAATGGTGACGATATCAACGCACTGAAAGGCTTCCTTGCCCAGTTGGGCGCGCACGTTCTGGCCGGTGATGGCGATCAGGGGCATGGAGTCGATCTGCGCCGTGTAGAGTCCGGTCACCAGGTTGGTGGCGGCGGGGCCGGAGGTGCAGATGGCGAGAGCCATCTTGCCGGAGGCGCGGAAGTAGCCGTCGGCGGCATGGACAGCGCCTTCTTCGTGGCGAGCGATGTAGTGCTTGATCTTCTGTGAGGCGCCGAGGTACTGATAGGTGGGGTTGATGGCTGCGCCGGGAATGCCGAAGGCGGCTTCGATGCCCTCGCTTTCCAGGATGCGAACGACAACTTCTGCAACACGCATGGTCGTCTCCTCGTGATGTGGACTGGCAGGCGATGCAGTCTGCTTGCCTGTTGTGGCATCTATCATACATGGATGGGCGGGGGATGTCAACAGATATGAGCGAAAATCTTCTTGACACGCCTGGCCGTCTATGCTACAATCTAGCTGCAATGAGCAGCGGCGCATTCGTCTAGCGGCCCAGGACACATCCCTCTCAAGGATGAGATCACCGGTTCGAATCCGGTATGCGCTACCACAAGAAACCTATGAGCCATCCCAGATCGGGATGGCTCATTTTGTTTCTCGGGTGTTTTGCCTGGCTGTTACTCTTTCTTGTCTTGCATCGCCTGCTGGGCAAAGTCGCCCAGGGGCTTGAGGAACTTCTCGAACTCCATGGGGAAGATGAACTTGGTCGCCGGGCCAGCGCCGAGCGCCTTGAGCGCCTCGAGATATTGCAGGCTCATGGTCTTGGAGTCGACAGTCTTGGCAATGGTGAAGATCTTGTCCAGGGCGAGAGCAAAGCCTTCGGCGCGCAGGATGGCGGCCTGGCGTTCGCCCTCGGCGCGCAGGATGTTGGACTGTTTGTCGCCCTCGGCGACGAGGATGGTTGCCTCACGTTTGCCGTCGGCTTCGGTCACGACAGCGCGGCGGTTGCGCTCGGCCGACATTTGGCGGGTCATGGCTTCCTGGATGTCGCGCGGCGGCACGATCTCGCGGATCTCAACCGCGGTGACTTTGACGCCCCAGCGGCCTGTCACTTCATCGAGCCTCTCGCGCAGCAAGGTGTTGATGTGCTCGCGCTGGGCCAGGACATTGTCCAGGGTGATGTCGCCGACAACGGCGCGCAGGGTGGTGGTAGCGATGCCCTGGGACGCTCCGGCGAAGTTCTTGACCTGAATGACGCTGTTTGAGGCGTCTGTGACCTTCCAATAGATCAGGAAGTCAACCGAGATGGTGGCGTTGTCCTTGGTGATACAGGCTTGAGCAGGGATCTCGAGATACTGCTCGCGTAAGTCCACCCCGACAGGCTGGTCAACGATGGGGATCAGCAAGACCAGGCCTGGCCCCTTCTCGCCGATGCAGCGCCCCAGGCGGAAGACCACGATGCGCTCGTACTCACGGACGATCTTCACAATCCAGCCGATGAAGATCACGACCAGCACCAGCACCAGCCCCAACGTAATGAGGTTGTCCATACTGTCAATCTCCTTTTGGTGTTGCCTGGCGTACTAACTATCAGTGACCTGCACGCGCACGGTCAGGCCTTCGCGGCCAACAACGTGCACGATGGTACCCTTTTCGATGGGACCGCTGGCGCTCAATGCAGTCCACTCCTCAGATTGAATCAAGACGATGCCCTGCGGAGCGATGCGCGTCCTGGCAATGCCGGTCGCACCGACGACAAGATCGGCGCCCACGGTCAGGACCCTTTTCTGCGCACGCAAGCCTGCACCTACTGCCACGGTGAAGACAAGAACGCTCAGCGCGGTCATAAGCACAATCCACGGCCAGGGCACGGCAACGCCGGTGGGCATGGACGGCAGGCTGGGCGTGAGCGGGCTAAAGAGAATGGCCGAGCCAATGGCGAATGCGATGATGCCGCCGATGGTCAAGATGCCGTGGGTTGGCGCTTTGATGTCGGCAATGAAGAGTACAACTGAGAGCAGAATGAGGAGGACTCCGCCCCAGTTCATGGGCAGACTCTCGAAGGCGACGAAAGCCAGGATCAGGCAGATGGCGCCTGTGATGCCAGGAAGGAAGGCGCCAGGATTGTTGAACTCAGCAATCAGCGCCCACATGCCGATGGTGAGCAAGAGGTAGGCCAGGGTCGGGTTGGTAATGGTGTGCAGGAAGTTTTCCAGCAGGTTCATGTCGAGGCGGTTGATGGCAATGGCTGCGGTCTTCATCTGCACGGCGCCTGTGCTGGTTGTCACCTGACGGCCGTCAAGCTTGTTGAGCAGATCGCGCGTGTCGTTGGCGATGAGATCAACCACTTTCTGGTCGAGAGCCTGTTTCTCGGTGATGTTGGCGCTCTGGCGGACAGCTGCCTCGGCCCAGTCGGCGTTGCGCCCGCGTTTTTCGGCGATGGTGCGGATGTAGGCAACGGCGTCGTTGGTGACTTTGGCTTTCATCTCTCCGGGGATGTCTTCACCCTGGCTGCCAACGGGATGCGCCGAGCCGATGTTGGTGGATGGAGCCATGGCAGCCACATTCGCCGCCATGGTGATGAAGACGCCGGCAGACGCGCCACGCGCTCCTGATGGGGAGATGTAGACGACAACGGGTATCGGCGACGCCAGCATCCTGGTGATGATTCTGCGCATGGAGCTATCGAGGCCGCCGGGGGTGTCCATAACGATGATGACGGCGGCGGCGCCGTCGTCGACGGACGAGTCAATGACCCGCAGGATGTACTGGGCCATCATGGGATCGACTGCGCCCTTGAGCGAGGCAACGTTGACGTGCGCTCCTTCGGCAGCGCCCGCAGGAGAGAGGACCATCATGAGTAGAGCAGTGAGCACAAGCAGGACGGATGTGATACGCCAAACGTGTCTCATGTTTGCCACCTCTACTACTCTATACGTACAACGATGTGTCCTGATTCGCTGTGCATAATCATTATAGACCAGCGCGGCGTAGATGTCAAATGCAGGTACTTGACAATTTATAAGCACTGTAGTAATATTACGACACCGTTTTCTCAACCAGGTACGAGAGGGAAGAATGGCGCCGGAGATATCTATTCAGGGATGCATTTGTGCGCGGCGCACAGCGATCAAGAGCAGCGCTGTTGCGGCTGGCGTGTGTGCGCGTTCCGCCTGTGACCGGTCGCTGACAGCGCCTGTCTGCGGCCGGTCTTGCACGTGTGGGCATCGCCCACATTAGAAGAAAGGACACTGCTATGGCGTTTACAGACAAGTCCGACATCTATGTTGCCGTCCACGAGAACGGGGTGAACCAGGTTGTGCGCCAGATCATGAGCCAGCGTCCGTCGCTCTTCAACTACGGCACGGCCATCTTTCGCGCCAATCCTGAGTTGCTGTGTGAGCGGATAGCGGCTGCCCCGGCGGTGCTTGCCCGCGGCAATCCTCTGATCACGGTGGAGGATGCGCTGCCCATCATCGGGAGCAACGGGGCCTATGGGCTGAACTTCTGCGTCCAGTTTACCAAGCTGGAGATCGATTTCTTCCCCGGCAATGTGGTGACGCTACCTCCTGAGTTGGGCCGATCTCTTGCGCGCCAGGCGTTTGCCGCTCACGCACAGGTGTGTGGTGGTATCGGTTGCCCGCCCAAGGACGTTTTCCGTGACCTGCAGCGTGAGCGGAGCAGGCTGGAGGTGTACGATCCCAACCGCATCGCTGTGGCGGAGCGCGAGAAGGAGGCGCGGGGAGGGCGCGAGCAACCTCCAGTTGCCAAACTGCCGCCGCTGGCCCTGCCGATTGGAGAACTACAGTGTTTCTGCCTTGATCTCTACGTTGTCGGCCACATCGAGACAGCCTACATGGGCGGGCAATACGTGCTGGCGGGCAAGGTCGATGGCATCGAGATTGTGGACATCGAACCGAAGGGGCTGGAGAACAGCATCGAGTGCTACATCAACGCGCTGGTGCAGATGGTGGTTGTGCCCAAGGCGCACATCGCCATCAGCAAGCTGACGGCAGACGTGATGAACACCATAGCCGTGAGCCTGTCACCAACGCCGGCCCCGGCCAGGGTTCCCAACAACCCGGCGCTGGAGGACGATCAGGTGAAGGTGTTCATTGACCTGACCGCTGGCCCGTCGACAACGCCGCCGTCGCCGGGAGGGGGCGGTGGAGGATCAGGGCCAACGCGCAACATCTCGTGGGCGGGGAGCGGGCCGGCGGGTCCGGGCGGGCCGCCGCACCTGACCGTGGCCGTGGCCGAGCGGGGAGTGAAGGAGCTGTTTGGCGCTTTCCGTGACAACTTCAAGGCGGCCAAGTCTGACAGCGGCAACTTCGGTCCCTTCACGGCCGGGTATGACGTGGAGATTCGCCTGGCGAACGGCAACGTTGACCTGCGCAGTGACAATAGCATCAAACTGAGCGAGTTGGACATCAAGTTCACCAAGCTACGGGCCTGGCTGGGTATCGACATTCCAGAAATATGCGTGGGCGGCGGCTGCATTATCCCGACGCCATGGGGTTGTGCGGTTAGCCTGCCGCGCATCTGCGTCTTCGATAAGAACCCGGACATCGGCATCGACCTCGATCTGGGCGGGCTGGTGCGGTCGGAGGTGTCTGTTGCAGTCAGGCCACTGACCAAGTATGGCGTGGAATCGACGCGGCCGGCGGGGATCCTTGATCTGACTGCGGAAGACATGGGCATTCCCAACGAGTGGGGCGTCTTCCTCGATCCTCTGACGGTCGATCTGGATTTGTTCGATATTCCCGACATGGTGGGCGATCTGCTGCAGAACGCAATCACCAGCGCCATCAACGCACTGCTGCCTGGCCCGGGCTGGCTGAAGGACCTGATAATGGCCATCCTGGGACCGATCGTCGACCTGATGCGGGCGATCCTTGATATCCCGGACAAGATCGACGAATGGCTGACCGATCTGCTCGGTGTGAGTCTGGGGCTTTTCGACTTCCTGGTTACGGTGATCGCCGACTACTTCGCCAGCAAGTCGCCGCTGACGATGATCGAGGATCCCTTCCCGATCGCCGGCTACAGCGGCGCGCTGGTACCGATCAAGCTGCCGCTTCGGGATCTGGCAGTGCGTGTTAGTACAGACGAGATGCTTGTACAGGGAAGCGTGGGGGTGTGAGATGACTGTCGAGAAAGCAGTGTTAAACCGATACCTTTTCACTCAGCTTAATCTGGATAGCGGCGCGCTGACAATGCTGGGCACGGTGATTCACAACTTCGCTGAGCCCGGACGCTATCGGATCAACGTGTGGCGCGGCGAGAGCCTGGCCGGCAGCTTGCACCTGACGGTTGATCCTGAGTGCCCTGCAACCCAGGTCACGATCGACCTGGCGGCGGTGGATGGGCAAGACCAGCCACGCTGTGGCGACTCCGGAACAGCGCTGGCGGTGAATCCCAAGGGCTACGCTGTCTTCCACGTCGGCACGGGCGCGGGCGGCTACGCGGTGACGGCGGGGCGCATTGATCGTGACCAGTCCGACAAGGTTTTCGACAGCCGCGAATTGCAGGCGGGCGACATGTTCGCGGCGACGATTCTGCGTCCGGGCACATATGGCGTGGTCAATCTGCGCACGAAGGCCAGGGCGCAGCTAACGGTGGCGTATCCGAAAGTGGGCAAGGAGCGCTATGTGCCACAGGATCCGCTTTCGATCGAGTGTACGAAGGATGGATTCCGGCCCAACGCCATCAAGGTGAACGCAGCGCAGAGCCAGGTGTTCCGTATCGCGACGCTGTCGCGGCTAAGGATCGATCTGCTCAAGGCCGATGATGGGCCGCATGGCGGGCAGCCGCCGCGGCCAGGCTGGCGCAAGCCTGTTCTGGAGACACGGGAGCCGCCGCTCAGAGGGAGGCAGGCGAGCGGCGCCCCACAGCAGGCGCAGGCCGGGAAGAAGGCCGGCGGCAAGGCGAACTAGCATTGGCCGGAGAGCAATGTAATGGCGGGGGGAGAACTTGTCCCCCCGCCATTACTGTTTGCGGCATGTTTGTCTTGACAAACGTATGGTTTGTTGCTATAGTCAAGAATAGAACAAATGTTCTAACCAGGACAACAGAGATGGTAGAGCAAAGACCGGATACAGGCAAGAAGCGGGGCGGATCGCACAACCCGAACCCCGCATCGCGCTTCTACGATCGCGTGCTTACGCCGGAAGAGGTTGCGGCCCTGTCGGACCTGGCGGCCAACCCATCTCTGGCTGATGAGATCGGGCTGTTGCGCGTGCTGATCAGGCGCAAGCTGGAGGAAGGGACAGACCTGACCGACATCTGCAAGGCTGTGGACACACTGGGCCGCGCCCTCAAGCTGCAGAAGCAGATCTCGGCGGAAGGGCATCGTGCGCTGCAGGATGCTCTGGTCGCAGTGTTGGCGGAGATAGGAGAGCAGGGAGAGGGGAGTAGGGAGCAGGGGGGAGAGAGCAGGGAGACGAAAACAGCGAATAGACGGCGTAAGAAGGATGTGGTGGTGCGATGAGAGACAGCGTGCGTGCAGGGTTGCGGCGAGTGATGGGCGACGCCGGACTGTTCTCGCAGTACGTGATTGGCAGGCCGCTGCGGCCATACCAGAGTGAGCCGATGCAGGCGGCGCTGGAGTCGATTCGTAGCGGGCAGGGGCGCACGTACACGGTGATGTTTGCGCGGCAGATGGGCAAGAACGAGCTGAGCGCGCACCTGGAATGCTACCTGCTCAACCTCCACCAGCGGCAAGGCGGCACGATCGTCAAGACAGCGCCCACCTACCAGCCGCAGACGCTCAATAGCAAACTCCGGCTGCTGGCAGCACTGGAAAATCCGCTGGATGAAGGGCAATGGTGGGTGCGAGAGGGCTACATGGTGGGGTTGGGCAAGGCGGCCTGCCTGTTTGTGTCGGGACACGAAGCCTCGCGTGTGGTGGGGCTGACGGCCAGCCTGTTGCTGGAAGTGGACGAGGCGCAGGACATGGACGAGGAAAAGTATCAGAAAGATTTCCGGCCCATGGCCTCGTCAACGAATGCGACGACGGTTCTTTACGGCACATCCTGGACAGGCGACACGCTGCTGGAGAAGCAGGCTGCCGTCAATCGTGAGCTGGAGCAGAAGGACGGTGTGCGCCGGCACTTTCAATATGACTGGCAGACGCTGGCTGCGCTATCGCCGGCCTACCGGGCGTTTGTGGAGGCCGAGCGGCTGCGCCTGGGCGAGGATCACCCGCTCTTCCGCACGCAGTACAAACTGGAGACCCTGGCTGAGCAGGCCGGTTTCCTGAACGCACAGCAGCGGGCGCAGATGGCCGGCGATCACCCTCGCCAGCACACCCGGCAGGAGAGCGCAGACTACGTCGCCGGGGTGGATTTGGCCGGCGAGGATGAGGAAGCCGCTGACGCAGCGCTGCGCGCGGCCAAACCGCGCCGTGACTCAGTCGTCGTGACGATCGCCGAGGTGGACTACCAACCAGTGACCGATCTGCTGCTGGAGCCGCGGCTGAAGGTCGTCGAGCACTGCTGGTGGACGGGGCGCAAGCAGCGCGACTTGTATGCGACGCTGGTGGATGTGCTAGGCAACGTGTGGGGCTGCAAGCGGGTGGCGGTGGACGCGTCGGGCGTGGGCGCGGGCGTGGCGTCGTTTCTGGCCAGCGCTCTGGGTGCAAGCGTGGTGGAGCAGTTTGTGTTCTCGGCGCGCTCGAAGTCTGACCTGGGTTATGCGCTGCTGGCGGCGGTGAACGGGGGCAGGGTGAAGATGTACCAGGGGCAGGGTGTAGGGTTCGGGGTTCAGGGATCAGGGACAACAGCCGATACCCTGAACCCGATACCCGAGTTCTGGCGGCAGATGGAGAAGGCGCAGCATGCGATGCGGGCCGGGCAGACGCTGAACTTCTATGTGGCGGAGAAGGACGGGCACGACGACTTTGTAATGTCGCTGGCGTTGTGCGTGCGCGCCGGGCAGGGATGTGTGATGGCGCCGGTGAGCGCGATGACTATACCGCCGCGGGTGTATGAGGACGGGCGGTATTGAG